>NZ_SJZH01000004.1:0-275347 GCF_004959785.1 Tabrizicola sp. YIM 78059
GTTCTGGCTATGACGCGACAACGAGTCCTGACCCTAGCTGCTTCAAACCCGTGGGCTTGCGATCAAGGACCGTGAAATAGAGCTGTGTTTCGTCGCTGTGGTCAGAAAACTTTGTTTGAACAGTGTGTTGGCCACAGCGTCCGCAAACACTGTGTTCACCACAGTTGATTCCAAGCCACGCCCGCAGCGTTCAACGCACGAAAAACTGTGCGATGAGTGTGCGACGCACGAACTAAAAACTGTGCGATGCTTAGCGTGCTGATTTTGTTGGATTAAATGGTGCCCAGAGCCGGAATCGAACCAGCGACACGCGGATTTTCAATCCGCTGCTCTACCAACTGAGCTATCTGGGCACCGTTTGGTGGGCGGGTGATACCCAAGGCGCGGGGGGCTGTCCAGAGGGAAAACGCCCTTCAATGCGGCTTCTGCTCCGGGCGATCTCCGGGCAGGTCTTCCGCCTGGTCCGCGGTCTCGGCCGGGATGCGGTAACCCTCGGTCAGCCAGCGTCCGAGGTCCACGTCGGCGCAGCGGCGCGAGCAGAAGGGGCGGTAGGCGGGGGCGGTAGGCTTGCCGCAGATCGGGCAGGTCATGGCAGCACCTCGGCCAGCGGCAGACGGTCGCGCTTGCGGGTAAGCTCGTAAAGGCCCAGCGTGGTCCAGCCGGCAAGGTTGGTCTCGCCCTCGGCCCTGAACGACGCCTTCAGCACCTGGTCAAGCACCTGCCGGTCGCGCTTCGGCATCGGGGCGAAATCCACCACCACCTGTCCGCCCAGCCCTCGCAGGCGCAACTGGCGCGGCAGGTCGCGGGCAGCTGCGATATTGGCCTTAAGCGCCGCGGCCGGCGACGTGTCCGGCCCGGTGTTCACATCCACGGCGACCAGGGCGCGTGTCGGCTCGATCATCATGTGCCCGCCCGCATCCAACGCCACACGCGGGCTGCGCAGTGCCTCCAGCGCCTCGGTGACACCTTGCCGCTGGAAGCTGCCAGGGGCGGTGTCGGCCTCGTCCACCGCGGGGTCGAGCCAGTCGCGGAACGCCAGCTCGTGGGCCGAAGGGCCATCGACCAGAAGCTCCGGACCGCCGGACAGATCGGCCAGCACCGCCTCGGCCAGACCGCGCATCGCGGCGATGTCCTCGGCGATGGCCTCATCCTGGGCTTCGGCGCAGCCCGAGCGCAGGATCAGGCCAAGACGCGGGTCGGCCCCTTCCATCCCGGTCTCGGCCAGCGCCTGAAGATCGGCCCGCAGACCCTCGTCCCGGATCCGGCGGCTGATGTTCAGGCCAGGCGCGTCCGGCGTGATGATGGCAAAACGCGACTTGAACAGCAGCCGCGTGGTGACAGGGGCAGCCTTGCCGGGTTCAGCCGGGCCGGTGACCTGCACAAGAAGCCGCTGCCCCGGCGCCACGCCGGAAATCTGCCGCAGAAAGCCCGAGCCTTGGGGCAGCTTCACGAAGATGCCGCCCTGCCCTTTCACCGGTCGGTCGGCAACCGCACGGTAGATCGCGCCGGGCAGGATCACGTCGCCTTCCGGGTCGATGGCCAGTTCCTCCAGCCGTCCGTCCACCATCAGCGCAGCAGCCTGACGGCCCGCGATCTCGTCCAGAACCAGAACCCGACCCTTCATGACTGCCTCCAGACCGGATAGCCCACCGCCGTCAGAAGCGCAGCCGTCTCTGCCACGGGCAGGCCCATGATCCCCGTGTAGCTGCCGGAAATCCATGGAATCAGCGCCCCGGCCAAACCCTGGATACCGTAGCCTCCGGCCTTGCCCTGCCATTCGTTGCTGGCGAGATAGGCATTCAACTCGGCATCCGACAGCCGCTTCATCTTGACGACGCTCATGCTTTCCCGCGTCAGTACGCGCTCGCCCCGGCGTACGGCAACGGCGGTAATCACCTGGTGCCGCCGCCCGCCCAGTGCGGTCAGGAAGGCCGCCGCCTGGCCGGCATCTTCGGGCTTGCCCAGGATGCGACGGCCCAACGCCACGGTGGTATCGGCGCACAGGACCACATCCTCGGGCCCCGCCGGCACGGCCTGCGCCTTTTCCCGCGCCAGACGCAGACAATAGGGCCGCGGCAGTTCGCCCTTCCGCGGGTCTTCGTCGATGTCGGGGGGCAGGATCAGGTCGGGCACAATCCCCATCTGCGCCAGCAATTCCTTGCGGCGCGGGCTGCCCGATCCAAGGATAAGGCGCAATTTACTTGAAGCGATAGTTGATGCGGCCCTTTGACAGGTCGTAGGGCGTCATCTCGACCTGCACCTTGTCGCCGGCCAGAACCCGGATGCGGTTCTTGCGCATCTTTCCCGCCATGGTCGCGATCAGTTCATGGCCGTTCTCGAGTTCGACCCTGAACGTCGCATTGGGCAGGAGTTCCTTCACGACACCGGGGAATTCGAGAATGTCTTCCTTGGCCATGGTCTCTCCAATGTGGCGCGGCCCGCGGTGGACCGCAGGTTCAGACCGGCCATATGCCCACGAAAGGGCCGGTTTTCAAGCGGATTCTTTGGTCACCCCGCCTGGCCCCGCACGCAGGCCAAGGCGAATCTGCTTCTCGATCTCGACCAGTGCGAAGAAGACCGCCCCGACCGCAACGATCAGGATGCCATCCCAGAAGGGCACGGCTTCGGTGCCCAGGATTACCTGCAGCGCCGGAACGTAGGTGATGGCGAACTGTGCGGCGGTGACGGCGATCACCACGATCCAGACCACCTTCGTGCCCTTCACCGCGCCCCAGGTCAGCGAGGTTCCGTGGATGTTCCGGATGAAGAACAGATGGAAGGTCTTGAGCACGACCAGCGTGTTCATTGCGATGGTCTGCGACAGGGCCAGCGAATAGCCCCGGTCCTGCGCGTAGTTGAACATGGCAAGGATCCCGGCAATGAACAGCCCCGCCACCAGCACCACGTGCCAGACCAGTTCACCCGAAAGGATCGGCGCCGTGCGCGCGCGGGGCGGGCGCTGCATCGTGCCGGCCTCGGTCGGTTCGAAGGCCAGCGCCAGGCCCAAAGTGATAGCTGTGATCATGTTGACCCACAGGATCATCACCGGGCTGAGCGGCAGCAGAAGCCCCGCGAGGATCGCAAAGACAATGACGATGGATTCGCCGGCATTCGTCGGCAGGGTCCAGCTTATCACCTTCTTGAGGTTGTCATAGACCGTCCGCCCCTCGCGCACCGCCGCGGCGATCGAGGCAAAGTTGTCGTCGGCCAGCACGAGGTCCGCCGCCTCCTTTGCGGCTTCAGATCCCTTCAGGCCCATGGCGATGCCTGCATCCGCGCGCTTCAGCGCCGGGGCGTCGTTCACCCCGTCGCCGGTCATCGCGACCGACAGTCCGTTCGCCTGCAGCGCCGTCACCAGCCGCAGCTTGTGTTCGGGGCTGGTACGGGCGAACACATCGACATCCATGACCTCCATCGCCAGTTCGGCGTCGTCCAGCTTGTCCAGGTCCGCCCCTGTCAGAACACGATCTGGCCGGGCAAGCCCGATCTGCGCGGCGATGGCGGCCGCCGTGCCGGCATGGTCGCCCGTGATCATCTTCACCCGGATCCCGGCCGAACGGCATTCGGCCACCGCCGCGATCGCCTCGGGGCGGGGGGGATCGATCAGGCCGAGAAGCCCCAGGAAGGTCAGCCCCCCGTCCAGGGTTCCCGCGTCGATTTCGTCACGGCCCTCGACCCGCTCGGCGAAGGCAAGCACGCGCAACCCCTGACGGGCCATTGCCTCGGCCCGGTCATGCCAACGGCCGTAGTCGATGTCGCGGCACATGCGCAGCACCCGTTCCGGGGCGCCCTTTACCCGGGTCACACCGTCGGCGCTGAGCACGGCCATATAGCGATGGCGGCTGTCGAACGGCACGACATCCAGGCGTTCTTCGGGGCCGGCGGCCCCGGCCTTGGCGGCAAAGGCCAGAAGTGCGCCCTCCATCGGGTCGCCCTCGACAAACCAGTGGCCGTTCCGGCGGTGCAGATGCGCGTCGTTGCACAGCGCGGCCGCCCGGCCCAGGCGGCCAAGGTCTCCGGGCGGGGTGATCTCGCCCTCGGGCGCATAACCGTCGCCGGTCACGGCAAAGGCACCCTCTGGCGTCTCGCCGGCCACGACGACCATCTCGTTCCGGGTCAGGGTGCCTGTCTTGTCGGTGCAGATGACAGAAACCGAGCCGATCGCCTCGATCGCGGGCAGGCGGCGGACAATGGCATTCCTGCGCGCCATGGCCTGAACACCGATCGCAAGGGTGATCGTCATAACGGCTGGCAATCCCTCGGGAATTGCCGCTACGGCCACGCCGATCACCGCCATGAACAGTTCGCCAAAGTCGTGGTGTCCGACGAAATAGCCGTAAATCAGAAGAAGTGCCGCGATCAGCAGGATCAGGAACGAAAGCCAGCGCGCAAAATGATCCATCTGCGCGACCAGGGGTGTGGTCAGCTGCTCCACCCCGGCCAGAAGCCCACCGATCCGGCCGATCTCGGTCTGCGCGCCGGTCGCCACGACCAGCCCCTTGGCCGTGCCTTGCGTGACAAGCGTCCCCGACCACAGCATCGAACGGCGGTCGCCAAGCGGAGCATCCGCCGCCACGGGGTTGGGATCCTTGTCAACCGGCACGGACTCGCCGGTCAGGATCGCCTCCTGCGCTGCAAGCCCTCGGGCTTCGATCACCCGCAGGTCGGCCGGCACCTTGTCGCCGGCCTCCAGCAACACGATATCACCGGGCACCAGGTCCGCCCCCTGCACCGTCACCCGCACCCCGTCGCGCAGCACCGCCGCCTTCGGCGCCAGAAGCGAACGAATGCCGGCCATGGCAGCTTCGGCCTTGCCCTCCTGGATGAAACCGATCACCGCATTTGCAAGGACGACCGCAAGGATCACACCGGTATCGACCCAGTGCGCCATCAGCGCCGTCACGGTGGCAGCGCCCAGAAGCACATAGATCAGCACATTGTTGAACTGGGTCAGGAACCTTGCAACCGGTCCGCGCGGTTTCACCTCGGGCAGACGGTTGGGGCCGTATTCGGCCAGCCGTCGCGCGGCCTCGGCCGCCGTCAGGCCCTGCGGCCGCGACCCCAGACGTTCAAGCGCCGCCTTTCCCGTTTCGGCATGGAACGGGAGCTGTTCTGCTGCCATCGCCTTGATCCTTTTTCCTAATCAAGGGACCGCATCCAGAATTGCAAGGGTTTCTCGGTTTCTTCCGTGTCGCCCAGATCCTTCCAGCTGAACCGCGCGACCACGCCGGGCAGCGGCTCATACCCCCTGCCCCGCCAGAAGGCGTCGTTGCTGCGATAGACGGCCGGCCGGGCCGGGTGATCATCGGGCCGGATCACCGAACAGAAGGCGACATGCGTGCGGCCCAGCGCGCGGGCATGGGCCTCGCGCAGGTCAATGAAGCGATGGCCAAGGCCGATCCCGCGGTAGGGGCGAAGCAGCACCGATTCCGCCCCGTAAAGGATCTTGTCGGTGGGAATGCCCATCTCGCGGAACGGAGCCGAGAATTCCGGGGCGTGGTCCTCCATCGGGGTGGAGGTCGAGGCGCCCACCAGCCGGCCCTCGTGAAAGGCACCGACCAGCAAGGCGCCGGGATTGTCGCGATAGGTCGCAAGATACTGCCGTTCGTAGTCGAGAGTGCCATCATAAAGATAGGGCCAGTCGCGGAACACGGTGATCCGCAGTTCGGCCACCGCGTCCAGTGCGGCCTCTAGCTCGGCCCCGCGCAGCGCGCGGACATCGATTTCGTCGATGTTCATTTCGAAACCTGCGCGATCCAGTCGTTCAGGTTGTAGAAGGTGGTGATGCGTGAAATCCGGTCGTCGCGGATCTCGAAGAAACCGCCGGCCGGCAGCACATAGGTCTGGCCCTTCGCCTCGGGCAGGCCGGGATCGGTCTTCAGATATGTGCCATGCACGACGAATTCCGCCGCTGCGCGGGTGCCCTCGTCATTGGCGAAGATCACCATGTCCTTCAGCTGCTCGCGATAGCTGTCACCCATGTGGGCGCAGAACTCGCGGAACTTCTCTTTCCCAATCCTGTGCGCGCCCTCGTTCACCCGATGCTCGATGTCATCGGTCAGGCAGGCAAGCATGCCTTCCGCGTTCCCGGCGTTGAAGGCATCGTAATAGCGGCGGATCAGGGCGATGGCGTCGGTGCGGGTCATGGGCTTCTCTCCTGTTTTGCCGGAAGACTAGCCGGGCACCCGGGTCATTCCAAGCCGAAGCCGGACGGCTTGCGGCCCGAAAACGACGCAGCGCCTTCAGCGCCCCACCCCTGCCCCGCACCGCCCTTGCCCTGCCGAACCCGACCCCGCCAGGGCAAGCGCATGATCCTGCACGGAACGGGCGCAGGAAATTCCGCAACCACCATTGACTTCCCGAAGGCTTCCCTGTCGCCTGTCGGTGATGCGACCGCATGACAATCGCGCCTGGCTTCTGCTTCTGCCTGCCCTGCTGCTGCTGGGCGTGGTCGGTGCGGTTCCGCTGCTTGCCGTCTTCAACTACGGTTTCCACGACATTTTCACCCTGACCGACGTGCATTGGGTGGGGGTGGAATGGTTTGCCGACATCCTTGCATCCGACCGGTTCCTCGCCTCGCTTGGCCGAAGCCTGCTGTTTTCGGCGATGGTGCTGGCCATACAGGTGCCGCTTGGCGTCGGGGTCGCGCTCATGTTCGTCGGCCTGGGCACGCGGGCGGTCTGGGGGTTGATGCTGGTAGCCATGCCGCTGGTCGTGCCGTGGAACATGATCCCGATGCTATGGATGGGGCTGGTCCAGCCTCAGAACGGGCTCATGGGGCCGGGGCTTCTGGCCCTGGGCTTCGACTGGAAGTCTACCGCCTGGCATGCCTGGGCGCTGCTGCTTGTCATGGATACCTGGCACTGGCTGGGGCTTGTGGTGGTGCTGGCCTATGCCGGGCTGTCCGCCATTCCGCCAGCCTATCGCCAGGCCGCACGCATCGACGGCGCGACCCGCTGGGCCATCTTCCGCTACATCGAACTGCCGAAGATCGCGGGTGCGCTGGCAATCATCTTCCTGCTGCGCTTCGTGGACAGCTTCATGATCTACACCGAGGCATTCACCCTGACTGCTGGGGGTCCGGGCGACAGCACCCGCTTCCTGTCCATCGAACTGGGCGAGGAAATCAGGGGCTTTTCCTACGGCCAGGCTGCCGCACGGGCGAGCCTTTACTTCCTCATCGTCCTTGCCGTGGTCTGGGCCTTCGTCCTGGCAACGCGGGGGCAACAGGGGGCTCGGTCGGCATGATCCGCGCGCTTGCCCTTCTGGCGCTGGCCTGTTTCATCCTTTTGCCGCTGGCCCAGGCGGTGATCCTGAGCTTTACCGCCACCCTTCCCCGCCCGAATGTGGCCGAGGGAGCAATCGGCCTGATGAACTACCGCGCGGTGCTGGCCGCGCCGGAACTTCGCGCGGCGATGGTCAATTCGGCTGTCTATGTGCTTCTGAACGTCGCGCTCTGCATCGCCGTGGCGCTGCCTGCGGCCTATGCGCTGGCGCGCTTCCGCTTCACCGGAGACCGGCATTTCCTGCTGGCCATCCTGGTCTTCCGGGTGACACCGCCGGTGGTGCTGTCGCTGCCGATCTTCATCCTCTTTGCCCGGATCGGCCTGGTGAATTCGCCCGTCGGCATCGCGCTGGTGCATTGCCTGTTCAACCTGCCGGTGGCGATCTGGATCCTGGAAAGCTTCATTCGCGCCGTGCCGCCCGAATTCGACGAGACCGCCTTTCTGGATGGCCATTCGGCCCCCGGCTTCTTCCTGCGCCACCTGATCCCCCAGATCGCGCCCGGGATCGGTGTGGCGGCCTTCTTCTGCTTCATCTTCTCCTGGGTCGAGGTGGTGTTCGCCCGCATCCTGACCGTGACCGGGGGCAAGCCGATCACCATGGCGATCCAGGCCATGTTCGGCTTTCAGACCGACATCGGCATGGTCATGGCAATGACCTGCCTTTCGCTTCTGCCGGGCATGGCAATGATCTGGTTCGTGCGGCATCATCTGGCCCGCGGCTTCTCGCTGCGCGCCTGAGCGGGGACCGTGCCGCCCGCCAGCTATTGGGCGGCCTCAGCGGCCGTCTTGGGCACGCCAGCGCCCAGCAGATCCTCGACGAAGAACGCTGCGAACTGGGCACGGCCCGAGACGCCGGCCTTGGCATAGATCCGCGTCAGCTGTGCGCGCACCGTGCCCTGCGCCGCGCCGCGCAGACCCGCAATCTCGGCCACATCCAGCCCCTTCAGCGCCAGCAGACCCACGTCGCGTTCCGCCGGCGTCAGGGCCCAGGCCTCGAACTGGCGGTCGATCACTTCGGCCAGCGCACCCCGCGCCACGTCCAGCGCCTGCTCCTGCGCGCGCAGCAGCTCGATCGTGCGGCGCAGCGCAAAGGCCCCGAACAGGATACCCATCACAAGGGCCGAGGTCACCAAGGCCTCGAAGATGAAATGGAAAGAGGTCGGGTCCGCCCTCAGATCGCCGATCACGTCCCCGACAAAGAACACCGTGCCCAGTGTCTGGACCAGCAGGAAGATTGACAGGGCGACAGCCTGGCGCCGCCCTGCGCTGCGTAGACCAGGTTCAGCGCTCATTTCTTCCTTTCGCCCAGCACCATCGGCGCAACCAGGTTACGCCGCATGGCGCGGCTTTCCACGAAGACCCCCGCCACATGCAGGGCGGCCAGGATCAGCAGCAGGTTCGCGGCCACTTCATGCACCTCCTTGGCAGCGTCGGAGAGTTCCGACTCGTCCTCCTCGCCACCTTCACGGATCAAAGCAGACCAGTCGCCGGATGCAACCGCCGCCTTGTCATTGGCCACCTGCATCGGTGTCGCACCGCCGGTCATCACCAGACCGGTGGCCGTCACCACCAGCAGCGTGGCCCAGAAGGCATAGGCCATCAGCGCCCCGGCGGGGTTGTGCGAGGGATAGTCGCGAACCCGCCCCGTCACCAGTTCACGCAGATGTGCCAGCGCCGCCAGGGGGTTCGGCGGGAAAGCCGAGAACCGCGCCTCGTCGGGCCCCACCAGCCCCCAGAGCAACC
This sequence comes from Tabrizicola sp. YIM 78059, assembly GCF_004959785.1. Lineage (NCBI taxonomy): Bacteria > Pseudomonadati > Pseudomonadota > Alphaproteobacteria > Rhodobacterales > Paracoccaceae > Tabrizicola > Tabrizicola sp. YIM 78059. Next base: position 9,030 of record NZ_SJZH01000004.1, read on the forward strand.
TCAGCACCAGCAAGGCCATGACGATCCAGCCCAGCGTGACATGAGTCACGCTGCCGCCTCGATTCAGAAGGGCATTCGACAGGACTGACACCGCGATCCCCCAATGCGTGATGCGCACGACCGGGTCCCAAAGACTGGGCGGTGCATCGCGCCGCCCAGCCGGGACCGCCCCGGGATACGAGCTCCGGGGGGCAGCCATCTTACTCCTCGCCCGAGATCTTGACGACCTTGCCCGTGGCGGGGTCCAGATAGACCTCCATCATCTTGCCGGTGGCCGTGTCCTTGCACTTGGCCTCGATCTTGCCGCCCTCGGCCTCGAACTCGTCCACCATGCAGCCGGCCTTCTCCAGCTCGGCCTTTGCGGTTTCGGGATCAGTGCCGATCAGGTCGCCCACGGCGGGCATCGCCAGCGCCGCCATCGGGGTCAGGACGACCAGAGAGAGGGGGAGGATCAGTTTCTGCATCGCGTCTGCCTTTCGGTCTGCCGGGACACCGCGCCCCGGACGACGCCCACCTGCCCGCCGCCGCCGCCCCAGTCCATCGGCCCGGGGCTTAGGCACCCGTGACTAAGCGGGTGCTGACAGCGAATTTCCGCTGGAAACCCGGCCCTTGCGCAGCTCTCCGCCAAGGGCGATATCTGTGGCGCAGCCGAAAGGATCCCCACATGGCATTGCCCGCCAAAGACCAGATCCGTTACTGGGGCATCGCCGCGGCGGTCTTCCTGCTGCTGCTGTGGTTCCTGGGTGACGTGCTGCTGCCCTTCATCGTGGGCGGCGCGATCGCCTATTTTCTTGACCCAATCGCCGACCGGCTGGAGCGTCTGGGCCTGGGGCGTGCAGCCGCGACCACGCTCATCTCGCTGATCGCGCTGCTCCTCGTGATCCTGCTGGTGCTGGCCGTCATACCCACATTGGTCAACCAGCTGACCGCGTTGGTGAACGCCGCCCCCGACATCGCCCGACGTCTGCAGGGCTTCCTGCTGGAACGGTTCCCCGATCTGGCCGACTCGACCTCGGCCATCCGGCAGACCCTGGCCGAGATCGGCATGGCGATCCAGTCGCGCGGTGGTCAACTGGTGCAAGGCGTACTCAGCAGCGCGCTCGGCTTCATCTCGGTCGTGGTCTTCATCGTGGTCGTGCCGGTCGTGGCCTTCTATCTGCTGCTGGACTGGGACCGGATGGTGGCCCGGATCGATTCGATGCTGCCACTTGACCACGCACCCACGATCCGCCGCCTGGCCAGCGAGATCGACACGGTGCTTGCGGGGTTCGTGCGGGGGCAGGTCTCGGTCTGCCTTGCGCTTGGCACGTTCTATGCCGTGGCGCTGATGCTGGCCGGGCTACAGTTCGGCCTTGTCGTAGGCGCCATAGCCGGGGCGATCACCTTCATTCCCTATGTCGGCTCGATCGTCGGCGGGGTTCTGGCCGTGGGGCTGGCACTGTTCCAGTTCTGGGGGGACTGGGTGCAGATCGCCATCATCGCGGCGATCTTCGCCGCCGGACAGTTCATCGAGGGCAACATCCTGACGCCCAAGCTGGTGGGCAAGTCGGTCGGATTGCACCCGGTCTGGCTTCTTTTCGCGCTGTCGGCCTTCGGCTCGGTCTTCGGCTTCGTCGGCATGCTGGTGGCCGTGCCGGTCGCCGCAGCCATCGGCGTACTGACCCGCTTCGGAATCGAGCAATACCGTGCAAGTCTGCTGTACCGCGGCGCCTCGGCCCTTGCCGACAGTACGCCGCCGGCTCCGCGCGCAAGACGCAGCCGAAAGCCTTCGGGTGGGGACGCCACTTGATCCGCCAGCTGGCCTTTGACCTGCCCGGGCGCGAGGCGATGACCCGGGCCGATTTCCTTGTCGCGCCGTCGAACGCGCTGGCCTTGCACAGCATCGACAGCTGGCGCGACTGGCCCGGGCGCAAGCTGATGCTCGTCGGGCCCGAGGGTGCGGGCAAGACGCATCTTGTCACGATCTGGGCGGCGATGACCGGCGGGCTGATCTTGCCGGCGGCCGAGCTTGCCGGTGCCGACCTTTCCGCCTTCGCAGGGCGCTGCGTGGCGGTCGAGGATGCCGACCGCCCCGGCCTTGCCGAAACCGCGTTGTTCCATCTGCACAACATCGTCACGACCGGCGGCGCACTTCTGGTGACGGCGCGCACTCCGCCACGCGACTGGGGGCTTGAGCTGCCCGATCTGCTCAGTCGGATGCAGGCCGCCGCAGTGGCGTATATCGAAGGTCCGGACGACGCTCTTCTGTCGGCGGTTCTGGTCAAGCTTTTCTCCGACCGGCAGGTATCGGTGCCTGCGAACCTCATCCCCTATCTGGTGGCGCGCATGCCCCGGTCGATCGGCGCGGCACGGGCGCTGGTCGCGGCCCTGGACGCAGCCGCGCTGTCCCGCGGGCGCCCGATCACCCGCGCGCTGGCTGCCGAACTGCTTGGCGGCGAAGGCCCCGACGATCTGCCGGACATGTCCTGATCCGGGCGCGACCGCAGGTCCGGGGCTCAGGATCAACGCCCGCTGGAAGCGACGGAAGGAAGGCGGATGGAACGTCCGGTACAGGCCGGAAATTCCGGCGATTGACACAGCGTTCCCGATCGCTTCGGGTGCGCCCCTCCTTACCGAAGCTTCGCACGCCGCTGCTGGTTTCGTCTTTCCCTTATCCGACTGCCTGTTCCTCGTGCCATGGGCCCGGTCGCCCGCCGCTGCCCCGCTGGACAGGCGAAGGCGCCGATGAAAGACTGTCACTGTTCCGTCACCAACCGCGCGGCATAAGCCAGCCATGACCCAGGCCGATTTCCTAACGTCCCCCTTTCCCGCACCGGTCGAGCTTCCCTTTGCGGAAACCGCCGGGCCGGGGCGGTTCTTCAATCGCGAACTCAGCTGGCTCGCCTTCAACTGGCGGGTGCTGGAAGAGGCCGCGAACCCCGCCGTGCCGCTTCTGGAACAGCTGCGCTTCCTGTCGATCTCGGCCACCAACCTGGACGAATTCTACACCGTGCGCGTCGCCGGCCTGCGGGCACTGGTCAGGAACGGCAACGCCACGCTTTCGGAAGACGGCCGCAGCCCGGCTGAACAGCTGCAGCTGATCAACGCCGACGCCCGCCGCCTGATGCAGGCCCAGCAAAGCACCTTCAACCGCCTACGCAAGGCAATGGAGGCGGAAGGCATCAGTATCCTCAGCCGTTCGAAACTGACAGCGCGCGACCTGAAGCATCTGGAAAATCATTTTCTGCACAATGTCTTCCCGGTTCTGTCGCCACTTGCGATCGACCCGGCACACCCCTTCCCCTTCATCCCCAACACCGGCTTTTCTCTGGCGCTGGAGCTTGAACGCGTCACCGATCGCCGTCCGCTGAAGGCGCTTCTGCCGATTCCGCAGCAGATCGCGCGCTTCGTTCCCCTGCCGGGCAAGGAGGGCGAGCATCGCTTCCTTCCGCTGGAGGAACTGCTGCTTCTGCACCTCAACATGCTTTTCCCCGGCTATACCGACCGCGGGCACTGCACCTTCCGTGTCCTGCGCGACAGCGATCTGGAAGTGGAGGACGAGGCCGAGGATCTGGTCCGCGAATTCGAGACCGCGCTGAAACGTCGCCGCCGGGGCGAGGTGATCCGGCTGAAACTGTCCGCGGGCGCACCCGAGGAATTGCGCGCGCTGATCATGGAGGAACTGGGCGTCACCGAGGACGAGGTGGTCGAGGTCAAGGGTCTGCTGGGCGTGGCCGACCTGAAGGAGTTGATCCTTCCTAGCCGCAAGGATCTGATGTGGCCCCCCTTCACCCCCCGAGTGCCCGAACGGGTGCAGGACCACGACGGCGACATGTTCGCCGCCATCCGGCAGAAGGACATGCTGCTGCATCACCCCTACGAGACGTTCGACATGGTGATCCGCTTCCTGGAACAGGCGGCGCGGGATCCGAACGTGCTGGCGATCAAGCAGACGCTTTACCGCACCTCATGGGACAGCCCGATCGTCTCGGCGCTGTGCGAGGCGGCCGAGAACGGCAAGTCGGTCACAGCGCTGGTCGAACTGAAGGCGCGGTTCGACGAGGCCGCGAACATCCGCCAGTCGCGACGGCTGGAACGCGCGGGCGCCCATGTCGTTTATGGCTTCGTCAACTACAAGACCCATGCCAAGATCAGCACGGTCGTGCGGCGCGAAGGTGACCAGCTGGTGACCTACACGCATTACGGCACCGGCAATTACCATCCGATCACCGCGCGCATCTACACCGATCTGTCTTTCTTCACCTGCGACCCGGCGCTGGGGCGCGATGCGACCAAGGTCTTCAACTATCTGTCGGGCTATGTGCAACCCGAGGGCCTTGAAAACCTTGCGATTTCGCCGATCACCCTGAAGCCGCGCCTGTTGGAGCTGATCGCGGCCGAGGCCGAGCACGCGCGCGCCGGACGGCCGGCGGAAATCTGGGCCAAGATGAATGCCCTGATCGAGCCCGACGTGATCGACGCCCTCTATTCGGCTAGTCAGGCTGGCGTGAGGATCAGCCTCGTCATTCGCGGCATCTGCGGGCTGCGTCCCGGCGTGAAGGGGCTTTCGGAAAACATCCGGGTAAAGTCCATCGTCGGACGGTTCCTTGAACATTCGCGCATCGTCTGCTTTGGAAACGGCTACGGTCTGCCGGCCAGGAAGGCGCGAGTGTTCTTCTCGTCGGCCGACTGGATGGGCCGCAACCTGCTGCGCCGGGTGGAAACCCTGGTCGAGGCGCTGAACCCGACGGTGAAGAACCAGATCCTGACCCAGATCATGGCCGCGAACCTACGCGACGAGGCGCAAAGCTGGGTTCTGGCGCCTGACGGAAGCTATTCACGCGATCTCAACCCCGCAGACGGACAGTTGTTCAGCTGCCACCAGTTCTTCATGGAAAATCCTTCGCTGTCCGGCCGCGGCACTGCCGGGGCCAAGGATGCGCCTCGGCTGATCTCGATCAAGGACGACGAGGCCGGCGGGGCGGCCGCTGCGCGCTGATCGCGAAGGCAAGGTTTGTCGGGCGACATCGCCACATCTCGCGGCGACCTCCGACCCAAGGGCGCAGTCGGGTGACCATGGGCTGCGCTTGGGGGAGAACGGTTGACCCCGCCAGACGTGGCCGGCACCATGGCCACACGAAGACCCGGGGGATTCTGTGATGGCTGACGGCACCGCGCCCTTGAACGAGGACGAAGACGAAGGCCCGTTCGGCAAGCCCCTTTTCGATGACCCATCGGCCCGCGCCCTGTCGCGGGTGGGCGTCATCGACGTCGGTTCGAACTCGGTCCGCATGGTGGTGTTCGACGGCGCGGCGCGTTCGCCTGCCTATTTCTACAACGAAAAGATCATGTGCGGCCTGGGCAAGGGCCTGGCGGAAACAGGCCGGCTGAACCCGCAGGGCCGTGTCCGGGCCTTGGCTGCGCTGAAGCGATTTGCGCTGCTGGCCGAAGGCATGCAGATCGAACCTTTGACCGTGGTCGCCACCGCAGCCACGCGCGAGGCCGAGGATGGCCCCGAATTCCAGGCCGAGGTCACCCGCCAAACCGGCCTGAAGCTGCATGTCATCGACGGCGACGAAGAGGCGCGACTTTCGGCGCAGGGCGTGCTGTTGGGCTGGCCGGACGCCAAGGGGATCGTCTGCGATATCGGCGGCAACTCGATGGAACTGGCCCGGATCGGCGATGGCCGAGTGGGCAAGCGCATCTCGACGCCGCTTGGCCCATTTCGTCTGCAACAGGTGTCTCAGGACACGAAGAAGCGTCGCGCCCATATTGCCAAGGTTCTGAAAGAGGCGCAGTCGGTGATGAAGTCGGCCGGAGAACGCATCTATCTGGTCGGCGGCAGCTGGCGGGTCATCGCGCGCCTTGACATGGAGAGGCGGAATTATCCCCTGACCGTCCTGCACGAATACCGGATGACGCCCAAGGGGTTGACCGACACGCTCGACTGGCTTTCGGTTGCCGACCTGGCGGTTCTGCGCGGCCGCACGGGAACCAGCGCCGAACGGATGGAACTTGTGCCCCTCGCCTGCGAGGTGCTGCGCGAAATCATCAGACAGTTCCACCCGGCCGAGATCGACGTTTCGGCCTATGGCATCCGTGAGGGGCTGCTTTACGAACACATGCCCGAGAAACTGCGTGCACGCGACCCCTTGATCGAGGCCGCGCGCATGGCCGAGATGGTTCAGGCCCGGATCCCCGGCTTCGGCAAGAAGCTGTATGAATTCCTGCTGCCGCTTTTCCCCGACGCGCCGAAGGAAAGGCTGCGCCTGGTCAAGGCCGCCTGCCTGCTGCATGACACCACCTGGCGCGCACACCCTGATTTTCGGGCCGAGGCCTGCTTCGACAACGCCACCCGTGCGAACCTTGGCGGGCTCGACCATCCGGGCCGGGTCTTCCTGGGCCTTGCGCTTCTGCACCGCTACAAGAACAGCCGCTCTGGCTCGCGGCTGGAACCGATGTTCCGGCTTCTGTCCGAGGACGAGATTCAGGCGGCAGAGGTTCTGGGAAAGGCGATGCGCTTCGGCGCCATGTTCTCGGTCGGCGATCCGGCAAAGGCGGGGCGGCTCAGCTGGCAGCCGAAGAAGCGGGTGCTGGGCCTCGAACTGACCCCAGCGGGCGAGGGACTGTTCGGCGAGGTCGCTCAGGCGCGCTTCCAGTCGCTAGCCCTGGCACTGAAGGCCGAAACCCGCGTAACAAGGGCAGCCTGATGCTGCGTCTGGACCATGTCGCAGTCTCTGCCGAACGGCTGGAGGATGGGGCGGCCGCGGTGCAGGCAGCACTTGGCGTGCCCATGACAGGCGGCGGCACGCACCCTGCGATGGGCACGCACAACCGGCTGCTGTCGCTGGGCGACCTGTATCTGGAAGTCATCGCCATCGATCCCGAGGCCCGAGCCCCGGACCGACCGCGATGGTTCGACCTTGACCGCTTTTCCGGCCCGCCCCGGCTGACGAACTGGATCGTGGCCTGCGATGACATGGAGGCTGCGTTGCGCCATGGGCCACCCGGCTGGGGGTTGCCCATGCAACTGGCGCGGGGCGACTACCGCTGGCAGATGGCCGTGCCGGAAAGCGGACGACTTCCCTTTGACAACTTTTTCCCGGCTCTGATCCGTTGGCAGGGCATGCTGCACCCCGCCCCTGCCCTGCCCGACCACGGTCTGCGGCTGGCACGGCTGGAGGTCAGCCATCCCGATGCCCGGGCCCTGCGCGCAGCTCTCCCGACGCTGACCGATCCGCGGGTTGCAATCGGCGTCGGGCCGCCCGCCCTGCGCGCGGTCATTGATACGCCGAACGGCCCGCGGACCCTGACATGATACGCCGCGCCACCGCTAGCGATGCCAGCGCGATCGCCGCGCTCTGGAACCCGTATATCCGCGGCACACTCGTCACCTTCAATTCGGCAGAGAAGTCCGCCGACGAGGTTGCAAGGATGATCGCCGATCGGGATGCCGCGGGCCATGCGACCTTTGTTGCTGCGGACAGAGAAATCCTGGGCTTTGCCTCCTACGCCCAGTTCCGGGGCGGGATCGGCTATGCCACCTGCATGGAACACACCGTGCTTCTGGCACCGCAAGCCCGGGGCCGGGGCCTGGGCTCTGCCCTTCTGACAGCGGTCTGTGACCATGCACGCGCGGCCGGCGCGCACCAGATGATCGCCGGCGTCTCGGCCGAAAACCCCGATGGCTTTGCTTTCCACGCCCGTCTTGGCTTTGCCGAGATCGCCCGGGTGCGCGAGGCGGGCCGCAAGTTCGGCCGTTTCATCGACCTTGTGCTGATGCAGAAATTCCTCTGACAAGCCACGCGCACAGGGATAGACTGTCCCCATGTCGATCTGGACCCGAATTGCTGAAGCCCTGTCCGCCCTTGCCGGGGGCGAGCCCCTGTCGGTGGTCTTCGACCGGCTGCGCGGTGCATCCGCGCCCGAGCAGTCGGTCGGTTTCACCATCGCCGTCCTGGCCCTGGGTGCCAAGATGGCCAAGGCAGACGGCACCGTGACACGCGACGAAGTCACCGCCTTCCGCCGCATCTTCACCTTCCCGGAAGGCGAAGAAGCCCACGCCGCGCGCGTCTTCAACCTGGCGCGGCAGGACGTTGCGGGCTTCGACGCCTATGCCCGCAAGATCGCCCGCCTTTTCAACCCCGAAGGCCGCCGGATCTGCGCCGATGACCACCATGTGCTTGTGGACATTCTCGAGGCGCTCTTCCAGATCGCCATAGCTGACGGCTCCTACCACCCCGGCGAGGACGCCTTCCTGCGCCATGTGGCCGAGGAATTCGGCCTTGACGAAGCCTGCTTCCGCATCGTCCGTTCGCGCCTGGTGGATGGTGCCCCGCGCGACCCCTATGATGTGCTTGGACTGCCGCACGGCGCCTCGAAGGCCGAGGCGCGCCGCGCCTGGAAGCAGCTGGTCCGCGATACCCACCCCGATGTGATGAGCGCACGCGGCGTTCCGCCCGAGGCCCTCAAGCTTGCCGAACGCCGTCTGCAACTGATCAATGAGGCCTGGCGCCAGATTTCGGCGCGCGAGGCGGCATGACGACCGCCCGCCCCCTGCGGCTGGTCACCTACAACGTCGAGTGGTTCAACGCCCTGTTCGATAACAACGGCCGCTTGCTTGAGGATGACAAGCCCTCTGCCCGCTATCAGGTCAGCCGCGGCGAACAGCTCGGGGCACTGGGCATCGTCTTTACAGCGCTAGATGCCGACGGCATCGTGGTGATCGAGGCACCGGACACCAACGGCAAACGGTCCACCGTCAAGGCGCTGGAAAACTTCGCGCGCAAGTATGACCTCCGGGCGCGCAGGGCCCTGATCGGCTTTCCCAGCGAGACCGAGCAGGAAATCGCCTTTCTGTACGACCCCGATCGGCTGACGGCCCGGCACGACCCGAAGGGTCCGACCTCGACAACCCAGGACGTGCCGGGCGCACCACGGTTCGACACCACGTTCCGCTACGACCTCGACGCCGACAACGTGTTCGAGAACATCCGCTTTTCCAAGCCGCCGTTGGAACTTGCCGTGACCACGGCGGGCGGACGTTCCCTGCGCCTGATCGGGGTGCATGCCAAGTCGAAGAACCCCTACGGTGCCATCGGGCACGAGGCGCAGATCCGCCTGTCGATCGAGAACCGCCGCAAGCAGCTGGCGCAATGCCTCTGGATCCGGCAGCGCGTCGAGGAACATCTTGCCGCAGGCGACAGCCTGATCGTGCTGGGCGATTTCAACGACGGTCCGGGAATCGACGAATTCGAAAAGCTCTTCGGCCATTCCGGGGTGGAAATCGTTCTGGGCACCGACCCGGACCCTGCGCGCCAGCTGATCGACCCGCATGCCGCAATGGCGCTGCAAAGCCGGGTCAGCATTGCACCGGCCAGCGCCCGCTTCTACCTTGCGCCGCAGAAACGCTATTTCGAGGCATTGCTGGATTTCATCATGGTCTCACCCGACCTTGCGGCAAGAGCGCCCGAATGGCGGATCTGGCACCCGTTCGACGATCCACAGGTGGCCGAGATCCCGGAACTGCGCGAGGCACTTCTGCAGGCTTCCGACCATTTCCCGGTGACAATCGACCTGCCAGATGTGATTTGAAATGCCGTGGTCCCTTCAGCATAATGAAATCATGCGACTGCTGCCCGCCCTGTTCCTGGCCGCCTTGCCTGCCGTCGCGCAGGAAACTCCGCCTGATGTGCCCGAGGCCGAGAAAGACGGCTTCAGCCTGATGGAAGAGGGCGCGAAGCTCGTCCTGCGGGGCCTGATGTCGGAAATGCAGCCGGCCCTGGACGAGATGGAAAAGGCGCTCACCGGAATCGGCCCCAGACTGGAGACCTTCGGTGACGAGATCGCACCGAGGCTGCACGAACTGATCCGGCTGATCGACGATTTCAAGAACTACGATGCTCCGGTGATGTTGCCGAACGGGGACATCCTGATCCGCCGCAAGGCGCCGCTGCTGCCGCCGCTGCCGGATCAGCCCGGCCCTAACGGGGAAACCGAGCTGTAACCCCATTGCGCGGCTTGCGCCGCAAGGCCTTCCTCTCGCCGTCGGCCTTCGCCATCTCCTCGTCCATTGGGGGCATCCTGCCCCACCCCCCGGGCGTATTTGGCAAGAAGCAAACGGATTTGCTCCTTCCCGAATACTTCGGGGTTCGGGGGTGAAACCCCCGGCGCCCGAGCCGGTTGGCCGGAACGGCCAGAGGCGAGACAACAGGCCGGCGCGAAACGCGCTCCTGTGGAAAGCTGCGGCTAGCCCCGCGCCGCGCGGATCAGGTCCAGTATTTCCTTTGCCGCCGCGGGGATGTTCGTTCCGGGGCCGAAGATCGCCTTCACCCCTGCCGCCTTCAGGAAGTCATAGTCCTGCTGAGGGATCACTCCGCCGCAGATCACCAGGATATCCTCGGCCCCGCGCGCCTTCAGCACTTCAATCAGCTTCGGCGCCAGGGTCTTGTGGCCTGCCGCCTGGCTGGAGATGCCGATCACGTGCACATCGTTGTCGATGGCATCCTGCGCCGCTTCCTCGGGCGTCTGGAACAACGGGCCCACGTCCACATCAAAGCCGATGTCGGCAAAGGCCGTGGCGATGACCTTCGCGCCGCGGTCGTGCCCGTCCTGGCCCATCTTGACCACCAGCATCCGCGGGCGCCGGCCCTCGGCCTCGGCAAAGGCCTCGACATCCTTCTGGATCTGGGCAAAGCCCTGATCGCCCTCGTAGGCCGCGCCATAGACGCCGGCGAGCGTTTTGACCTCCGCGCGGTGGCGGCCGAAGACCTTTTCCATGGCGTCCGAAATCTCCCCGACCGTGGCCCGGGCGCGGGCCGCTTCGATGGCTGCTTCAAGAAGGTTTCCGCCCTGCGCGGCCCGCCGGGTCAGTTCGGCCAGAGAGGCCGCGACCCGGCCCTCGTCGCGTGCGGCGCGCACGGCCTTAAGCCGGGCAATCTGCGCCTCGCGGACGGCAATGTTGTCGATATCCAGGATGTCGATCGGATCTTCCTTGTCCTTGCGATACTTGTTGACCCCGACGATCACCTCGTCGCCCCGGTCGATCATCGCCTGCCGGCGCGCCGCCGATTCCTCGATCCTGAGCTTCGGCATGCCACTGGCCACGGCCTTGGTCATGCCACCCATCGCCTCGACTTCCTCGATCAGCTTCCAGGCCTCTTCGGCCAGCTGGTTGGTCAGGCTTTCCACATAATAACTGCCTGCCAACGGATCGACGACATGGGTGATCCCGGTTTCCTCCTGCAGGATCAGCTGGGTGTTGCGCGCGATCCGCGCCGCGAATTCGGTGGGCAGCGCGATCGCCTCGTCCAGGGCATTGGTGTGCAACGACTGTGTGCCGCCCAGCACCGCCGCCATCGCCTCGTAGGCGGTGCGCACCACATTGTTGTAGGGATCCTGTTCCTGAAGGCTGACGCCCGAGGTCTGGCAGTGGGTTCTCAGCATCAGGCTGGACGGTTTCCTTGCCCCGAAGCCGGCCATGATCCGGTGCCACAGCATCCGCGCAGCGCGAAGCTTCGCAACTTCCATGAAGAAGTTCATGCCGATGGCAAAGAAGAACGACAATCGGCCGGCGAAATCATCTACATCCATGCCACGGGCTACGGCGGTGCGGACGTATTCCTTGCCATCCGCCAGCGTGAAGGCCAGTTCCTGGACCAGGTTCGCGCCGGCCTCCTGCATGTGGTAGCCGCTGATGCTGATCGAGTTGAACTTGGGCATCTCGCGGCTGGTGTATTCGATGATGTCGGCAACGATCCGCATCGAGGGTTCGGGCGGATAGATGTAGGTGTTGCGCACCATGAACTCCTTCAGGATGTCGTTCTGGATGGTGCCCGACAGGGCGGCGCGCGGCACACCCTGCTCTTCCCCCGTCACAATGAAACTTGCGAGGATCGGAATGACCGCCCCGTTCATCGTCATGGAAACGCTGATCTTTTCCAGGGGTATACCGTCGAAGAGGATCTTCATGTCCTCGACGGAATCGATTGCCACGCCCGCCTTGCCCACATCGCCCACAACGCGCGGGTGGTCGCTGTCATAACCGCGATGGGTGGCAAGGTCGAAGGCGACCGAGACGCCCTGCTGCCCCGCCGCCAGCGCCTTGCGGTAGAAGGCATTCGATTCCTCGGCCGTCGAGAACCCGGCATATTGCCGGATCGTCCAGGGTCGACCGGCATACATCGTGGCGCGCACGCCCCGTGTGAAGGGTGGCAATCCCGGCAATTCGCCCATCTGCGGCAGGCCCTGCACGTCCGCCGCCGTGTAAAGCGGCTTCACCGTGATTCCCTCCAGCGTCTGCCAGTTCAGGCTGTCGGGCGCAGCGCCCTTAAGTTCCTTCGTGGCAAGGGCCTCCCAGGCCTTCAGATCGTCGGTCATGTCACACCCCGGAGAAGTCGTTCATCATTGCTTTGGAATTCTGCGCGCGTCGCCTATATCGAAGACAAAGAGAGGCCCCATGAAACCCCTGCACGCGCTTGTTTTCGTTGCCCTTCTGCCCCTGATCGCAGTCGCCGAGGCGACGGAAGAGGGGCCTGCGCCCTTCGGCCCCCTTTCTGCGACAGAGGTCGCCTTCGACGAACAGCTTTACGTCAGGCGGCCCCTTGTCGTGTTCGCAGACAGCCCCAATGATCCGAATTTCGTGCGACAGATGGACCTTCTGTCGCGCTCTTACGCCGATCTGGAAGAGCGCGACGTGATCCTGGTCATCGACACCGACCCCGCGGCGCGCAGCGAATGGCGCCAGAAACTGCGCCCGCGCGGCTTTTCGCTGGTGATCATGGACAAGGATCTGCGCCCGGTGATCCGCAAGCCCCTGCCTTGGGATCTGCGCGAAATCACGCACGCCATAGACAGGCTTCCCCTGCGTCGGCAGGAAATTCTTGAACGGAACCCGGCCGGGCGCTGACATCATTCGAACTCGAGGATCACGTCATCGACCTTGAGGCTTGCGCCTGGTGCGGCCCTGACGGCCTTGACCACACCCTTGCGTTCGGCCTTGAGAATGTTTTCCATCTTCATCGCCTCGACGGTGGCCAGCGCCTGGCCCTCCTGAACCTCGTCGCCCACGGCCACGTCGATCTTCACCACCAGGCCCGGCATCGGGCAAAGCAGGTATTTCGACGTGTCCGGCGGGGCCTTCTCCAGCATCAGGGCAGCCAGCGCCTTCTGGCGCGGGGTCTGGACATGGACCTTCAGGTCGGCCCCGCGCAGACGCATGCGGAAGCCCATCGGAATCTTGCCCACCTTGATCGCCAGCACCGTGCCTTCGACCCAGAGCCGGGCCAGCGGCTGGCCCGGTGTCCAGTCGCTTTCGACGCGCAGGCTTTCGCCATCGGCGAAGGTCACGGTGGACCCGTTCGGATCTGCCGCGATCCTGACCGAATGGCTCTGGCCTTGCAGGGTCACGATCCAGTCATCCCCCACGCGGCGGGTGTGGTTGTCCATCGTGCCGGAAATCCGCGTCCGGCGGATTTCGGCCACCCGGTTCATCGCCGCCGCCGCCGCTGCTACCCGGCGCAGGGTCGCTTCCTCCAGCACCGCGCCCTGAAAGCCATCGGGGTATTCCTCGGCGATGAAGGCCGTGGTGATGTTGCCCGAAACAAAGCGCGGATGGTCCATCACCGCGCCGACGAAGGGCAGGTTGTGGCCAATTCCCTCGACCTCGAACGTGTCCAGCGCAAGGCGCATCTCCTCGATCGCCGCGGCGCGGGTCGGGGCCCAGGTGCAGAGCTTGGCGATCATCGGGTCGTAGAACATGCTGATCTCGCCGCCCTCGTAGACGCCGGTATCGTTGCGCACGATCCCGCCGCGTTCTGTCGGGCCTTCCACAGGCGGCCGGTAGCGGGTGAGACGGCCGATCGAGGGCAGGAAGTTGCGATAGGGATCCTCGGCATAGAGCCGGCTTTCGATCGCCCAGCCGTTGATCTTCAGATCCTCCTGCCGGAAGGGCAGCGGTTCGCCGGCGGCGACGCGGATCATCTGTTCCACCAGGTCGATGCCGGTGATCAGTTCCGTGACCGGATGTTCGACCTGCAAACGGGTATTCATTTCAAGGAAATAGAAATTGCGGCTGCCATCGACGATGAACTCGACCGTCCCGGCGCTGGTATAACCCACGGCGCGGGCCAGCGCGCAGGCCTGTTCCCCCATGGCCTTGCGGGTGGCCTCGTCCAGGAAGGGCGAAGGTGCCTCCTCGATGACCTTCTGGTTCCGGCGCTGGATGCTGCACTCACGCTCATGCAGATAGACGCAGTTGCCGTGCTTGTCGGCCAGGACCTGGATCTCGATATGCCTTGGCTGGGTCACGAACTTCTCGATGAAGATGCGATCGTCGCCGAAGCTGGCCGCCGCCTCGTTCTTCGACGACTGGAAGCCCTCGGCCGCTTCCTGGTCGTTCCATGCGATCCGCATCCCCTTGCCGCCGCCGCCCGCGCTGGCCTTGATCATCACCGGATAGCCGATCTCGTGGCTGATCTTCACCGCCTCGGCAGCGTCCGAAATCAGGCCCATGTAGCCGGGAACCGTGGAAACACCTGCCTCCATCGCCAGCTTCTTCGAGGTGATCTTGTCGCCCATCGCCTCGATGGCGGGGCTAGGCGGGCCGATGAAGGTGACGCCCTCCTTCTCCAGCGCGGCGGCGAAATTCATGTTCTCGCTGAGAAAGCCATAGCCCGGATGCACGGCCTGCGCACCCGTCCTGCGGATCGCATCCAGGATGCGCTCGATCACGATATAGGACTGTGCGGCGGGGGGCGGCCCGATATGCACCGCTTCGTCCGCCATCTGCACATGCAGCGCGTTGCGGTCGGCATCGGAATAGACCGCCACGGTCTTGATCCCCATCCTGCGCGCGGTCTTGATCACGCGACATGCGATCTCGCCCCGGTTGGCGATCAGGATCTTGTCAAACATCGGCTCCCCCTTGCGGCACGAATGGCAAAGGGCCACCCGGGCGCTCAGCCCGGATGGCCCTTGTAAAGGTTTGGACCCGCCTTAAGGCGGTCAGATCAGTAAGACGGGCGGCAGGGCGGCAGGCCCAGTTCGATGCCGCAAGTAGCAGCACCGGCAAGGCCGCCCAGCGCGGCACCGGCGATGATGTTTTCGTCCAGCGCATCGGCGACCAGCGCGCCTGCGGCGGCACCAGCCAGCCCGCGCGACGTGGGATCCTGCATGCAGCCGGAAAGCGGCATGGACAGAACAGCGAAAAGGATGAGCGACTTGCGCATGAAGAACTGCCTCGTTCAGTTGTCGTTATTGCTGCGGATTTTACAGCAACGGCACTGGATTCAAAGCAGTTTCTCGGCCGGGTTGCGCAATCGGCAGAGGACTGCCCGCCAAGGGTAGGCCCGGCCTGGGATGGGCCGGGCCGAAGGGAAGGGGAAGGGTAACAACTGTGTCTGCGCACACCACGGGCAAACTGCCAATGATCCGCAAGGCAATCGTGCCGCGCAACGGTGCCCGGTGCAATGGCATCGCCACCACGTGCGCAGCCTTGCGCAAAAGCTTGCCGAGACGGGTGCAGCATCGGCGCCTTCATGCCTGCTCGTCCTCGTCATCCCAGTTGTCGGACGCTGCGGGTGCATCCGGGGCGAACACTTCGGGAAAGGACGCCTCGGCGCGCTTCACGTCGATGCGCAAAAGCGCCTCGTAGGAACAGGGATCAAACGGATCCTCGGCGGGCACAACCTCGCGGCCGAACAGCCAGGACAGCCGCCCTGCATCCAGGTTGCCGCGCTGGAATGGTTCTTCGCCGAAATACTGCCAGAGTGCGGCCATGAAGGCCGCATCCGCAGCCCGGTCCAGCTTCTTGCGGTCCTTGAACCGCTCGCGCCGGATGAGTTTCGTCGCGCCTTCCTTCACGTTGGCGCGGCGGATCGTGAACTGGAAATCGGTTCCCGGCATCCGTCCGGGAAAGCCGCGGTGCTTCAGCATCTGACCAGGCTCCCTTTTGTGGCAGTGGCCGGACGCATAAGCAAAATCGACCGGATGGCCCATAGGCTCCGACCGAAAGGGGCAGGATGTCTGGGGGGAAAATCCGGCCCGAGGGCTACACCGAACCCGTCAGGGCAGAGGTGAGGGACGGGCCTTTCCGCCCAAGGCAGCCAGGCCCGTCCCGAAAGATCACTTGTACTTGCCGGTGTAGGTCGGCTCGACGGTGACCGGCTCGACGGGGGTCGGCTCTTCCTTCTTGGCGCAAGCAGCCAGGGTTGCAACCATAGCCATGACCAGAACGATTCCGCTCTTCGACATCCTCTACTCCATCCTTTTTGCGGCCCGGACATGCCATCACCGGCAGTACGTTCCGATTTGTTGCATTCGGCCGATTTGGGCCGGCCTGCCGATACCATACCCGAACGGGTAACGGAAGAACACGACAGCCGAACCAAGTTTGCGACCTGTTGCGTTCCTACATCAGCCCCTTGGGTCGCGCCAGCCGGAAATACAAGATTTTGTTCATGCATCAGAACTGTTCCCACATGCAGGCCCCGTCCTGAAGACTGTAGGCTTCGAAGAACTGCACGACCCCAGGCGCAGCCTGGCCAAAGGGAACCTTTTCTGCGGAAAGCGATATGATGATCTGGCGCGGTGCAGGAACCATGCCCGAAGTCCGGGGCAGAGCATATTCATCGCACAGCACCTGCATGTCGTCCTGTGCCGCAGCAGCTTCCTCGGGTTTCAGGCCCGGGGCAAGGTACCGGAAGCGCGCGGTCGCCCCTTCTGGCCCGGGCACATTCGTCACGACCTCGATCAGCGACAGCGCCCGCCCCGATGGCACCGAAATCGCATCGGGTGCAGGCGCCTCGTCCTGACAGGCGGAAAGACCTGACAGGATCAGAATAGCCGGGATCAGGCGGCCTAAATCCATCATCGTCACAGCGGAATGTTGTCGTGTTTCTTCCAGGGCATCGCCGCCTTCTTGCCCCGCAGGGCCGCAAAAGCCCGCGCCACCCGGCGGCGCGTCGAATGCGGCATGATCACCTCGTCGATGAACCCCTTTTCCGCCACCACGAAGGGATTGGCGAAACGATCCTCGTAATCCTTCACCCGCGCAGCGATCTTCTCCGGCTCGCCCAGCTCGCTGCGATACAGGATCTCGACCGCCCCCTTCGCCCCCATCACCGCCACCTCGGCCGTGGGCCAGGCATAGTTGAAATCGGCCTTCAGGTGCTTCGACGCCATGACAACATAAGCCCCGCCATAGGTCTTGCGGGTCAGCACCGTGACCTTGGGCACCGTCGCCTCGCCGTAAGCGAAGAGAAGCTTCGCCCCGTGCTTGATGACGCCCCCGTATTCCTGCCCCGTCCCCGGCAGGAAACCCGGCACGTCGACGAAGGTCAGGATCGGGATTTCGAAGGCATCGCAAAAGCGCACGAACCGCGCGGCCTTGCGGCTGGCGTCGATGTCGAGACAGCCGGCCAGCACCATGGGCTGATTGGCCACCACCCCCACCGTCTGGCCCTCCAGCCGGATGAAGCCGATGATGATGTTGGCGGCAAAGTCCTTCTGGATCTCGAAGAAATCGCCCTCGTCCGCGACCTTCAGGATCAGCTCCTTCATGTCATAGGGCTGGTTCGGATTGTCCGGCACCAGAGTGTCAAGGCTGGGTTCGATCCGGGCGGGGTCGTCGAAGAAGGGCCGCACTGGCGGCTTCTGGCGGTTGTTCAGGGGCAGGAAGTCGAACAGGCGGCGAATCTCGGCCAGGGCCTCGACGTCATTCTCGAAGGCCCCGTCCGCGACCGAGGACTTGCGGGTGTGCGTCGAGGCACCACCCAGTTCCTCGGCCGTGACCACCTCGTTCGTCACCGTCTTCACCACGTCGGGACCGGTGACGAACATGTAGGAACTGTCCTTCACCATGTAGATGAAGTCGGTCATTGCAGGGGAATAGACCGCGCCGCCTGCGCAGGGGCCCATGATGAGGGAGATCTGAGGGATCACGCCCGAAGCTTCGATGTTGCGCTGGAACACTTCGCCATAGGCGGCAAGGCTGGCTACGCCTTCCTGGATGCGCGCCCCACCCGAATCGTTGATGCCGATGACCGGAGCGCCGTTCTGCATTGCCATGTCCATGATCTTGCAGATCTTCGCGCCGTGGGTTTCGCTGACCGACCCTCCCATGACCGTGAAGTCCTGACTGAAGACATAGACCTGCCGTCCGTTGATCGTGCCCCAGCCGGTCACTACGCCATCGCCCGGCGGGCGGTCTTTCTCCATCCCGAAGTCGGTGCAGCGGTGGGTGACGAACATGTCGAATTCCTCGAAGCTGCCCTCGTCGAGCAGAAGCTCGATCCTTTCGCGCGCGGTCAGCTTGCCCTTGGAATGTTGCGCCGCCACGCGGCGCTCTCCCCCGCCGGCCCGGGCAACCTCGCGACGGGCTTCCAGTTCGTTCAGGATGTCTTTCATGGCTTCCCCCCTGCCTGACGGCCACGCCAATCTAGGGGAATGGTCCGCAGGCGAGAAGCAAGAAACAGAAAATTTGCAAATTTGTTTGAATGCCTGCCGTTCAAATTGCAAATCCGCGAATATCTGGAGAGGCGCCACGCGCAGGCGTATGGAAGCCACGACAATCAAGCGAGGACATCATGCCCAGCCTTCCCGTTCCCGTCCTGACCATTGGCCTGCTGCTTGCGTCGAACATCTTCATGACCTTTGCCTGGTACGGACACCTGAAGTTCAAGTCAGCCCCGCTTCTGACCGTCATCCTGGTCAGCTGGGGGATCGCCTTTTTCGAATATCTCTTGCAGGTGCCTGCCAACCGGATCGGGCATAGCCATTTCTCGGCGGCCGAGCTGAAGACGATCCAGGAGGTCATCACGCTTTCGGTATTCGCCGTCTTTTCCGTGCTGTATCTGAAAGAGCCCCTTGCCTGGAACCATGCGCTCGGCTTTGCCTTCATTGCGGTTGGCGCCTTCTTCATCTTCCACAAATGGGGCTAGGGGCGGCCCGGCGTCTCTGGCCGCGCAGTCCGACGGTGGACAATGCCCTGCGCCGGGCGTAGCCGTTGCGCATGCAATCATCCCGCTTCCTTGATCGAACGACCCCGCCCAGGATCGTCACCCTTATCCTGCTGGCCGGATTGTCGGCATTGACCATGAACATCTTCCTGCCTTCGCTTCCGGGGATGGCGGTCTGGTTCGGGGTGCCCTACGGCGTGATGCAGCAATCGGTCGCGCTGTACCTCGCCCTGTCTGCTGCTCTGCAGGTCGTCATCGGGCCGATCTCGGACCGCTACGGGCGCCGCAAGGTGCTGATCTGGTCGCTGCTGCTGTTCCTGATGGCAACGGTCGGAACGCTGCTGGCACCCAATGCCACAGTATTCCTGATCTTCCGTATGGCGCAGGCCGTCATCGCCGCAGGCATGGTGCTGTCACGCGCCGTCGTCCGCGACATGGTGGCTGATGCGCAAGCCGCCAGCATGATCGGCTATGTCACCATGGGGATGAGCCTGGTGCCGATGATCGGCCCGGTGATCGGCGGCGTGCTGGACGACCTTTACGGCTGGCAGGCGAACTTTGCCCTGCTGCTGGTGCTGGGCGCCGGGGTGCTTTGGCTGGTCTGGGCCGATCTGGGCGAGACGGCGACCCTGCGCCTGGTGACCTTGCGCGAACAGGCGCGGACCTATCCCGCACTTTTCGCCTCGCGCAGGTTCTGGGGCTATACACTGGCGGCGGCATTTGCCTCGGGCTGCTTCTTCGCCTTTCTGGGCGGCGCGCCCTATGTGGGCGACAAGGTCTTTGGCCTGTCATCTTCCGCAGTTGGCGGGCTATTTGCCCTTACTGCCGTAGGCTATGCAGGCGGAAATTTCGTTGCGGGGCGATATTCGGTGCGAATTGGCATGAACCGGATGATCCTGATCGGCACGCTGGTGACCACCCTGGGACTTGCCCTGCTGGCAGTTCTGACGCTGGCTGGACTGTCGGGGCCGATCACCTTCTTCGGCCTCACCCTGTTCATGGGCCTGGGGAATGGTATCTGCCTGCCGAATGCCAATGCCGGAATGCTTTCGGTGCGGCCCGAACTTGCCGGCACCGCCTCGGGTCTTGGCGGGGCGATCACGATAGGCGGCGGCGCGGGACTTGCAGCGTTCGCAGGCGTGCTGCTGGGTCCGGGGGCTACGGAATTGCCGCTGGTGCTGCTGATGCTGGCCTCGTCCCTGGCCTCGGTACTTGCGATTCTGTCGGTGATGCGCCGGGCCCGGCAACTGGGCGCTTGACCATGGCGCTTTGCAAAGCGAAGCTCGGCTTTGCAAAGCTGGAGGTCCGATGCCCACCCAGAAGCTCTATGCCGGAGTCAAGCTGCGCGAGATAAGGGGCCGGCTTGGCCTGACGCAAAAGGCCTTTGCCGACAAGCTGTCGGTGTCCCTGCCCTATCTGAACCAGATGGAAAACAACCACCGACCCGTCAGCGCGGCGGTTGTCCTGGCCCTGGCACAGGAATTCGGCCTGGATGTGACCGAACTGACCGTTGGCGAGAGCGAGCGCCTGGTCACCGACATGCGCGAGGCCCTGGCGGATCCGGTCTTCACCTCTGCCAGCCCACCGCTTGCGGACCTGCGGCTTGCTGCCTCAAACGCCCCCGCCCTGGCACGAGCCTTTCTGGACCTGCATCGCGCCTATCGCCAGACGCACGAACGCCTGGCTTCGCTGGACGAGGCACTGGGGCGCGAGGATGCCGCCCTGCGCCCTTCCCCTTGGGAAGAGGTGCGCGATTTCTTTCACTATTGCGACAATTACCTTGATGCGATCGACCGCGCAGCCGAACATTTTGCAACGTCTGCAAATAACGGCAAAACAATTGAAAACCTGGCCCAAGAAGTGCTGAGACGCGCGGGAATCAGCTTGCACTATTCGAACACCGCGCCCCTTCGTCACTATGATCCGTCAGCGCGACGGCTGGACATTTCCGCCCGCGCTTCCGGCCCCTCTCGGCGCTTCCAGCTTCTGCATCAGATCGCTTTGCTGACACAGAACGATCTCTTGGAAGCCACGCTGGACCTAGCCCGATTTTCTACACCCGAGGCCCGCGACATCGCCAAGATCGGCCTTGCAAACTATTTCGCCGGCGCCGCGCTGCTTCCCTACCGCGCCTTCCTGACCACCGCGCAAGAGGTCCGGCATGATCTGGAACGTCTGGCCGACATTTTCGGTGCCTCGATCGAGCAGGTCGGCCACCGCCTTTCAACCTTGCAACGCCCCGGCGCGAAGGGAATTCCCTTCTTCTTCGTCCGCGTGGATCAGGCCGGGACGATCACCAAACGCCACTCTTCCACACGCCTGCAATTCGCACGCTTCGGCGGCGCCTGCCCGCTGTGGAATGTCCATCAGGCCTTTGAAACCCCCGGACAATTCCTGAGACAACTAGCCGAGACGCCGGACGGTGTCCGCTATCTCTGTCTGGCCCGCGACGTGTCGAAACCCGGCGGGGCCTTCCTCGCCCCGGTCCGCCGTTATGCCATCGGACTTGGCTGCGAGGTTCAGCATGCACCGCAGCTGGTCTATTCCGACGGGCTGGACCTGAAGGGACGGTTCGAACCCATCGGCATTTCCTGCCGGATCTGCGAACGCACCAACTGCCACCAGCGGTCGGTCCCGCCACTGGAAGGGCGACTGACGATCAACCCCAACGCCCGCGACATCCTGCCCTACGGGATCGGCTGAGCCTCGTCATTCGCTTTGCGCCCTCCCCGGAAACTCTGCGAGGAGGGCACCATGTCTTCCACCAGCTGCTGCTATTTCCGCAGCGCCGCAGCGATCTGGTCCTTCAGGCGCGAACGTGTCTTGCGCAGCACCTCTTCCTCGGCTTCGGTCAGAAGGTCCAGCCGGGTTTCGGCGCGATGAACCTTGTCGTTGACCGCATCGTATTCCTCCAGCAGCCGGGCAAAATGCGCATCCGAAACCTTCAGTGCGCTGATCTTTGCCGCCATCCCAGGGAATTCCTCTTGGAGGGTATGCGGGGTGTTCGACATTCCGGTCTCCTTTCGATTGTCTTTGTGCATCTAGACCCGGATCGAATACCCGGGCCTTGACCGGGATCAAGTCAGCGCTGCGATACCCGCCAGTTCGGGTTGATCCAGGGTTGCAGGTTCGAGGCCGGCAGCGGTGTCCGCCCCAGGATGTGATCGGCGGCTTTCTCGCCGGTCATGATAGAGGGACCGTTCAGGTTGCCGTTCGTGACCTGCGGGAAGATGGAGGAATCGGCAACCCGCAGTCCCTGCACCCCGATCACCCGGCATTCCGGGTCCACGACCGCCATCGGATCGCTGGCGCGCCCCATGCGGGCAGTCCCGCAAGGGTGATAAGCGCTTTCGACGTGTTCGCGCAGGTAGTCGTCCATTTCCACGTCGCTCTGGACCGTCGGACCGGGGGCGAGTTCTACCTTGACGAAGGGCTTGAAGGCCTCCTGGGCGAAGATCTCGCGCGTCAGGCGGATGCAGGCGCGAAAATCCTCCCAGTCTTCGGGGTGGGACATGTAGTTGAAACGGATGACCGGCGCATCCGCCGGATTTGCCGACCGCAAGGTGACCGAACCACGCGACTTGGACCGCATCGGCCCGACATGGGCCTGAAAGCCGTGGCCTTCGGCCACCGCCTTGCCGTCATAGCGAACGGCGATGGGCAGGAAATGATACTGGATATCGGGGTATTCCACCCCGGCGCGGGACCGGATGAAGGCACAGGCTTCGAACTGGTTCGACGCGCCAGGTCCGCCGCCAGTCAGAAGCCACTGTGCCCCGACCCACGCCTTTCCAATGAGATTCCAGTACTTATAAAGCGTTATCGGCTGCAGGGCCGAAAACTGCATGTAGATTTCAAGATGGTCCTGAAGGTTTGCACCCACGCCCTTGCGGTCGGCCACGACCTCGATTCCATGCGCGCGCAGATGCTCGGCCGGGCCGATGCCCGACAGCATCAGGAGCTTCGGCGTGTTGACCGACGAGGCCGCAAGGATGACCTCGCGCGCTGCGCGGATGACCTGCATCCGACCGCCACGCTCGATTTCCACGCCGACGGCGCGGGTGCCTTCCATCACCACCTTGCGGGCGAAGCCACGCACGATGGTCACGTTCCCGGTCTTCAGCGCGGGCTTCAGGTAGGCGTTGGCCGCAGACCAGCGGCGCCCCTTCCAGATCGTCGCCTCCATCGGGCCGAAGCCTTCCTGCTGCTGGCCGTTGTAATCGGCGGTCACCGGGTATCCAGCCTGCTCGCCCGCCTTGATGAAGGCATCGAAAAGCGGGTTCGATCGTGAGCCGCGCGTCACATGCAGCGGGCCGTCCGTGCCCCGGAACTCGGGCCCGGAACCGCCGTGCGAATGTTCCATCCGCTTGAAATACGGAAGGACATCAGCATAGGACCAGCCGTCCGCCCCCATCTCGGCCCATGTGTCGAAGTCGCGCGCATGGCCACGCACATAGACCATCCCGTTGATGGACGAGGATCCACCCAGCACCTTTCCGCGCGGCGTCGCAAGAACGCGTCCCCCGAGATGCGGCTCGGGTTCCGTGGTGAAGCCCCAGTCGTAGATGCCCATGTTCATCGGGTAGGACAGCGCGCCGGGCATCTGGATGAAAGGTCCGGCATCAGAACCGCCGTATTCGATCACGGTGACCTTGCGGCCAGCCTCGGCCAGACGGTAGGCCATGGCGCAGCCTGCCGAGCCGGCACCGACGATCACATATTCTGCCGTCATTCCCCACCACCCTGCTCGAGTTCTGCCTCCAGATGACGCAGCGCCATGGCCACGGCCGCCGCACCGTCAGGGGGACCGGATTTAAGAACCTCACGCAGATAGAGGCCGTCGATCATGGCCCCCAGCGATTCGGCGATTTCGAGGGCCCGTCGCCCCGCAAGGGGGCGCAGCGCCGCGACAAGATTCGACCGCAGCCGCCGCTGATAGATCGCCAGAAGCCGCTTTGCCTGTGGCACGGATTGCGCCAGAACCCAGAAGTTCAGCCAGGCGCTGACCGCCTCGCGCCGGAAATTGCCCGGGCTGAAGCTGGCAACCAGGATCGCCCTGATGCGCCCTTCCGGCCCCTCTGCCGCGGCCAGCGCCCCCCGCACCTCGGCCCCGTAAAGCGTCAGAATGTGACGCATGGCGGCGAGGAACATCTCCTCCTTCGACCCGAAGTAGTGATGCGCCAGCGCAGGCGACATTCCGGCCCGCTTCGCGATCTGACCGACCGTCACATCCAGCGAACCCACCCTGCCGATCTCGACAATGGTGGCTTTTACCAGGGCTTCCTTGCGGATAGGCTCCATCCCAAGCTTCGGCATCGGCGCGGCCTCACAAAGTGCTTGCCAAACCGTATCAGCACGAAGTTTATTGACTCGTCAATCAACAAAAACGCCACAGGGAGTAGCCATGCCCATCCGTTCCACCCTTCTGACCACAGCGGTCACTTTTGCCATGGCCGGCAGCGCCTTTGCCGCAAGCTGCGACCGGATCGTCTTCTCCGATGTCGGCTGGACGGACATCACCGCCACAACTGCCGCCACGACCGTCGTGCTGGAAGCCCTGGGTTATGAGACCGAGACCAAGGTCCTGTCCCTGCCCGTCACATTCACCGGACTGGCCGAGGGGGATATCGACGTCTTCCTTGGCAACTGGATGCCCACGATGGAGGCCGACATCGCCCCCTACCGCGAAGCCGGAACGGTAGAGACAGTGCGCACCAACCTTGAGGGCGCAAAGTACACGCTGGCAACCAACGCCGCAGGTGCGGCTTTGGGAATCAAGGACTTCGCCGACATCGCCACCCACCGGGATGCGCTGGACGGAAAAATTTACGGGATCGAGCCCGGAAATGACGGCAACCGCCTGATTCTCGACATGATCGCGGCCGATGCCTTCGGGCTGTCCGGCTTCGAGGTGGTGGAAAGCTCGGAACAGGGGATGCTGGCCCAGGTCGCCCGTGCCGATCAGCGTGGCGAACCCATAGTCTTCCTGGGTTGGGAACCGCATCCGATGAACTCCAGCTTCCAGCTGACCTATCTTTCCGGCGGCGATGACTGGTTCGGACCCGATTTCGGTGGTGCGATCGTGGCGACCAATACCCGCAAGGGCTATGTCCAGGAATGCCCGAACACGGGAAAGTTCCTGCAAAATCTTGTGTTCTCGCTTCAGATGGAAAACGAGATCATGGGGGCCATCCTGAATGACGGGGCCGATCCCCAAGAGGCGGCAAAGGCCTGGCTTGCGGCCAATCCCGCAACCTGGGAGCCGTGGCTGGAAGGTGTCACGACCAGGGATGGCGGCGATGCCAAGGCGGCCGTCGCTGCGGCGCTGAACTGAGTGCAATCAATCACGGCCCGCGGCAGTGGCTGGTATGCTGCCGCGGCCTCGTTTCCTAGCTAGCGAAAGGGACTCTGCGTGCTGGACTTGCTGACCAGTTACAAGATTCCGGTGGGGCGAACGGCGCAGACGATCTTTGACTGGCTGAAGGTCAACGCCGCGCCGATCTTCGACGCCATCGCTTCGGCGCTTGAGGCGATGGTGCGGTCCTTCCTGTGGCTTCTGCAGACGCCGCACCCGCTGGTTGTCATCGCGATCTTTGTCGGGCTGACGTGGATCCTGCAGCGGTCGTGGAAGACCAGTCTGCTGGTTCTTCTGGGTTTTCTTTTCATCCTCAACCAGGGCTACTGGAAACCCACGACGGAAAGCCTGACGCTGGTCCTCGCCTCCTGTGTCGTCTGCATGGGGATCGGCGTGCCCATCGGCATCGCCGCTGCTCACCGGCCGCGACTTTACCGCGCAATGGTGCCGGTACTCGACCTCATGCAGACGCTACCGACCTTTGTCTACCTGATCCCGGCGATCGTCTTCTTCGGCCTCGGCATGGTACCTGGCCTGATCGCCACGGTGATCTTCGTCCTGCCCGCGCCGATCAGGCTGACCCAGCTGGGCATCGCCTCGACCCCCACGGCACTGCTTGAGGCCGCGACCGCCTTTGGCGCCACGCCACGTCAGCGCCTTTGGAAAGTCGAACTGCCTTCTGCGATGCCGCAGATCATGGTGGGGCTGAATCAGACAATCATGCTGTCTCTGTCGATGGTGGTCATTGCCGCACTTGTGGGGGCCGATGGCCTTGGCAAGCCGGTCATGCAGGCGCTAAGCCGCGTGAACACCGCGCTTGGGTTCGAGAGCGGCTTCATCATCGTCGTGGTGGCCATCATCCTTGACCGCATGCTGCGCGTGGGGGCGAAGAAATGACTGTGACCGGCGATCCCAACGCCACCTCCAGGCTTGCCGTGCGATTCGAGAACGTCTCGATCGTCTTCGGCGACCACCCCGACCGGGCCCTGCCGCTGATGGACCAAGGGCAAAGCCGGGGCGAGATCCAGCAGGCCACTGGACAGGTGCTGGGAGTGCACAATTGCTCGCTCGATGTGGCAGAGGGCGAGATTCTGGTGCTGATGGGCCTTTCAGGCAGCGGAAAATCCACCCTGCTGCGCGCAGTGAATGGCCTGAACCCCGTCTGTCGTGGCGCAGTCCATGTCTGTGATGGCAATGTGCTGGTCGATGTCACCCACGCCGACCCGGCAACCCTTCGGCGCATCCGTCTGCATCGCGTCGCAATGGTCTTTCAGCAGTTCGGCCTTCTGCCATGGCGTACGGTACGCGAGAACGTGGGGCTCGGGCTGGAGCTTGGCGGCATGTCCGCGGCCGAACGGCGCAGCCGGGTGGATGCGCAACTGGCGCTGGTGAACCTGACGCAATGGGCCGACCGGAAGGTGGGCGAGCTGTCGGGTGGCATGCAGCAGCGCGTTGGCCTGGCCCGTGCCTTTGCAACCGAGGCACCGATCCTTCTGATGGACGAGCCGTTCTCGGCACTGGACCCGCTGATTCGCGCGAAGTTGCAGGACGAGCTGCTGGAGCTGCAACGGACCCTGAAGCGCACGATCATCTTCGTCAGCCACGACCTGGACGAGGCCTTCAAGCTGGGCAACCGCATCGCGCTGATGGAAGGTGGCCGGATCGTGCAATGCGGCACCGCGCGCGAGATCATTGCCAACCCGATCAGCGACTATGTCGCCGATTTCGTGGCCCACATGAACCCGCTGGGCGTGCTGACGGCGCGCGACGTGATGGCACCGGGTAACGCATCGGGCCCCGAGGTGGCACCCGAGACCCCGGTCAAGACCGTGATGGAGGCGCTGAAGGCAGGTGCAGAGGCGCTGGTCGTAGCCGAGCACGGGCGCAGGCTTGGCGTGATCCGGGCCACCGACGTGCTGGGCCGCCTGCTCGACCCGCGCCACGGCTGACGCTCATCACCAGGGCCGGTTCCAAGGCGAGGCGCTGTTCAGCCGCCGCGGAACAACTGCGGACAGACGTGAAGCTTCACCTGCGTGGCGGCCGATCATTGACACGAGAGATTGCCGGGCAGGCTAAGTCTGGGCGCCCTTTCCGGCAGACGCCTTCTTAACCGGCGCCTTCCTGCCTGCCGACTTTGCAGTCGATTTCTTCGTGGCAGCCTTCTTCCCTTTGCCGTTCTTGCCAGCCTTTTCGGCGACCAGAGCAAGCGCCTCTTCCAGTGTCACGGCCTCGGGCTCAATGCCTTTCGGCAAAGTGACATTGATCTTGCCCCATTTCACATAGGGGCCGTAGCGGCCTGGCATGACCTGCACCTCGCCGCCATCCGGATGCTCGCCCAGCACCTTCAGCGGCGCCGTCGCGACCGACGGCCCGCGGCCACGGCTGGCCTTCTGCGCCAGAACCTCGACTGCACGATTCATGCCGATCGTGAACACTTCTTCCACGTCCGCGATGTTGGCATAGACCGATCCGTGCTTCACATAAGGCCCGAACCGACCGATCCCGGCCTCGACCGGCAGACCATCGTCGGGGTGCTTGCCCACCTCACGCGGCAGGGACAGAAGGGCCAGCGCCCGCTCGAGCGTCATGCTGTCAGGAGACCATCCCTTCGGCAGGCTGGCGCGGTCCGGCTTGGGATTGGCCTCACTGGCATCGCCGCGCTGAACATAGGGGCCGAAGCGGCCCGCACGCAGGCTGATCTCGTTGCCCTGGTCATCCTTTCCAAGGATTCGGCCATCCGAGGCGACGCTTTCCGAATCCCCCGCAAGCGGCCGAGTATAACGGCATTCGGGGTAATTGCCGCATCCGATGAAGGCCCCGCCCGAGCGCGCCGTCTTCAGATGCAGGCGTCCCGTGCCACAGGACGGACAGGCGCGCGGATCGCCGCCATCGGCGCGCGGCGGATAGAGGTGCGGGGCGAGGAACTCGTCAATCTTCTCCAGAACCTCGCCGATCCGCAGGTCGGCCGTCTCGGCCACCGCTGCCGAGAAGTCGCGCCAGAAACGCGCCAGGACATCCTTGTAGTCGCGCGCCCCGGCTGACACATCGTCAAGTTCCTCTTCCAGGTCAGCGGTGAAATCATATTCCACGTAGCGGCGGAAGAAATTCGTCAGGAAGGCCGTCACCAGACGCCCCTTGTCTTCCGGGATCAGCCTGTTCTTTTCCTTGCGGACATATTCACGGTCAACGATCGTGGTCAGGATCGAGGCATAGGTGGAAGGGCGACCGATCCCCAGCTCTTCCATCCGCTTGACCAGTGTCGCCTCGGTATAGCGCGGGGGGGGCTGCGTGAAATGCTGTTCGGGTGTGATCGCACCCTTGTCCAGCGCCTCGCCCTGCATCACCTGCGGCAGGCGGCCTTCGTCCTCATCCTCGCCCTCCTGCCGGTCGTCGCGGCCCTGGTCATAAACCTTGAGGTAACCGTCGAAAAGCACCACCTGACCAGTCGCGCGGAACACCACCTCGCCATCGGGGCTGGTGATGTCCACCGCCGTCCGCTCCAGCCGGGCCGCTGCCATCTGGCTGGCTATGGTGCGTTTCCAGATCAGTTCGTAAAGCTTGCGCTGGTCCTCCTCGACGCGGATCTTCTCGGGATCTAGCGCCATGTCGGTGGGCCGGATGCATTCATGCGCTTCCTGGGCGTTCTTGGCCTTGTTCTTGTACATGCGCGGACTTTCGGGGACGTAGGCCGCCCCAAATCGTCGCCCGATCTCCTCGCGCGCGGCCATCACCGCCTCGGGCGCCATGTCGATGCCGTCAGTGCGCATGTAGGTGATGTAGCCCGCTTCATACAGGCGCTGTGCCGCATTCATGCACTGTTTCGCCCCCATGCCGTACTTGCGGCTGGCCTCCTGCTGGAGGGTCGAGGTCATAAACGGCGGCCAGGGATTGCGCGTCGCAGGCCTGGATTCGACCGCAGACACCGAGAATGTTCGAGAAGTGCAAGCCTGAACGGCAAGTTCAGCCGCTGTCGCCGTAGGAATGTCGAATTTCTGCAATTTCTTGCCGCCAAGCGCGACCAACCCGGCCTCGAACTCCTGCCCGCGAGGGGTGCGGAAGACGGCCTTGATGGTCCAGTATTCCTGCGCCTTGAAGGCCTCGATCTCCATCTCGCGCTCGACGATCAGGCGCAGGCAGACCGATTGCACCCGGCCTGCCGACCGGGCCCCCGGCAGCTTGCGCCAGAGGACCGGCGACAGGGTGAAGCCTACAAGGTAATCCAGCGCCCGGCGGGCGAGGTAGGCATCTACCAGCGCTTGGTCGACATCGCGCGGTTCCTTCATCGCCCGGCTGACGGCATCCCGGGTTATGGCATTGAAGGTGACCCGTGCGACCTTCTTTCCCTTTTTCAGGCTTGAGGCCAGCGCCTCCTTGAGGTGCCAGCTGATGGCCTCTCCCTCGCGATCAGGGTCGGTGGCCAGGATCAGCGTGTCGTCGGATTTCAACGCCTCGGCAATGGCGCGCACATGTTTCTTCGACTCGGGGGCGACCTCCCACTGCATCGCGAATCCATGCTCGGGATCGACCGAACCATCCTTGGCCGGCAGGTCCCGGACATGGCCGTAGGAGGCAAGAACCGTGAAGTCCGGGCCGAGATACTTGTTGATTGTCTTGGCCTTGGCTGGGGATTCAACGACGACGACTGGCATGTGTTCCCGATACTCCAAGGGCCCGGCGAATGGCGCGGCACCATGTGGGACAAGAGGCGGGCTTGTCAACCAGAGCCCCCGTGCGCCGGGCGATCCATGGCGAACACCTCTCGCCAGGCGCCGCAACAGCGACTACAGCCGAAAGGGTGGATGGGCCTTCAGTCCACCCGCGCGAGCAGGCCGCCCGGCTGGCGGACAATGCGGCCCTCCAGCTCCAGCGACAGAAGTTCGGGCGCCAGTTGCGCCGGACTGAGATTCAGGTCGCGGACCAGCTGATCCTCCGCAATCGGGCTGGGCCCGAGGCGGGACAGGATCATCGAATGCAGCAGCGCCACCTCTTTCAGCGGCGGCTGCGGTACCTCCGGCCCCGGAAGGGCGGGCTCGCGAACCTCGGCTCCGGGATGCGCGGACGCGACCAGCGCCTCCAGCACATCTTGCGGGCCACGAACCAGAACTGCTCCATCCCGCAGCAGCATGTTGCAGCCCGATGCGCGGGCATCGAACGGGTGGCCTGGCACGGCCATCACCTCCCGCCCATAGTCGAGCCCTGCTTTCGCTGTGATCAGGCTACCCGATTTCGCGGCAGCCTCGACCACGACCACCGCCCGCGACAGGCCAGCGACGATCCGGTTTCGCAAGGGGAAATGCCGTGCCTGTGGCTCCAGTCCCGGAGGGTGTTCGCTGATCAGGCACCCCTTGTCGGCAATTTCCCGTGCCAGCGCATCGTTTTCAGGTGGGTAGACGACATCGATCCCACCCGCCAGAACGGCAATCGTCGCCCCGCCGGCTTCCACCACGGCAGCATGTGCGGCTGCGTCGATCCCGCGGGCCATGCCCGAGATGACCGCGAGGCCTGCACCTGCAAGCCCCTGTGCCAGACGGCGCGCCATCCGCACGCCAAGCGACGAGGCATTCCGCGCCCCGACCAGTGCCACGCCCGGCCGGTTCAGAAGCGAAACATCGCCCAAAACCCAAAGCACCGGGGGCGCATCGGGCTGATCAAGCAGGGCACGGGGATAATCGGCCTCACCATGCACAAGCAACCGCGCGCCCAGGGAATTGCCGCGTTTCATCTCTGCCTGGACCACGCCTTCGGGACAGGGCTCATACCCCTCCACGCCTGCGGCCGCAGCGATCGCCGGCAGCGCGGCCAGGGCTGCCCGCGCATCACCGTGTTCGCCGATCAGCCTGTGCCAGGTTGTCGCCCCGACCCGGCGCGAACGGGCCAGGCGCAGGCAATCAAGCCGCATGGCGCGGTTCATTGACTGCATCGAGTGCGCAATATGTCCGTCTGCCATCATACCCCCCGGTCAAGGTCACGACTCGCAACCTGCCTTCGGAAGGGTTAACGAAGGCTGAATGGCCACAAGACGGATTGAACCCGCCTGAGTTATTTGATCAAATGGCGCAAAGACCTCGAGGGCTCGGGGTCTGCATCGATCTGGGGAGCAAGACAATGCTGAACGCCGAAGTAGCTAAGCGCCGCGACGAGGCCATCTCGCGCGGGGTGGGGATGATGACGCAGATCTACGCGGACAAGGCGTTGAATGCGGAAGTCTGGGACATCGAGGGCAACCGTTACATCGACTTTGCCGCCGGGATCGCGGTGGTCAACACCGGGCATTGCCACCCCAAGGTCATGGCCGCGGTGGCGAACCAGATGCAGAAGTTCACCCACACCTGCCACCAGGTGATGCCCTATGAGAATTACATCCGCCTGGCCGAACGCCTGAACGAGAAGGTGCCGGGCAACTTCAAGAAGAAGACGATCTTCGTCACCACCGGGGCCGAGGCCTGCGAGAACGCGATCAAGATCGCCCGCATCGCCACCGGCCGCAATGCCGTCATCGCCTTCGGCGGCGGCTTCCACGGCCGGACCTTCATGGGCATGTCGCTGACCGGCAAGGTGGAGCCCTACAAGAAGGGCTTCGGCGCGATGATGCCCGATGTCTTCCACGTCCCCTTCCCGATGGAGCCGCACGGGATTTCCACCAAGGACGCCATGTCCGGCATCGAAAAGCTCTTCAAGGCCGACCTCGACCCCGCCCGCGTCGCCGCGATCATCTTCGAGCCCGTGCAGGGCGAAGGCGGCTTCTACCCCGCGCCGACCGAGCTCGTGAAGGCGATCCGGGCGCTCTGCGACCAGCACGGCATCGTGATGATCGCCGACGAGGTGCAGACTGGCTTTGCCCGCAC
Organism: Tabrizicola sp. YIM 78059; assembly: GCF_004959785.1. Classification (NCBI taxonomy): domain Bacteria; kingdom Pseudomonadati; phylum Pseudomonadota; class Alphaproteobacteria; order Rhodobacterales; family Paracoccaceae; genus Tabrizicola; species Tabrizicola sp. YIM 78059. The sequence continues at coordinate 41,165 of NZ_SJZH01000004.1, forward strand.
CGGCCATCTCTTCGCGATGGAAATGCACGGCGTGGCCGCCGACCTGACCACCATGGCCAAGGGCCTGGCGGGCGGGCTGCCGCTTGCCGCCGTCACCGGCCGGGCCGAGCTGATGGATGCCGCCAACCCCGGCGGCCTCGGCGGCACCTATGCCGGCAACCCGTTGGGCATCGCCGCGGCCAACGCCGTTCTGGACGTGATCGAGGAAGAAGACCTCTGCGCCCGCGCCAACGAACTTGGCAGCCGGCTGAAACAGCGGCTCGAGGCGATGCGCGCCACCACGCCGGAAATCATGGATATCCGCGGTCCCGGCTTCATGGTCGCTGTCGAATTCGGCAAGCCGGGAACGAAAGAGCCCGACGCGGGCTTCACCAGCCGGGTGCGGATGGAGGCCCAGAAGCGCGGCCTGATCCTTCTCACCTGCGGCGTCTATGGCAACGTGATCCGCTTCCTGGCCCCTATCACCATCCCCGACGCCCATTTTGCCGAGGCGATGGAGATCCTGGAAGCCTCGGTCGCCGCCGCCCGTCAGGGCTGAAATCTGGCCGCGGTCCGGTGGGTGACAACGCATGCGGTCGAATGATCGCATGCGACTTCACCAGTCCGGTCTTGCCGTGCTGTGCCCATCGCAGGCGATCCTTCGGCAACGGATCGCAGTCACCCGGCAACCATGCTTGCCATCAGGGGATCGCGGTGCCTGAACGCGGTTGTCCAGAATCGTTCATGAGACGATCCTGTTACCCTCGGCATGTATTTTGCGCGCACCACAGATCCGGGTGATTCGCCTGCCTTGCTTGCAGTCGTTGCGTCAGCATGGATGGCCCATGCATCGAGCGGGCCGTTGACGTAACGCGAAGCTGGATCACCCGCCCTACCGTCGGCTCACACCCTTCTCTCGATCTGGGGCATTCCATGCCGCGGCGGCCTTTGCTGTGCGGACTTGGCCTGCCTCGCAGACGTGCCACGGCAAAGGTCAGTCGGGCAAGGCTTGATCCGACCCCGTCCACGGCCCGACCCATTCCTGACCGATGAAAGCCTATCTCTGGACAAGGCGAACCCCAATCCGGTTTGCATCGGGATGAAGTCGGCGCGGCCACCTGCGTCGGGCCCGCAAGGACACCCCGGAACTTGCAGGCTGGGACCACGGCGGCATCGGCGGTTTCTGACCGACCAGACGCCGGAAATCCGTCATGCCGAAGCTTTGAGTGGAACTTGCCCTGCAACTTGAGATTACATGGTGACGTTTCAACCAGGAGAGTCTCTCATGACCCGTTCGCTTCTTCTTATCGTCGGCCTGTCGCTGGCCATCTCGGCCTGCACACCAGCCGAACAGCGCACTGCAATCGGCGCGGTCGGCGGGGCTGCCGTTGGCGCTGCCGTGTCGTCGGACAAGGACCGTGAAAAGGGCGCGATTGTCGGTGCCATTGTCGGCGCCACAGCCGCCCAGCTCATCGGCCCTGCGCCAGGCGGCAAGTGCTACTATCGCGACCAGTACGGCAACCAGTACGTCGCCGCCTGCCGCTGACGCCTTGCGGGCGCGGCCGGCCTGAACGGCTTGCGGCGCCCGCCCCGCGACCCTAGAAGGGCGGCGGATCATCAAGGGCCGCCCCATGTCCGATACCAGTTCCGGCATCCGCCTTGCGGCCGCCAGCGTCAGCCTTGGCGGGCGCAAGGTGCTTGATGACCTTACTCTCGACATCACCGAAAGGCGCGTCGGCATCCTGGGCCGCAACGGATCGGGCAAGACCACGCTTCTGCGGCTGATCGCGGGTCTGATCGCGCCGGCCCGGGGCAGCGTGCGTGTCGAAGGCGCAGATCCCTTCAGCGACCGCAAGGCGGCCCTGTCGGCCATCGGCATCCTGTTCCAGAACCCGGATCACCAGATCCTTTTCCCCACGGTCGAGGAGGAACTGGCCTTCGGTCTTGCCCAGCAAGGCCAGCCGCAGGCCGAGGCAATGCGCAAGGCACATGCCCTGCTGGCGGCCGAAGGTCGCGCACATTGGGCCAAGGCGCCGGTATCGACGCTGAGCCAGGGGCAGCGGCATTATCTCTGCCTTCTGTCGGTTCTTCTGATGCAGCCCCGCACGATCCTGCTGGACGAGCCCCTTGCGGGCCTGGACCTGCCGACCCAGGCGCGCCTTGCCCGCCGCTTTGCCACCCTTCCACAGCGGCTGATCACGATCACGCATGATCCGGCAACGCTGCACGCGGCCGACCGGGTAATCTGGCTGGAAGCCGGTCGGATTGTCGCCGATGGGCAGCCGGACAAGGTCATTCCGGCCTTCACCGCCGAAATGGAACGGATCGGAGAGCACGATGCTGACGCTCACCTCGCCGGTTGAAATCTGGGCGCACCGCCTGCCCGCCGGGGTAAAGCTTGCTGCGATGGCGCTGGCGACGACCGGGCTGTTTCTCATGGAATCGCCCCTTGGCCTTGGCCTGTCTGCACTGGCAACGGCCACGCTATACCTTGCCGGGGGCGGCGGCTTCGCCATGACCGGACTGCGCCTCTTGCGCCCTCTCTGGCCCTTCGTGCTGGTCGTGGCTGCGTGGCATCTATGGACAGGGGACTTCGCAGGTGGGGCGGCGGTCACTCTGCGCATGTTGACCGCAGTAGCCTTGGCGAACTTTGTCACCATGACCACGCGCCTGTCCGACATGATTGCCATATTCCAGGGACTTGCCCGCCCTCTGGCACCTTTCGGTCTGGCGCCTCGTCGCCTGGCGCTGGCGATGGCACTGGTGATCCGGTTCATCCCCGTGATGCTTGATCGTCTGGCCCAGATCACCGACGCATGGTCTGCTCGCTCTGCCCGCCGCCCGCGCTGGCGGGTGCTGGTGCCCGCCACGCTTGCCGCCCTTGACGACGCCGACCGGGCGGCCGAGGCCTTGCGAGCCCGAGGCGGCACCGGATAGAAGCGCGACAAAACGGAGGAATACATGGAACGAAGCCTGACCCATATCGCCCTGTTTGCCGCCCTGATCGCAGTGCTTGGCCTGATTCCGAAGATCGACCTCGCTGCCGGCATTCCGATCACGGCGCAATCGCTGGGGATCATGCTGTGCGGCACGGTGCTTGGGGCGCGGCGGGGCGCGCTGGCCGTTCTGCTGTTCCTTGCCCTGGTTGCCGCAGGCTTGCCGCTGCTCTCTGGTGGGCGCGGGGGGCTGGGCGTGTTTGCCGGGCCGTCTGTCGGGTACCTGATCGGCTTTCCGGTCGCTGCATTTGTGACCGGCTGGCTGATGGAACGCACCACCCTGCCGACTGGCCTTGCTGCAGGCGCTGCTTCGGTCATCGGCGGGATCGGCGTGCTTTATGTCTTCGGCATCAGCGGCATGGCGATCATGCTGGACAAGAGCCTGCCCGAGGCCGCCTTCCTGGGCATGGCCTTCCTGCCGGGCGACATCCTGAAGGCAGTCATTGCCGGGCTTGTGACGCAAAGCCTTGCACGGATGCGCCCCGCCTCGCTGTTGTCACGCGCCTGAGGCTTCGACCAGAAGGGCCGTGCCGATTCCACCCGCAGCGGCGATGGCGGCAAGCCCCCTGCCCCGCCGCAAGTCGTGGAACAGCCGCACCGCCAGAATCGCGCCCGAGGCACCTACGGGGTGGCCTCGGGCAAGCCCGCCGCCGCCCGGATTGACGATGGCCGGGTCCAGCCCCGCCCCGTCAACCACCGCAAGCGCCTGCACCGCGTAGGCCTCCATAACCTCGGCCATCGCAAGCGGCTCGTCCGCCCAGACAGCCCGGATCGCCGCAAGCGGGGCCAGGCCGGGCTCCATAGGGTCAGCCCCGACCGTGGCGCCGGCCAGAATCGCCAGCCCGCGCCCCTTGGCTATCCCTTCGCTGACCACCAGACAAACCGCCGCAGCATCCGCCGCCACTGCCGCCGTGGCCGCCGTGATGCTGCCGCGAACCACCGGTGCCCGAGCCAGCAGCCGAGGCGTAAGCGCACGCGGAAACGCGTCGCGGGCCACACCGCCGACAGGCACGATCTCGGCAGACCGGTCGGATCCAAGCGCCTTGGCGTGGCTGTCTGCGGCCCAGGCCTCTTGCCTTGCACGATTGATCCCCAGCCGCAGCGCCAGCGCCTCTGCCGCCTCGGCCATTCCGGGGTTTCGGTCCGGCCAGGGGGTGAAGGGGGCCTCGTCATAGGGAAGCGGCGGTCCTCCATCAGGATCGGTGGCAAACCGAAGCGGCCGGCGGGAATAGCTTTCGACCCCTCCAGCCAGAACCACCTGCGCGGCGCCACTGTCCACCAGCGCACGCGCCAGCAGGATCGCATCCAGCCCGCCCGCACATTGACGGTCGATGCTGAGACCCGCCACTTGATCCAGCCCCGAAGCCAGTGCCACCCGCCGCGCGGGATTGCCGCCCGCACCCAGGGCGTTGGACAGGACAAGCTCATCCACCTGCGCTGCGGCGATGCCGGCATCGGCCAGAACCGCCTGCACCACGGGGGTTGCCAGGGCCTCGATCCCGAGGCGGGCGAAGGCTCCGCCCCGGGGAACCACCGCCGTCCGCCGTGCGGCGATCAGGCGGGCCAAGGCAAAAGCGCCTCCAGCGCGCGAAGATCCGTCTTGCCGGAAGGCAAGGCGGGCCAATCCTGGATCCAGACCAGCTTTTTGGGCGCCCTTGTTGCCCCAAGCTGCCCGCGCAGACGGGCCAGGACCACTGGCTCGGTCGATGAGTTGCCCTGCACGAAGGCGACAAGCGAATGCCCGCGCCGGGTGTCGGCCATCGGCAGCACGGCAGCTCGGCGGATGCCTGGCATGGCTTCGATCAGTGCCTCGATCTCTTCGGGAAAGACATTCTGATCGGCCACGGTAACCATCCGCCCGGCCCGGCCATGCAGATAGAGGAAGCCGTCTTCCATCCGCGCAATCTCGCCCACCGACAGCCAACCGTCACGCCAGCGCGCACCGCCGGGGCTGCCAGCGTAATCCATGAACAGGTAGGGGCTTTTCACCCATAGCTCACCCGCCGCATCCAAGGTCAGCGCCACGCCCGGATAGGGTCGGCCGACCGAACCCGCTGGCGTCGCCGAATCGGACAAGGTGATGAAGCTGGTTTCCGCCGCGCCATAGAATTCGCAGATCGCTGCTGCCGGCGCCAAGGCCTGAAACCGCCCGCGCAAGGCCGGGTCAAGCTTCGATCCCCCGACAAGAACCCGTTGCAGATCAGGCAATGTTTCCTGCCCCTCGGACAACAGGCGCAGTTGCGCCGGCGTGGCGTAAAGATGAGAAATCCTTTGCTGTTTCAAATACCTGCCTTGCCGATCCGGGCGCAGCGTGTCCAGCAGGTGAACTGCAGCTCCCAGGTGCAGCCCTTCGATCGCGCCATAAAGCGACAGCGAATGCACCAGGCGGCCCAAGACCGCCACCCGCGCGCCCGGGCCGATGCCCAAGCCCGCGTTGACCTTGAAACTTGCGATCCACGATCCTTGCGTCCGCCGGATGCGCCGGGGCGTCCCGGTCGAACCCGAGGTGAGCGTCTCGAAGGTGGGAACCCGGCCCTCCTCTGGCGGCGGCTGATCCGGTGCTCCGACCCGGAAGGCTGGCAATCCGATGACTTGCGCCAGGCCCTCTGCAGTGGCATCAGCTACCGGACCCTGCGGTACTGCCCGGCCGACCTCTTGCCCGGCAGCAGACAGCCGCGCCTTCGGATGCCATTGGAACCGGTCAGTCATCCGGCCAGAAGCGACGCCATCCGGCGGACAGCCAACAGGTAGCCCTCTGTGCCGAAGCCTGCGATCACCCCGTCGGCGCGCAGACTGACATAGGAATGGTGTCGGAATGGCTCGCGCTTGTGAATGTTCGAAATGTGCACTTCCAGCACCGGCCCCTCGAAGGTGTTCAGCGCGTCCAGAATGGCAATCGACGTATGCGAATAAGCCCCTGGATTCAGAATGATGCCCGCCGATGTGCCGCGGCATCCCTGGATCCAGTCAACCAGCTGCCCCTCGTGGTTCGATTGCAGGGCACGCAGGGAAAGTCCAAGTTCCTCGGCCAGATCGGCTGCCTTGGAGGCGACATCATCCAGTGTCTCGCGCCCGTATATCTCGGGCTGGCGCAGGCCCAGAAGATTCAGGTTCGGGCCGTTCAGAAGGGTCACAAGCTTGGGCATGGGGCGCATCCACGACAGGGTTGGGCGACATTAGCCGATCGGGACCAAGGGGCAAGCCGGGAAAAATGGCGGCTTTCCGGGCACCTGCTGGGGTCAGGTCGGAAAGCCGCCCAGGGAGACGACGGTTGGCCCCGCAGGGGCCGGAAGTCAGGCCACCTTCTCCAGCACCACCTCGGGCTTGATGCCCAGGGCGTGGACGACCTCGCGGGTCAGGTGCGGGCGGTTCAGCGTGTAGAAATGCAGATCCTCCACCCCGCCCTCGATCAGCTTGTCGCAAAGCTGCGTGCACTGGGTCAGCGCCAGCAGCTCCTCGCGCCCGTCGCGGGCGGCGGTGGCAAAGGCCTCGTCCAGCCTGTGCGGGATCGAGGTGCCGCAGCGCCGGGCAAATTTCTTCGCACCCTCCCACGAGGTGATCGGCAGGATGCCGGGGATGATCGGGGCATCGATCCCAGCCTTCACGCATTGATCGCGGAAGCGGAAGAAGGTGTCGGCATCGAAGAAGAACTGGGTGATGGCGCTCGATGCACCCGCGTCGATCTTGCGCTTCAGCCAGGTCACGTCCGACGTGGCATCGGCGGCATCCGGATGCGGCTCGGGGTAGGCGCCGACGCGGATCTTGAACTTGCCGGTGCGCGCCAGCTTCTCGACCAGCTCCACCGAATTGGCAAAGCCCAGGGGATGCGGCACGAAGCGCTGCGCCCCCTTCGGCGCATCACCGCGCAGCGCGACGATCTCGGTCACGCCCGCCGCCGCATAGGCCTCGGCGATGGCCAGCGTCTCGGTCCGGGTGGCATCGACGCAGGTCAGATGCGCCGCGACCGGCAGCCCATAGTTGCGATGGATGGTCGAGACCGCCTCATGCGTCAGCGTCCGCGTCGTCCCGCCCGCGCCATATGTCACCGAGACGAACGAGGGCTGCAATGGCGCCAGCGCCTGCACCGTCTCCCACAGCCGGAACGAGGCGTCCAGCGACTGCGGCGGGAAGAATTCGAAACTGATGCGCGGGGTTGGCATGACGGTCTCCTTCGATGCCCCCTTGTCGCAGATCGGCAAGCCTGAGACAAATTCATAGTTCTCACGATCTTCATGAGGTTCATTCATGTATATCGAGCTGCGCCACCTGCGCACGATCCGGGCGATCCAGCAGGCCGGGGGCCTCGCGCGGGCCGCCGACATGCTGAACATGACGCAGTCGGCGCTGTCGCATCAGGTCAAGGGGCTGGAGGACCAGGCGGGGATGGAGCTGTTCGTGCGCCGCTCGAAACCCATGCGGCTCTCGGCGGCGGGCCTGCGCATGCTGCGCGCCGCCGAACGGATCCTGCCCGAGATCGACGCGCTGGAAGAGGAATTCCGCGCGCTCCGCGCCGGGCGAACGGGCCGCCTGCACATCGCCATCGAATGCCACGCCTGTTTCGACTGGCTGTTCCCGGTGCTGGAGCTGTTCCGCCACGCCTGGCCCGAGATCGACGTGGACATCCGCGCCGGCCTCGCCTTCGAGGCCCTGCCCGCGCTACACCGCGAGGATGTGGACCTCGTCATCTCCTCCGACCGCGAACCGCCGCCGGGGATCGTGTTCAACCCCCTGTTCGACTACCACCCGACCTTCGTCGCCTCGTCGCAGAATCCGCTGGCGCAAAAGGCCTTCATCACGGCAGAGGACTTCCGCGACCAGGTGCTGATCACCTACCCGGTCAGCCGCGACAAGCTGGATGTCTTTACGGAATTGCTGACGCCCGCAAAGGTGGAGCCGCGGGCACAGCGAACCGCCGAACTGACGGCCGTGATCCTGATGCTGGTGGGATCAAACCGTGGGGTGGCGGTGCTGCCCGACTGGGTGATGCGCGAGGTCAGGACCAATGCCGACTACATCACCCGCCCCCTCGGGCCCGACCCGGTGACCAAACGCATGTATGCCGCCACGCGCGAGGAGGACGCCGGCAAACCCTACATCGCGCATTTCCTGCGGCTGGCACGGTCGGAGCCGGTGAAATTGCAAAGAAGCACCTAGCCTCCGCGCCTTGCCAGAGCGATCAGAGTCGGTACTGCACGCTTCACATCACATCGGGCCGCAGGACCATCGGCCTGCGAACCATGCGCGTCAATCGGCCAGTAGCCCGTTCCGCAGTGGCAGGCCGAGAAGCGCACTGCCTATCTGTGCGCCAGCTGGCGCTCGCGGTGTCATCCGGCAGGACAGAAGAACAACGAGGTGCGTTCGCGGGTGACGGAAAGGCCCTTGCGGGTCCTGCGGTGGCCAAGTTTGCAGGTGACGGCAAGCGGCGGGCTATGGTCACCATTACCCGGACCGGCCTTGGCGCGGCAGCCCCGGCCGCTGCCGGCCGCTTGTCCTCCTTCTGCGGTTGTTTGCCCATTGGGCGCGGCGACCGCTTGCCGGGCGGAAAGACCGCAGCACGCAAGTTGATCGCCGGACCTCAGGTTTTCCTTTGACTTGTCAAAGTCAGCTGGAATCCTTGAGCCGTTGTCCGAGTCATTCGGAGGTCGTCATGGTGCGTTTTTTTGTTGCGCTTCTGCTTGCCCTGACCCTGTTGCCCGGCGTGGCCCTTGCAGACAGAATTTTGGCACGGGTCTCGATTTCAACCCAGACGATGAAGGTATACCACGAAGGCAGGCACATCTACACTTGGCCGGTCTCGACCGCACGGCCGGGGAAGGTTACCCCAACCGGGGTCTATGCGCCGGAATTCCTGTCGCGCAACCACAGATCAAGCCGCTACAACAATGCGCCGATGCCTTTTGCAATCTTCTACGACGGCCATTACGCGATTCACGGTACCGATCAGATCAGGCGTCTGGGCCGCCCCGCTTCGGCCGGCTGCGTGCGGTTGCATCCCGGCAATGCGAAGATCCTGTTCGACATGGTGAAGTGGGAAGGCCTTGAGAACATGAAGGTCATGATTGCGCAGTAGTTCGGCCCTTGCTGTCCAGCCCTCTTCCGTTCAGACCGCCGACCGTCTATAGGGCCGGGTCTGACAGCTGCGGGAGCGATGGATGCAGGGCTCGGCCAACCTAAACCTGATGATCAAGGCCGCGCGGAAGGCGGGACGGAGCCTCGTGAAGGATTTCCGCGAGGTGGAGAATCTGCAGGTCTCGACCAAGGGGCCGGGCGATTTCGTCAGCCGGGCGGACCGCGAGGCCGAGCGACTGATCAAGGAAGAACTGCTGGGCGCGCGCCCGACCTATGGCTGGCTGGGCGAAGAAACCGGGGCCGCCGCAGGGGCCGACCCAACGCGGCGCTGGATCGTTGACCCGTTGGACGGGACGACGAACTTCCTGCACGGGATGCCGCACTGGGCCGTGTCGATCGCACTGGAACACAAGGGCGAGATCGTTTCCGCCGTCGTCTACGACCCGGCGAAGGACGAGATGTTCTGGGCTGAAAAGGGTGCAGGCTGCTGGCTGAACGACAATCGCCGTCTGCGTGTCTCGGGGCGGCGGGCGATGCATGAGGCGGTCTTTGCGACCGGCGTGCCATTTGGCGCAAAATCCACCCTGCCTGCAATGCTGAGGGATCTCGGGCGGCTGATGCCCGCCTGCGCCGGTGTGCGGCGCTGGGGGGCAGCGTCGCTGGACATGGCCTATGTGGCTGCGGGCCGCTTCGACGGCTACTGGGAGCGCGAACTGTCCGCCTGGGACGTTGCGGCAGGCATCCTTCTGGTCAAGGAAGCCGGTGGCATGGTGCAGGGCCTGCGCGAAGGTACCGATCCTCTGGACGGTGCGCTGATTGCGGCGAATGACGGGCTGTTCGACACCTTTGCCGCAACCCTGCGGGGCTGACCGTCACCCCCTGTCGTGCGAGGGCGCCTTTCCCGAAGGCGCACGATAGGGGCGGGTCACATCGTCCAGCCGTACTTCCAGCGCCTCGACATCCAGGGCTATGGCGCCATCCCCGGCAAGCGTCAGTGTCACCCGACCCGAACCATCTTCGGCCGGAGTGAACTCCATGGACAAAAGCGACAGTACAAGATCCTTATCGCTGCGATCAAAGCCAAGGCTTTGCACTTTTCGGACATCCTCGATCACAAGGAGCGAGCGCACCCGTTCATAGGCGCGGCCCACGCGTTCAGCCTGGTCACGGTCTTCCCAGCGGAAACGGTTCACCAGCAGCGCGAAGCGGTGGCGCTTTGCGTCATATTTCAGTTCCGTCACCGGCAGAACCGCGTCCTGGATCAGGGCCGAGATCACCTTCAGATCCTCGGCATCCTGTGCCACCAGCCGCAGCGGCGCTTCGCCGCCATCCTCGAACTTCGCGTCGGTCATGCCTGGATACGTTCGATATGCGCGCCACAGGCGCGGAGTTTCTCTTCCACCCGTTCGTAACCGCGATCCAGGTGATAGACACGGCTGACCACGGTTTCGCCCTCGGCCGCAAGTCCCGCAAGGATCAGTGACACGCTGGCGCGCAGATCAGTCGCCATGACAGGGGCGCCGCGCAGCCTTTCGACGCCGGTCACGGTGGCAGTACCGCCGTGAACATCGATCCGCGCGCCCATCCGCATCAGTTCAGGCGCATGCATGAAGCGGTTCTCGAAGATCCTCTCCTCCAGAACCGACACGCCCTCGGCAGTGCAGAGAAGCGCCATCATCTGCGCCTGCAAGTCGGTCGGGAAGCCGGGGAAGGGCTCGGTCGTCACGTTTACAGCCCGGACACGGCCGTTCTTGCGAGCAACTTTCAGGCCCCGGTTGGTCTGAGTGACCGAAACGCCCGCCGCATCCAGCCGTTCGGCGAAGGCTTCCACCAGATCGAGCGTACCGCCGATGCATTCTACCTCGCCACCACAGATCGCCGGCACCAGCATGTAGGTACCCAGTTCGATACGGTCGGTCACCACCTGGTGCGTTGCCCCGCCAAGACGGTCGGCGCCCTCGATCGTGATGGTCGAGGTACCCTCGCCGTCGATCTTCGCCCCCATCTTCTTCAGGCAGCGGGCAAGGTCAACGATCTCGGGCTCGCGCGCTGCGTTCTTCAGGACGGTCGTCCCTCTGGCGAGGGTCGCCGCCATCAGCGCGTTTTCCGTGGCGCCGACCGAGACGAAGGGGAACTCCACCACCGCGCCCTTGAGCCGCCCGCCGGGGGCCTTGGCATGGACATAGCCGTCGCGCAGGTCGAGCTCTGCCCCCATCGCCTCAAGCGCCTTGAGATGCAGATCGACCGGCCGCGCGCCGATGGCGCACCCGCCGGGCAGCGACACGACCGCGTGGCCATAGCGCGCCAGCATCGGCCCCAGCACCAGGATCGAGGCCCGCATCTTGCGCACGATGTCGTAGTCGGCCTTGTGGCTGGTGATCGAATGGCTGGACAAGGCCAGCACCAGCCCATCCTGAAGGCTGGCGACCTCGGCCCCCAGCGATTGCAGCAGCTGGGTCATCGTGCGAATATCTGAAAGCCGCGGGGCGTTGGTCAGCGTCAGCGGCTCATCCGACAGAAGCGTGGCAGGCATCAACGTGAGGCAGGCGTTTTTCGCCCCCGCGATCGGGATCGCCCCCGAAAGGGCCCCGTTGCCGCGCACCAGAATCGAATCCATCCGCCCTATTCCCCTTCGCTTTTGCCCGGCCGTTCCTCGGCGTTGCGGGCCTTTGCCTGTGCCTTCCGGCGCGCCATGTTGGCCTTCAGCGCCGCCTTGAGCCGATCTTCGCGGCTTTCAGGGCGTCTGGGCTTCCGGGACTTTTCCCCAGGCGAGGTGTCCAAAGGGCTGCGCATGGCCAAGGCTTCTACCCCAAGGGCGCGGATGGGTCCAGAGAGGGTAGGAATTCCCGTGCATACCCCCTTGCACCTCAGTGCGAATGCGTCTATTCCGCCGCCACCAACGGCGCTGCAGTAGCTCAGTGGTAGAGCACTCCCTTGGTAAGGGAGAGGTCGAGAGTTCAATCCTCTCTTGCAGCACCATTCATCTCCCCACTTGCAAGTATGGCCCTATGGCCCTGGTTAGTAAGCGGCTTTCGTGATTGACCTCGACGGACATCGGATCGAGGCAGTTTCCGAAGGTGCCTGACTACAGGAAACCCTGCGTTTCTAGCCACCATGCTTGGGGGCGCTTCACTCGCCTTCACCCTCGACCTTGGTGCCCCAACCCGTTGCGACCCTGCCGCAGTCCGGGCCGATCCGCGATCCCGGGAACTGCGGTGTGGTCAGGCGGTGGCTCCGGCAAAGATCTCGAAGCCGGTGTCGATGGTGGTCTTGGTCGCGGGGCGTTCGGGGGCCTGAAGGATGGCCTCGATGGATTTCTGGCCGATGAGGAAGCGGTTCGAGCGGATCGTGGACAGGGGTCTTGGCAATTCACGCCCGATTTCCAGGCCGTTGAAGCCGAAGATCGCGAACTGATCCGGGACCGAGATGCCTGCTTCGATGCAGTGAAATATCCCGCCCACAGCCATGTCGTCGTTCGAATAGACCGCTACGTCCACGTCGGCCATGTGGCGCAGCTGCGCTGTCTGCTCCTTGCCGGCGCCAATCGAGCTGGAGCCGTCGGCGATGGCATGGGCGATAACGGACAACCCTGCCTCGGACAAGGCCTCGGAAAGACCGTCATACCGCTGGCGCGCGCGGCGATCCGAAGTCCAGTCGTGCCCGACATAGCCAAAGCGCCGGTAGCCGCGCTCGATCAGGTGCCTGCCGGCTGCATAACCGGCCTTGCGATGCGACATGCCGACCGCAATGTCGATGGGGGCGCTGTCGATCTCCATCATCTCGACCACCCGCACCCCGCTTTGATCCAGCATGCGCCGCGTCGCAAGCGTGTGCTCGAAGCCCGTGATGAGGATCGCCTTGGGCTGCCATGACAGGATGCCGCGAACCAGCGTTTCCTCGTGATCCATCTCGTAGTCGCTTACGCTGATCACCGCCTGATACGGGGTGCCGCGCAGACCGGCATTGATCCCCTGAAGCACCTCGGGAAAGACGATGTTGGAGAGCGAGGGAACCACGACGCCCACAAGATGCGTGTCGAGCGAGGCGAGCGATCCGGCGATGCGGTTCGGCACATAGCCAAGCGCGCGGACGCTTTCCATGACCCTCTGTCGGGTCGCCTCGGCCACCAGACCTTCGTTGCGCATGATGCGCGAGACGGTGGATTCGCTGACATCGGCGTGCAGCGCCACATCCCGCAGGGTAACCTTGACCTTCCGGTCGGGCAGCCGCAGCTTGGTCTTCGTCACTCCACGCTCCCCTTGCGCAAGGCGCGGCCTTTCCGGCCGCGCCCCGGTTCTGCACTGATCCTAGCGCTTTACATAGTTGCGCCAGTCATGCGCTTCCTTGAAGCCCAGAACCTCGCGGATCTTGCGGTTTGACAGCGGTGCCTCACGCGGGCCCATCGGGCGGGTGATCGGCGTGTTGGGCGCGTATTTCTTCAGGAATTCTTCGGTCGGCAGGTCGGCCGTGATGGTGTCGTTCACCGCGTTGAACACCTGAAAACCCAGGCCGTCCTTCTGGATGCAGAGATGCACGATCTCGCCGAGGTCGCGGGCGTCGATGTAGCTCCAGGCGTTGCGCTTGCGTGACATCGGATTGTCCAGGTAGCCCGGGAAGTTGGAATATTCGTGCGGCTCGATCACGTTGCCGATGCGCAGGGCATAGATGTCAGCCCCGTAGCGCATGGCGAAGGCGCGGGCAGTCTTTTCGTTCACCAGCTTGGACAGGCCGTAGCTGTCCATCGGGTCGATGTCGTAATCCTCTTCCAGGGGAAAGGCGTGATAGTCCTTGTCGCCTTCCGCGAAACAGACGCCATAGGTCGTCTCCGAGCTTGCGACGATCACCTTGCGCACACCCAACTTCATCGCCGCTTCGATGACGTTGTAGGTGCCCACGGTATTGGCGGCGAAGGTAACGTTGTCGGGCTGGATCATCACCCGGGGCACAGCGGCGAAATGCACCACGGCGTCGGGCGCCTTGGGCGGCGCACCCTCGTCATAGCCACTGAAGCCGAAATGGGTGGTCAGCGCGTTGAACACCTGGCCACTGTCGGTGATGTCGGTGATCAGCGTGTTGATGCCCGGATGGTCGAAGGGCTTCAGGTCAAGGTTCAGGATCGAATAGCCCTTGTTCAGCAGATAGGGCAGCATGTGCCGCCCCGCTTTTCCGGTCCCGCCGGTGAAGATGATGCGTTTGGCCATTGTATGTCTCCATGTCTTCTTTCTCTTCTCAGCCCGTCGCCGCCAGCATCACCCGTTCCTGCGTCGCATCATGGCGGCCAAGGATGCCGCTTATCCGGCCCTCCTTCAAGACGACCACCCGGTCGCTGATCGCAAGAATCTCGGGCAGATCCGAAGACACGACGATGATCGACATGCCATCAGAGGCGAGGCGGTTCAGCAGGGCATGGACCTCGGCCTTGGCGCCGATGTCGATGCCGCGGGTGGGTTCATCCACGATCAGGATGCGCGGGCGTCGTGCCACCCATTTCGCGATCACCACCTTCTGCTGATTCCCGCCCGACAGGTTCAGCACTTTCTGTTCGGTCGAAGGCGTCTTGATCCCTAGGCTGCGCACGAAGCCGCGGCAGGCTTCGGTCTCGCGCCGGCGGTTCACCACATCCAGGCGGCAATAGTTCGCGAGATGTGTCAGGCTGAAATTCTCGCGCACGGACATTCCCAGCACCAGGCCCTGTTCCTTGCGGTCCTCGGTCACGAATCCGATGCCCTGCGCAATGGCGTCCGAGGGACTTTCGATCCGCACCTCGCGCCCGTCGATGGCGATCTGGCCGACATGGGCGCGGCTGCCGAAGATCATCTCCATCACTTCGGTCCGCCCGGCGCCGACCAGGCCGAAGAAGCCCAGGATCTCGCCCTTGTGCAGATCGAACGACACATCGCTGACCCGCGCCCCCTGCGCTGTCGGGCGCTTCAGCCCCAGTCCACGCACAGACATCAGCACCTGGCCGGTGGCATACGACAGATGCTCGCCAAAAAGCTGCGACAGCTCGCGGTCCACCATCTTGCGCACCAGAAGGTCACGCGTCATCTCGCTGGCCGGGCGGCTGTCCACAGTCTCGCCATCGCGCAGCACGGTGATCCGGTCGGCGATCTCGAAGATCTCGTCCATCCGGTGCGAGATGTAGACGATGCCGATCCCCTGGCCCGCCAGCCGTCTGACCATCCGCGTCAGCACCGTGGCCTCGTGGTGGCTAAGCGAGGCGGTGGGTTCGTCCATGATGATCAGCCGCGAACTGTAGGAGATCGCGCGCGCGATCTCGACCATCTGCTTCTGGCCGATGCTGAGACCGCCGACCTTGGTGTCGGGGTCGATCGAAATGTCTAGCTCTGCCAGAACGGCGCGAGCCTCGGCGTTCATCCGGCGCCGGTCGATCAGGCCGGCCGCGGTAAGCGGCTCGCGGGCAAGGTAGATGTTCTCGGCCACGGTCATGTTGTTCACGACCGCAAGCTCCTGGTAGATGATGCTGATGCCCAGGGCGCGGGCATGGACCGGATCGCGGATCACGGTGTCCTGCCCCTCGACCCGGATCACGCCGCCGGGGTCGGCCTTGTAGACCCCGGTCATGATCTTCATCAGCGTGCTTTTCCCGGCTCCGTTCTCGCCGGCCAGAACATGCACTTCGCCCAGCCGCAGTTGCAGGTCGACTCGGTTGAGAGCCCTGACCCCCGGAAAGGTCTTCGAGATGCCATGCATTTCGAGAAAGGGCGTCATTCGGGCCTCGCGCGGGAACGGAAAGGAAAGCAGAGGCGCGGGTTTCCCTGCGCCTCCGCCGTCAGGATCACTTGGTGTAGCTGTCCAGGTTGCTCGCGTTCACGACGGTCACGCCGGTATCGATATCCTTGATCTCGCCAGCTTCGCCCCTGATCTGCGCAACCAGGCTTTCGACAGCCAGCCGGCCCATCGTGACCGGACGCTGCACCATGATGCCGTCGATGAAACCGTCCTTCACGCCCTTCACGGTATCGGGCAGATCGTCGAAGGCGAAGACCTTCAGCACGCCCTTGCGATCCGAGAACTCTTTCTGGGCAAGCACCTTGGCCACGGCAGGGCCGCCGACCTGGCTCATGCCGAAGATGCCTGCGAGGTCGGGGTTGGCGCGCAACAGCGCTTCGGTCACCGAGACGGCCTTGGCCAGATCATCCTCGGTGCCTTCCACCGCGACGATCTCGATCTCGGGATAGGCTGCCAGCGCCTTCTTCACGCCGTCGATGCGTTCGTTCAGGTTCGATGCGCCCAGCTGGCCAGTGACGATGGCCACCTTGCCCTTGCCGCCCAGAGCCTCGGCCATGGAATTGCCCATGGTCACGCCCGCTTCGGTGTTGATCGTGCCAATATACATGCTGCGGCCGGAATTGGCGCTGTCGCTGTCGAAGGTCACGACCTTGATGCCGGCATCCATCGCCTGCTTGATCACGCCTTCAACCGACTTCGGCTCGTTGACCGAGATCGCGATACCGCTGACGTTACGGGCGATCAGGTCTTCCATGATCTTGACCTGGGTCGAACCCTGGGTGTTCTGCGGCACGACCCACTGGTAGTTCACGCCAAGCCGCTCGGCGGCTTCCTGCGCGCCGGTGTTGCAGTCGTCGAAGAACGGCACGGCCACTTTCGGCACCACGGCAATGGTGATGTCCTCGGCAAAGGCCGCAGTGCCGGCCGTCAGAGCCAGGGTCACCATCGCGGCGCGCGCGGTCTTGATAAGGGTCTTCATGGTCTTTCCTCCACTCCCGGCATGGGTCCGGGCTCCCGATTTGTCTTGATCTTTCAAAGGCTCTGGCGCTTGCCGGGCGTCAGCCATTTCCTCCCGTCAGCTTGCTGCGCAGCACATCGAGGCTGACCGCGATCAGGATCACGCCCCCGGTGATGGCCTGTTGCGCATAGGTGTTGATGTTCAGAAGCACGACGCCATTGGCGATGACGCCGACGAGAGCCGCGCCAATCACGGCCCCGGTGACGCTGCCCACCCCGCCGGCGAGGCTGGCGCCGCCGATCGCAGCCGCGGCAATGACGTCAAGTTCCGACCCGAAGCCCGAGGCCGGTTCGGCCGACAGGTAGCGCGAGAAGCCGATGATGCCGGCCAGCGAGGCGATGGTGGATGACAACACATAGACCGCAAGCTTGATCCGGTCGGTCTTCACGCCGCTCAGACGCGCCGCATGTTCGTTACCGCCGGTAGCATAGACATGCCGACCAAAGCGGGTCCGCCGCATCACCAGGGCGAAGACCACCATCAGGACCAGCATGATGACCACCGGGACCGGAACCGGGCCGACATAGCCTTGGCCAAGGACCGAAAAGATCTCGGGCGTTTCGGGCGTCACCGGGACGCCGTGCGTGATCATGTACATCATGCCGCGCCCAATGCTGAGCGTCCCGAGCGTCGCTATGAAGGGCGGAAGCCCGATCGCGGTGATCAGAAGCCCGTTGACCAGGCCGAAGGTGACGCCCACGCCAAGCCCGGCAGCAATGCTGAAGCCGGTGCCGTACCCGGCATCGAAGGACAAGGCCGTCACCAGCGAGGCCAGGCCCATGGCAGATCCGACCGACAGGTCGATCCCGCCAGTGATGATGACCATGACCATGCCGATGCTCATGATCGCCGTCAGCGAGAAGGCGCGGAAGACACCCATCAGGTTGTTGGTGGTCAGGAAATAGGGCGTGAAGAAGCTGATCAGGGCGCCGACGATCAGCATTGCGGCCAGCACGTTGACCTCGCGGACATGACGCAGCTGCGCCAGTTCGCGCCAGAGGCTGAACGGCGCCGGTGTCGCCTCGGTGGATTTCTGGCCAGACACGGACATTCAGGCTCCTCTTCCCGCTTCTTGCGACCCTGGTCTTGGGCGCCGCTGCGCCCGATCCGCCCGGCGATCCGGCCGGACTGTTCCCGTAGTGGCAGCGCATCAATGGCAACGCTGTCATTTCTTGACGCAGTATGACCACCCGTCAATTGCCATTTCGGGCATTGCGTCATGCCAGAATCGGCATCACCCGTCCTTGAGCCGCGCAATTGTTTGGATTCTCACCCCCTGGTCCTTTCTGGACTTGCGAGTCGTCTGGACCTCGGCGCATTTTGGCACCGCTGCCATATCCTGCTCGGACAGACCGCCACCGGAAGGATCCAGGGCCATGACAGGGAGCTTTCAAGATGACGCAGGCGCAACCGTCCCCGGCCAGTAACCTGGCCCTGATTCATACCGTGGCGGGGTTGATCAGTCCGTTCGAGGCTCTGGCCCGCCAGCACATGCCTGACTGGACGCCCTTTACCATGCTGGACGAAAGCCTGCTGCGAAACACGATTCGCGAGGGTCGCCTGTCGCTGACGACCATGCGACGGCTGACCACGATGGTCTGGTCGGCCGTCGATGCCGGGGCGGGGGCAGTCATCGTCACCTGCTCCTCTCTCGGCCCTGCGGTCGAGGCTGCACGGCCGCTTTGTCCGGTGCCACTCTTGCGAATCGACGAGGGGATGGCGCTGGAAGCCGTGCGGCGCGGACCCAGAATTGGTGTGCTGGCGACGCTTTCCACCACACTGGACCCGACCGCAGATCTGATCCGCCGGACCGCCCAGGCCGCCGAGCGATCCTGCACCATCACCAGCCGCCTTGCCGACGGCGCCTTTGCGCTTCTGACGCAAGGGGACGCTCAGGGCCATGACCGGTTGGTCTCCGAAGCGTTGACCGCACTTGCGCCCGAAGTCGATGTGATCGTCCTGGCGCAGGCCTCGATGGCACGCGCACTGGAGACGGTGAAGGACCGGCTTGGCGCCCTGCCCGTCCTGACCAGCCCCGAACTGGGAATGGCCCATGCTGCGAGGGTACTGGCCGGATGATCGTCAGCCCGGCCGAAGGGCCGTCATCCAGCCCAGACCGGCCACGGTATCGCCCGCCGGGCGGTATTCGCAGCCGACAAAGCCCGCATAACCCAGCCGGTCCAGCTCAGACAGGATGACCGCATCCGCAAGCTCGCCCGTGCCGGGCTCGTGGCGCAGAGGGACGGCGGCGATCTGGACATGCCCGATGATCGGCATCAGTTGGCACAGCCCGGTCAGCACATCCCCATGAATGATCTGGCGGTGATAGATGTCGAACTGAAGCCGCAGGTTCGGCAGGCCCAGATCGGCGATCAGATCGGCTGCCATATTGAAATCGTTCAGAAAGTAACCCGGCATGTCGCGGGGATTGATCGGTTCGATCATCACGTCAACCCCCTCGGCCCCCGCCGCCTCGCACAGATGAACCAGCGCGTCGCGGTAGGCCGCTCGGGCGGCGGCATCAGTCCGGTCGGCCAAGCCGCTCATCGCGTGTAGCCGCTTCACCCCCGTCGCGCGCGCATAGGTCAGGGCAATCTTGACCGAGGCGCGAAACTCATCCTTCCGGTCGGCCAGTGCCGCAAGCCCGCGGTCCCCGTCCGCCCAGTTGCCCGGCGGCAGATTGAACAAGGCTTGTGTCAGACCGTTGCCTTGCAGGGCGCCAGCGATGTCATACGGGTCGAAGTCATAGGGAAAAAGGTACTCCACCGCGTCGAACCCGACACGAGCCGCCGCAGCGAAACGCTCGATGAAGGGATGTTCATTGAACATCATCGTCAGGTTGGCGGCAAACCTCGGCATGGTCAGCGCTCCATCCCCGGCAGGTCCAGCCCGGCAAGACCCGCGATCATTCGGGCGACCGAGGCGTCGTCGTCGCGCCCCATGCCGGCGGCCGCTGTCATCACGAACATCTGCAAGGCCATCGCTGCGATCGGGGTCGGGAACTTGAGGCCACGACCGATGTCGGAGACGATGCCGAGATCCTTGGTGAAGATATCCACCGCGCTGCGTGGCGCGTAGTCGCCGTCCAGGATGTGGGGAACCCGGTTCTCGAACATCCAGGAGTTGCCGGCCGAGGCGGTGATGACCTCGTAAACCTTTCTTATATCAAGATTCATTGCCTTGGCAAAGGTGATCGCTTCGCAAGCGGCGGCGATGTGGACGCCGGCGAGAAGCTGGTTCACGACCTTGAAGGCGGCGCCGGTTCCGGCCTCTTCGCCCAGTTCGTAGACCTTGGAGGCAATAGCATCCAGCACAGGGCGGAGACGGCCAAACACGGCGGCCGGACCAGAGGCCATGATCGTAAGCTCGCCCGCCGCCGCGCGCGCCGCCCCACCACTGATCGGCGCATCCAGATAGCCTAGGCCCAGATCCGCACATCGCGCCGCAAGCGCCCGCGCCGCATCTGGCGACATCGTGGCGCTGGAAATCACGATGCCCCCTGGCGCCATCGCCGTCGCGGCCCCATCCGCCGCAAACAGCGCGGTTTCGGTCTGGACCGCGTTGACCACCACACAGAGCACCACATCGGCGCCACGCGCAGCCTCACCGGGGCTGGCGGCAGCCCGGCCGCCTGCGTCGGCAAAGCGGTTTACCGCATCGACGTTCGGGTCATAGCCCGTGACGGTAAATCCCCGTTTCAGCAAGGAGGCCGCCATGCCAAGGCCCATCGACCCCAAGCCCAGGACACAAATGCGCAGGTCAGTCGTGGCGTTCATGATATTCCCCAAAATCCCCCAGCCGCGTGGTCCCTTGACAGGGTCGCCATGATAGCGTTGTCATTCGCATCGTTAGCGCAGGAGTCGCGGCCAAGGCAAGGGCAACGTTCAGGCGCGGCAACGCAGGACAGGCTGCGGGATGTCAGCCCCGGCAACCGAAGCAAAGAAGGACGACAGCGTGCGAATCGGAGCTGTGGCAGACGACATTACCGGCGCGACAGACTTGTGCCTGATGCTGACGCGCGAAGGTTTGCGCACGGTGCAGGTTATGGGCGTTCCGCAGCCGGGCTCCAGGCTGCCCGATGCTGATGCCGTGGTCATCGCCTTGAAATCCCGGTCTATTCCCGCAGCCGACGCAGTCGAGATGTCCTGTGCGGCGGCCCGCGCCTTGCAGGCAGCGGGAGCGGAACAGTTGCTGTTCAAATACTGCTCGACCTTCGATTCGACGGACGCGGGAAACATCGGCCCGGTCGCGGCGGCACTGATGGATCTGACGGGATGCCCGCTGACCATCGCCTGCCCCTCATTCCCGGCGGCCGGGCGGACCACCTACAAGGGACACCTTTTCGTTGGCGACCTGCTGCTGTCGGACAGTCCGCTGAAGGATCATCCGCTGAACCCGATGCGGGACTCGAACCTCGTCCGGGTGCTTCAGAGACAGACAGCGCTGCCAGTCGGTCTGGTGCAGATCGGGACAATCCGGCAGGGGGTGGACGCCCTGCGCGCGGAATTCGCCGCACGACAGGCCGCGGGCGACCGCATCCTGATCGTGGATACCTTGAGCGACGACGACCTGCGCGTTATCGGCGCGGCTTGCGAGAACATGCCTCTGGTGACCGGCGGCTCGGGGATCGGTCTGGGGTTGGCGGCGAATGTCATCCGCAGCGGCAAGGTCAGGCCCCAGCCGGTCGCGCGCCGCATGAAGGCCCCGGCGGGCCGCCCGGTGGTGCTGGCTGGCTCTTGCTCGGCGGCGACGCTGGGCCAGATCGAGGCGGCCCGCAGCGCCGGCCTGCCGCTTCTGGCGCTGGATCCCGGGGCGCTGGCGGACGGTCGCCTCACCCCGGCCGAAATCGCCGCCTGGGCCATCGCGCAACCCGGGACCCGCCCGCCCGTGATCTATTCCAGCGCCCCGCCCGACATCCTGCGCGCGGTGCAGGACCGTCTCGGGCAGCACAAGGCAGGCGCATTGCTCGAAACCACTCTGGCCGAAACAGCCCGCCTGCTGCGAGACGCGGGTTTTTCCCGCTTCCTGATCGCCGGGGGAGAGACCTCGGGCGCTGTGGTCGCGGCGCTGGGCGTGACGATGCTTTACATCGGCCCCGAGATCGCGCCCGGCGTGCCCTGGACGCGCAGTGCGGCCGGCCCTGACCTTGCGCTGGCGCTGAAGTCTGGCAACTTTGGCGGGCCCGACTTCTTCCTGCGGGCCTGGGATCTGCTGGAGAACCACGATGTCTGACGAAACCCGCGCCCGGGACGAGATCTGCCGCGTCGGGGCCTCGCTCTTCGCCCGGGGCCTGACGGCTGGGTCCAGCGGCAATATCTCGGTCCGGCTGGAAGATGGCGGCTGGCTGATGACGCCAACCAATGTCTCGATGGGCGCACTGGACCCGGCCCGCCTGTCGCGGTTCGACGCCAAGGGACGGCTTTTGTCCGGCGACGCGCCCACGAAAGAGGCGTTCCTGCATTTCTCGATGTATGGCGAGCGCGCCGATGCGGCGGCGGTGGTGCATCTGCACTCCAGCCATGCCACGGCCGTCAGCATCCTGCGCGACGTTGACCCGCAGGATGTCCTGCCGGCACTGACCGCCTATTACGTCATGCGGGTGGGCCGCCTGCCGCTGGTGCCTTATTTCGCCCCCGGCGACCCGGATCTGGCCCATGCAGTCCGGGCGCTGGCCAGCCGCCACCATGCGGTGCTGCTGGCCAACCACGGCCCGGTCGTCGCCGGCACCTCACTTGCCAATGCCCAATATGCCACGGAAGAGCTGGAAGAGACCGCCAAGCTGTTCCTGATGTTGCGAGACCACGCCTTGCGGACCTTGACACCCGAGCAGGTGGCCGACCTGCGCCGTCGCTTCAACTTGACTTGATCCCCTACCGGAGACACGAAATGACCGCCACGAAAGAAAAGATCGGCTTTGTCGGCACAGGGCTGATGGGGCATGGCATGGCCAAGAACATTGTCGAGAAGGGCTATTCCCTGACCGTCATTGCCCATCGCAACCGCGCCCCGGTGGATGACCTGGTGGCGCGGGGCGCGACCGAGGCCGCCTCGCTGGCCGATCTTGCCCGCAGCTCGACCATCATTTTCCTGTGTCTCACCGGCGCGCCCGAAGTAGCGGCGACTGTGGCGGCACTGAAGCCGGGGCTTGCCAGGGGTTCGGTCATCGTCGACTGCTCGACCTCGGACCCGACGGTAACGCTGCGTCTTGCGGCAGAACTTGCCGAGGTCGGTGTCGAGTTCGTTGATGCGCCGCTGAGCCGCACCCCGAAGGAGGCCTGGGAGGGTACGTTGGATTGCATGGTGGGTGCGAAGCAGGAAACATTTACCCGCGTCCAGCCGGTGATCGCCACCTGGGCCGCCAAGATCGTCCATATCGGCGGCGTCGGCGATGGCCACAAGATGAAGCTTCTGAACAACTTCCTGTCGCTTGGCTATGCCGCGCTCTATTCCGAGGCGCTGGCGCTCTCTCGCAAGGTGGGCATTCCGGTGTCCGAGTTCGACAAGGTGATCCGCGGCGGGCGGATGGATTGCGGCTTCTACCAGACGTTCATGGGCTACGCGCTGGAAGGCAACCGCGAGGCCCACAAGTTCACCATCGGCAACGCCTACAAGGACATGCGCTATGTCGAGGCGATGGCCAATGCCGCAACCGTGGCCACACCCATGGCCAGCGCCGTCAAGAACTCTTTCGCACTCGCCATGGCAACTGGAGGCGACGGTCCGACGGACTACGTCCCTCACCTGTCTGATTTCGTCGCGCGGGCGAACGGCATTCGCTGAACGCCGCCCATGGGGGCGTTGATCGCCGTATTCCCGCTGGCTTGCTGGTGCAAAATCATGTTCGGCCGCCCGAAGGATCGGCGCCGCATTGCCACCCGCCAAGACAGGCACCCGAAAGCCTTTCCCGCCGCTGTCGTTGTTGCAGCAACGGTCCTGTTTCGGCTTTTGCGATCAAAGAGCTTGGAGTCCGGGTCAGGCAGCGTGTGCCGACGAACTTGTGCCAGCGCCCGGATGGCATGATTGTCGGCCGGCCCCTGCCAATGAAAGACAAAGGGCAGGCGCGCCGTTCATTTCGAGACTTCGGCCACGGATCGCTGAGGTCCAGGTGCACGAAGCCGTGTTTCATGAATCTTGCGCGCTTCGCGTTCCCGTCATGTCAGCCGCGCGATGCATCCGTTCGGGGAAATGTTCAACGCGCCCATCAGACGACTTGCGCAACCGGGCCAATTGCAGGCGACCATGGCAGCATGGACCCTACTCATTGGCCCGGCAGCGCGCTAAGGTCGCTGCGGTGCGTCAGACCGGGAGCAGCCATGACAAAGATCGCCGAACCTGTCGTGCATATCCATGACGATCGTTTCAAGGTAACCGAATGGCGCTTTTCCCCGGGGGCAGAGACGGGGTGGCACCGGCACGAGCACGACTATGTGATCGTGCCGTTGACCGACGGAACCCTGACACTGGACATGCCGGATGGCCAGAGGGCGCAGGCACAACTTCGGCAAGGTGTGCCCTACTCGCGCCGGGTTGGGGTAGAGCACAATGTGACCAACGGTTCGTCCGTCGCCCCCCTGTCGTTCCTTGAAATCGAAGTCGTGGATGACGCCCTTGCCCGGAAGCGACGTGCGACCATGGAACGGTTGATGGCGGCGTTCAACATGCGGGATCTGGATGGGCTGATGGCCTGCATGTCAGCCAATTGCGCCTTTCATGCCGCTGCCGGGCCGGATGCCGAGGGCCGGGTTCACCGCGGCCGCGAGGCGGTTCGCACGGCCTATGCGGCCATCTTCGACACTTTCCCGCAGGCGGCCTGGACCGAGGGCGCGCATGTCGTAGCGGGTGATACGGGCCTGTCGACCTGGCGCTTCGTCGGCACCACGCGCGACGGGGTGTCGGTGGATGTGCGCGGTTGCGATGTCTTCGCCTTCGAGGGCGACCTCATTGCGCTGAAGGACAGCTACCGCAAGGCACGCGGCTAGCTGCGCCGTGCGGAGCCGCACCGACGGGCAGACGAAGCCGCATGAGGAAGCTGCCCGCGTCGCGCGGTCTGCATACTGACCTAGCGATTGTAGCGGATGAAAGGCGTCTGCCTGCCGATCCGGTCATACAGCCGCCGACCGGCTTCGTTGAAGTGCTGGGTCAGCCAGTACACGGCGGGCGTGCCGTTGGCATCGGCTGCGGCATAGACTGCCTCGATAAGGCGGCGGCCAAGTCCGGTGCCGCGCGCGGCAGGGTCGACGTAGAGATCCTGGAGGTAACAGACGTTCTCGACCTTCCAACAGTGCCGGTGGAACAGATAATGCGCCAGCCCCATCGCGCGCCCATCAACCTCGGCAATCAGGGCGTTGAAATCCTGCGGATCGTCGCCCAACAGGCGCGCAAAGGTGGTGGCATAGACCACCTCGGGCACCGTGGTTTCGTAATAGTCAAGATAACCCGTCCACAGACGCCGCCAATCGGTTTCGTCGGTGGCACGCAGCGGGCGGATGCTGACCTCGGGCATGTTCCCCTCCGACAGGAAGGCCGGCCCCGAACGCGCGGGGCCGGCCATGCCTTGGCTGTGCCTTACTTCATCAGGTCGGCAACCGGAATGGGCGAGGAGATCGTCCATTCATCGACCACGCCCGGCTTGCCGTTGTTCGTTTCGACGATCAGGTAGCGGGCCCGGTTCTGGTGGTGCAGTTCGCTGGTGAAGGTGCGTGGGCCGAAGAGGGTAGGTTCATCGACCATCTTTTCCAGCTCTGCCACAACGGCGCTGGTCTCGGTCGTGCCGGCACGCTCGACGGCCTTGGCCCAGACGTCGATCATCACATAGCCCGGATAGGTGTATTGCGTGGCCGGCGGCGCACCGGTCACTTCGGTGTATTTCGCGTTGAACTCGTTCACCGCGGGGTTCGGGTCGTCGCCATAGATCGAGCCCTGAACCGGCACGTAGAAGTTCGACAGGTCCGGCACCGCAGACAGCCAGTAGCTGCCATCCACGCCCGAACCGTTCAGGATCATCGAGTTGATGCCCGCAGCGCGCAGCTGCTTGATGGCCGAAACCGCGCCCGGCATCATGGTGCAAAGCATGATCGCATCGGGCTCTTCAGGCAGTGACTTGATCCGGGTGATCTGCGCAGCGATCGAGGCGTCCTCGTTCAGGAAGGTATCCTCGCCGACCAGCTTGGCCTCGGGCAGTTGCGGCAGCATCCAGTCGAAGCCGTCGCAGATGCCTTTGTTGTATTCGGTCCAGGTGTCCAGAAGGCGGTAGAATGTCCGGGCCTCTTTCTTGTTGTAGGCCCATTCCGCCATGGTTGCGCCCTGAACGGCAGCCAGAACCGAAGCCGAGAATGAGTTCGGCCCGACACCCTGGATGCCGGCCTTGATCGATTCGGCGCAGAGGAAGAACGAGATCAGGCCATTCGATTCCGCCGCCAGCGCGGCGGGGGCGCCAAAGTCGTAATCGCAGGAGACCACGACCATGTCTGCGCCCTGGTCGATGACGGAAAGGCCAGCCTTTGCGCCCTCGGCCCGGTCGGTCTTGGTGTCGGCGTTCACCACCTCGATCTGCTTGCCCAGAAGGCCGCCGGCCTCGTTGATTTCCGCGATGCGGATCATCGCCGCGTCCTGCGCGGGCTTGTCATAGGCCTGCATGAAGCCGGTCTCGGCCGTGGCGAAGCCCACGATGATGCGGTCGTCATCCGCAAGGGCCGCGCTGGAAAGGCACGTCGTGGCGGCAAGGATTGCTGTCAGTTTCTTCATCGTTCAACTCCCGTTGGTTGGTTTCAGTCCGTTCCCGGTTCGACCGGTTTTTCCGTCCGGGCACGCAGCCCGGTCAGTTCGCTGTTGCCCATGATTCCCGATGGCCGGAACATGAGGATGAGGATCATTACCACGCCCAGTGCGATTTCCTGCACGCCGCCCGGCAGGGCGAAGGTGCTGGTGCCCACCTGCACCCCGGCCTCGAGCCAGCGCAGAACCTGGATCAGGCTGGACAGGATCAGCACACCCAGCACAGCGCCCGACAGGCTGCCCATGCCGCCAACGACCAGCATCGAAAGGGTGGTGAAAGTCAGTCCAAGATAGAAGGTATCGGGCGTCACAAGGCCGATGGAATGGGCATAAAGCGCACCCCCTGCCCCCATGATCGCGCCCGAGATCACGAACGCAATCAGCCTTACGCGGGGGATGTTAATGCCGCTGGCGGCGGCGGCCGTGGGTTCGTCACGCGCGGCACGCAGCGCAAGGCCATGGCGACTGATCGAGAAGGCCCAGGCCACGAAAACCGCCAGAATCGCGGCGATCATGTAAGGCCAGATCGAGCGGACGATCGGAATCCCAACGACCGAGGAGGTCGCGGCCGTGACGCTGCTCCAGTTGGAATAGATGGCGTTGACCATCGCCAGCATCGCAAAGGTCGCAATCGACGCCGCGATGCCCGACAGGCGCATGAGAACGGCACCAAAGACAAGGGCCCAGAAGGCCGCGAAGGTCCCGCCCGCAAGGGCCGCCGCCCAGAAGGGAATCTCCATCTGCATCAGCCAGTCGGGCAGGCCGGGCATGGCGGTGCCCTTCATCATCGGCTTGATCGTCGTCCAGGCCGCGACATAGCCGCCAAGACAGGCAAAGGCGATGTGGCCAAAGCTGATGACGCCGGAATTGCCGATGAAGGTGTAAAGTCCGACGACGAACACCACCTGAAGGAAGATGTCGATCACGGTCTGATTGAATGGCCGAGACCCGACGAACCATGCGATCAGGGCGAAGGCCAAGAGTAGCGCCGAAAGGATCAGCGGCGTGGCGATGGTGCGGCGCAGGATCGAGTAACGGGCCATCACACGCGCTCCTTCGTGCCGCGCGCCGCAAGCAGGCCTTGCGGGCGGAAGATCAGGACGAGGATGACCGCGCCATAGACAAAGGCATCGCGGAAGGCGCGGGCATCGGGCGGCAGGATCACCTGCATCACCGTGGCGATCGCCCCCAGCGCAAAGCCCGCGATCACCGCGCCCGCAAGGCTGCCCATGCCGCCGATCACCGTGGCGATGAAGGCCATCAGCATCACGCTTGCCCCCATCATGATGTTCGCCGTGCCGGTCTGCGACCCGAGGATCAACGCGATGGCCGCTGCCAGCGCGCCGGAAAGGGCGAAGGCCCCCATGATGACCCGGTTCGCCCTGACCCCCAGCATCCGCGCCATGGTGAAATTTTCGGCCGCGGCCCGCATCTCAAGGCCAAAGCGGGTGCGGCGCAGAAAGGCGGTCAGGCCGATCAGGACGGCGATGGTCACAAGGATGGTGATCAGCTGCAGAAGCGGGATACGCGCGCCCAAGATCTCGACAGGCTGACTGAGGCCTGGCAGCAGCGAGATGCTTTTCGGTCGGCTGGAGAACAGCATCAGCAGGAAATACCGGATCACGAAGCCAAGAGCGAACGAGGCGATCATCATCGTTGCGGGGTTCGCGCGGCGGAAGCGGCGGAACACCACCACCTCGGACAGCACGGAAAGCCCCGCGCCCACGGCAAGGGTGAAGGGAATCAGCAGGAACCAGGGGAGGTTGCCCGCGAAGATGATCGCGACCGCATCGACCGAGGGCCAGAGCAGCGCGAAGACGCAGAAGGCGATCACGTCGCCATGCGCGAAATTGACCAGCCGCATCACGCCGAAGATCAGCGCGATGCCAAGCGCGCCAAGAGCGTAAAGCGACCCCAGCGACAGCGCGTCGAAGATGACCTGCATCAACCCGCCCATCAATGTTCCCCATATCCGAAGTATGCAGCCTGCATCGCCTCGCTTTGCCCAAGCGCGCGGGCATCGCCGTCCAGCACGATTTCGCCCCCCCGCATCAGCATCATCCGCCCACCCACCATCATCGCGCGGGTGGAAGACTGTTCGACGATCAAGAGCGTCAGCTTGCGTTCGGCGCGAAGCGCGATCAGCCGTTCGTAGACCTGATCGGTGATGTTCGGCGCAAGGCCAAGGCTGGGTTCGTCGATCGCCACCAGACGCGGCGTCGTCATCAGCGCCCGGCCGATGACCAGCATCTGCTGCTGGCCACCCGACAGAAGCCCCGCCTGGCTGTGACGCCGCTCCTTCAGGATCGGGAAGGTGGCATAGACGGCCTCAAGCTCGCTGGCTGCCCGCGCCCGCCAGCCGCGGGTGCCGGAATGCATGCCGGTGCCGACCATCAGGTTTTCCTCGATCGTCAACGAGCCGAAAACGTCACGCCCCTCGGGCACCATGGACAGGCCCAGACGCGCGATGTCCTCGGGCGCCCGGCCGGTGATGTCGTGATCGGCAAAGTCGATCCGGCCCCCGGCAGGGGGTGTGACCCCGGCGATGGCCCGCAGAAGCGAGGATTTCCCTGCGCCGTTCGGGCCGGTAATGAACAGGATCTCACCCTCGGCAAGGGTGAAGGTCACGCCGCGAACGGCCGTAAGCCGCCCGTAACGGACCGAGATGTTGGACAGGGCCAGCAGGCTCATGCCTCTACCTCCAGCACGGGAAGATCGGTGTCGGCGGCGCTGCCCATGTAGGCGTGACGCACCTTCTCGCTGGCGCGGATCACATCGGGCGGGCCGGCCTCGATTACCGCACCGCTGTCGAGGACGACAATGTGGTCGCAAAGGCCCAGCACCAGGCCCACGTTGTGTTCGATCAGCAGGACACCACAGCCCATTTCCCCGGCGATGCGGCGGATCAGGGCGGAAAGTTCGGCCGCCTCCTGTGCGCTCATCCCGGCGGCGGGTTCGTCAAGCAGCAGGAACTTCGGCCGTCCCATCAGCGCCCGACCGATGGCGACGCGGCGTTCGTCGGTATAGGGCAGCGCGCCCGCGATCCGGCCCGCCAAGGGGGCGATGCCAACCCAGTCGAGCATCACCTCGGCCTCGGCAATCGCTGCCGCGCGCGACTGGCCCAGGCCGACGCCGGTGACCTCCAGATTGTCGATCACCGGCAGGTCACGGAACAGCCGCCCGCCCTGAAAGGTGCGGGCAATGCCGCGGCGGCGAACCTCATGCGGCTTCAGTCCCGAAAGGGGCTGTCCGTCCAGCAGGACAGCCCCTTCCGTTGCGGTCTGAAACCCGGTCAGCACATTGACAAGCGTGGTCTTTCCAGCCCCGTTCGGGCCGATCAGCCCGACGATCTGACCGGGCGACACTGTCAGGTTCACCCCCGACAGCGCCTTCAGCCCGGCGAAGGCCACCGATACCTTGTCAGCGCGCAGGTCGTTCATCTTGCTCCTTTCCGGTCGCGGGTGATGAGGTAGGAACCGCTGGCATCAAGCCGCGCCGTCCAGCCCGGTTCGATCACGATGGTTGTGGTGACCTCTTCGATCACCGCCGGCCCCTTTATCACGGCATCGGCCCCAAGCGGCGTTCCGTCATAGATCGGCGTCCTTGTCCGCTTGCCATCGGCGCTGAACACCGCATCGCGGTGGCCCTTCAGCGCCTTCTGCGGCGAAACGCCCTTGCCGATGCTCATGCGGGCGGGCTTGTCCACGACGCCATAAAGCGTGCTTTCGATGTTCACCACTTCCACGGTCGAGGCAGGCTCGGCATAGGTGTAAAGCTCCTTGTGGCGCTTGTGGAAGGCGTCCTTGATCTTGCCGATCGACCTTGCATCGACCTTGAATGTGCCGATTTCGACGGTGCATTCGTGCACCTGCCCGACATAGCGCATGTCGAGGCTGCGCTTCGTCACGATATCCCTGGCCTTGAAGCCGTCAGCCTTCAGATGCGCCACGCCCTGCGCCTCGATCTGGTTGAACAGCTCGTCGATCCGGGCATAGGCCGCGTTGTTGTCCAGCCGCAGGGGGGCGGTGGCCATGTAGTTGTATTTCACGTCGCTGATGATCTGGCCGAAGGCACAAAGACCCGAGGCAAGCTTGGGCAGGACGATGGTGTCGATCCCCATGGCCGAAGCCAGTGCCGTGATATGCGCTGCCGTCGCCCCGCCCGCACCGACCAGCACGAAGTCGCGCGGGTCGTATCCGCGCTCCACGGTCACCCGGCGGATGCCATTCACCATGTTGGCGTTGACGATGGTGAACATCCCATAGGCGGCACGTTCCACGCTCATGCCCAAGGGATCGGCGAGGTTCGCCTTGATCGCCTGATGCGCCTTTGCCGCATCAAGCGGCAGGCGCCCGCCCACCAGCCCGTCGGGGTTCAGATAGCCCAGTACCAGGTTCGCATCCGAAACGGTGGGAAGCTTGCCGCCCTGCCCATAGCAGGCCGGTCCGGGATCCGAGCCCGCCGATTGCGGGCCCATCTGCATCAGCCCCATCTCGTCGATCCAGCCGATCGACCCGCCGCCCGCGCCCAGGGTTTCCACCTGGATCATCGGCACGCCGATCCGGTAACGCAGGAAGTCGATGTTCTTGTTGATGTTCGTCGACCCGTCCTTGGTCAGCGTGATGTCGAAGGACGTGCCGCCCATGTCCACGGTGATGACGTTGCGGTGTCCGAAGGGTTCGCACACATACTGACCCGCTGCCGGTGCCGAGGCAGGACCCGAATTGATGGCATAGACCGAGCGGTCCGTCATCGCCTGGCCGATGGCAAGCCCGCCGTTCGACTGATAGTAGCGGACCGGCTGCTTCGCCCCGAGGCTGCGGAAATAGCTGTCCACCGCCTCGACATAGCGCTTCATGATCGGCGCAAGATAGGCGTTCACCACCGCCGTCGAGGTGCGGGTGTATTCCCGGACCTGCGGATAAAGTTCGCTGCCCAGGGTCAGGACCACGCCCGGAAGCATTTCGCGCACGATTTCCCCCGCGCGGCGTTCGTGGTCGGGGTGCAGCACCGACCAGACGAAGCTGATCGCCACCGTCTCCACCCCTTCGGCGCGGAAAAGTTCGCAAGCCGCGCGCACGTCGGCTTCGTTCAGGGGCTCGCGCACGCTGCCGTCCGACAGCACCCTTTCGCGCACGCCCCGGCGCAGATACCGCGGCACCAGCATCGTGGCGGGCGGATATTCCGGGTCGTAGCGGTAGCCGTCCTCCTTGTGACCCAGCCGGATTTCCAGGCTGTCCTCATGTCCGGCGGTGCAGATCAGGCCGGTCTTGGCCCCCTTGTGGGTGATCAGAGCGTTCAACCCCACCGTCGTTCCGTTGATGCACAGGTCGCAGTTCGACACCACCTTCTCAGCGGGTATGCCAAGATCCTCGGAGATCAGCGCCAGGCCGTTGCGGATTGCCTGTGTCGGGTCCTGCGGGGTGGAGAGCGCCTTGTAAAGCCGCACCTGCCCGGATTTGTCGGCCAGAACGAAGTCGGTGAAGGTGCCGCCCGCGTCGATGCCCAGTCGGTAATCGGATTTCATCTCATGTTCCCCCTTATTTCGCGGCCATGGCGGCGCGACGACGCGCCCGCAGCTCTTCGGTTGCCTTGATGTCCACATGCAGTGTGGCGGGGTCGGTGATGATGACTCCGTAGTCCTCCCTTGCTCCGTCGATGGAAACGAGACCGTTCTTTACGTCCCAGACCACCTTTTCAACGGCCCGGTCCATCGGGTTGCCGTAGCCGCCGCCGCCGGGGTTCATGTTGGTGATCCGATCGCCCGGCTTGATGACCTTGATGACGTTCTCGCGGATGGTTTCGGTTCTTTCGCCTTGCACCAGTTCCAGCCGCCCGACCTTGGTGTCGATGATCGTGCTGGCCGCGCCCGCCGCGCCCACCGCAGGGATGCGGCGGCCTTCCCCGAAGGTGATGAAGGTCATTTCATCGTTCAGCGGTTCCACTTCCCAGGCGGTGCCGCTGCCCCCGCGGAACTTGCCCGCGCCCCCGCTGTCGGTCATCAGGCTGTAGCGGTGGATGATGATCGGGTAGCTGTATTCCAGAAGCTCCACGTCGCCCGACGTCAGCGCGCCGAAGCAGCATTCCGGCCCGCAGGCGTGCCAGCCGTCCTGGCTGGGCGTCGCCCCCGCGCCCGAGATGATGGTGGCCAGCACCATCGTCACGTATTCCTCGTCATGCCGCTTGTCCCAGCCGGCGATGTTCAGGCCGTTGGCATGGCCCCAGCTGGCCGAGACCTTGGACGGCACCGCCTTCTCGAAGGCCAGCCGCACCGCGTCGGTCAGCGTTTCCATCGGGGTGGTGGTGCAATTCATGTGCGGCGCGGGTTCGGCCGCGTTGCAGATCGTGCCCTTGGGGCCGAAATCCACCGTCACGCAGCGGTAGAGCCCCTCGTTGTAGGGGGGCGGCAACTGGGCGAACATCATCAGGCCCAGATAGACGCCAGAATGGCTGTTCCCCTCGTAGCTGTTGATGAAATAGGGGATCTGCGGCGGGCTCGAGATGGCGATATGGCAGCTGTCGCCCTTGATCGTGACAGTCGCCTTGATCTCGAAGTCGCCGTAGCCGTGACCGGCATCCTCCAGGATCGCCGAGCCCTCGTAGGTGCCGTCGGGTACCGCTGCGATCAGGCTGCGCATCTGGCGCTCGGCCATGTCGAGCAGCGTTTCGATGCAGGCATCGACCTGTTCTTCGCCGTATTTCTCCAGCATGGCCAGAAGCGCGCGCTCGCCGACCTGGCAGGCACCGATCAGGGCATTGAAATCGCCTTCCTGGTCACGCCGGGCGCGCATGTTGGTCAGAAGCAGGTTCAGCACATCCTTGCGTGGGGTGCCACGGTCCCAGACCTTGACCGGGGGGATGCGCAGGCATTCGGCATAGATTTCCTTGGCGTTGGGATTGTAGCCAGCCGGCACCGGCCCCCCCACGTCGGTCAGGTGGCCCTTGCAGACCGTCCAGTATTTCAGTTTCCCCTTCCAGAACACGGGCTTGTAGAAACAGGTGTCGATCGCATGGCTGCCGCCCCAGGCCGGATCGTTGTGAATGATGAGGTCGCCTTCATGGATGTCGCCCTCGAAATACTTCGCCACAACCTTCATCGCCGGGATCAGCGAGCCTAGGTGGATCGGAATGTCCTGCCCCTGCAGGATCATCTCCGGCCGGTGGTTGAAGAGCGCGGTCGAATAGTCGTGTGCCAGGTTGAACACCGACGATCGCGCGGTCTTTTCCAGGCTCAGCGTCATCTCCCGCTGCGTCGTTTCAAGAATGCCCCGGACCACCGACAGGGTGATCGGGTCCACCTCGACCTTCTTCCTTTTCCTTGGCGTGCCCGCCATCACGAAACCCTCCCGTAAGGGCCGCGCAACAGGGAAATGGCCGGGCAGGAAACCCGGTGCAGTCGTCTGCCTTCCCTGTCGCGCGGCGTCTGTTGCGCCGTTGGTCGGGGAAGGCTAGCGACGCCATCGCGCTCGCGTCTTTGCACCGGGTGCACCGCTTCTTGCGTTTCAGTGCAGGGCGGGTTGATGACCGCTTGTCCGACTCGCACGTCCGTGCCCTGATGCGGCAAAGGGGGAAGGACGCGATGAAGACGACGATCACCACCCGCGGGGTGGATCAGGCAGCCCGCAGCCGGCACTGGCACGAAACGATCGCGCGCATCTACTTTCCGCTGGAACTGACCTTTCACCGCCCCGAGGCCTTTGACGGTGAGCTGACATCCTGGGATCTGGGCGGGGTATCGATCTCGCGCCTGACCTCGGACGCGCTGCTTTACCGCCGTCTGCCCAAGCATTTCCGCGAACCCGGACCCGAGGAATTCCTGGTCACCCTGCCCGCGCGGTCCGAAGTCCGCTTTGCACAGGCAGGAAAGGAGGTACGGGCCAACCCCGGCGCCTTCTTCATTGAGCGCAGCCACGAGCCGTACGAATTCAGCCACGCCGAACCTGCCGACCTCTGGGTGATGAAGCTGTCGAAGGACATGCTGGGCGGTCGCATCCGTGCGCCGGACCGGTTCTGCTCGCTTCAGTTCGATGCAACGAACGGGGCGAACGGCCTTTTCGTGGACATGGTCCACCTGATCCCGCAGCGCTATGACGCGATGAGCGAAGAGACCCGCGCCATCGTGGGCCGCCAGCTGGTGGACCTTCTGGCGCTGGCCATCCAGTCGGACGAGCGGGTTCTGACCTCGGGCGCCTCGACCGTGCGCGCCGCGCACCTGGCGCGCATCGAGGCTTTCGTGCGCCGGAACATCGACGACCCGGACCTCGGGCCGGAAGAGGTGGCGGCAGGCTGCGGAATTTCGGTGCGCTATCTGCACGAGCTGTTGCGCGACACGAACACCACCCTGGGCCAGTGGATCCGCGACACGCGGCTGCAGGCAGCGATGGAGGATCTGAAGAACCCGGCCGACCGCCGCGCCATCGGCGAGATCGCGTATGCGCGGGGCTTTACCGACCAAGCGCAGTTCAGCCGTGCCTTCCGGGCCCGGTTCGGCGTGACGCCGAAAGAGGCCAGGGGCAGGTAGGAAACCGCTCATCGACGCACTTCGTGCGCTTTTCGCTGTGTCGCGACCGGCAGCCAATGGCGCACGATGAGCGGTTGCGTGCATCATTTCCCCAGATGATGACGCACGCGTTGCAGGGCGGCCTGCCGGTCGTGCCGGGCCGCCAGTGCCTGTTCCATGCTGACCTCGACAAAACGTGCCGGGGCATGCGGCTGCAGCTGGCCGATCAGGTCCATGTCGGCACTGATGACGCAGCCAAGCATCATGTAGCCGCCGCCCGACACGGCGTCGCGGTGCAGAACGATGGGCTCGGTTCCGCCCGGAACCTGGATCGACCCGTAAGGATAGCAGGCATCGACGATGTTTGACGGGTTCGACCCCGCTCCGAAGGGCTGTTCGCGCGGGACGAACTCCAGCGCGGTGCCTCCGCGGAAGCGGTAGCCGATCCGGTCCGCCTCGGGCGCAACCTTCCAGGTGTCGGCGAAGAAGCGTTTGCCCGCCTCAGCCGTGATCCGGTGCCAGTAAAGACCCGGCAGCATCCGCAACTCGGCCGGGTTGCCCGGCATCCGCCGCATGGCCGCCGGCACGCTGCCCTTGCCCGCACTGCCCGCGCCCACCGGCAGTTCGTCGCCTGCCTTCAGCGCGCGGCCCTCGTGCCCGCCCAGCGCGCCCAGCGTGTAGGTCGAGCGCGACCCCAACTTCAGCGGCACGTCGATCCCGCCAGAGATGGCGATATAGGCCCTGGCGCCGGACTTCAGGAAGCCGAAGGACAGCCGGTCCCCGGCCTTCACAGGGAACGCCTCCCAGCCTGCACGTTCATCGCCGTTCAGCTTCGGCGGCAGGTCCCCCCCGGTCACCGCCACCCAGGCCGGCGCGGTGAATTCCAGTTCCGGGCCCATGAACACTGCCTCCAGCACCGCCGCGCCCTCGTCGTTGCCGACCAGCATGTTGGCCACACGCAGGGCAAAGCGGTCCATGCCCCCGGAGAGGGGGATGCCCAGGTGGTAGTAGCCCGGGCGGCCAAGATCCTGCACGGTCGTCGAAAGCCCCGGAGAGATCACCTTAACGGCCATTGAGTGCCTCCATCAGCTTGGCATTGGTCCCGGCCATGTCCTTGTTGAACTCGGAGAGCGAGAAGGTGGCGGGCCGGATCACCGGCTCGAATCGGTTCTGTTCGACCGCTTCGATAGCCGCGTCGTATTCGTCGCGGCCGATAGGCTTCCACTTGACGATGTCGCCGGGCTGGAACAGGCACATCTCGTCGCACAGATAGGACACCTGCTGGTTCGGGTCATAGATCGGCATCGGCGTGATCCCGAACATCTGATACCCCCCCGCACCGCGCACCGAATAGATGCAGGAGAAGCAGCCGCCGTGCCCCACAGTCAGCTTGGGGGTGTCGGTTCGCGGCCGCAGGTATTTCGGCACCTGCAACTGCCGCTCCCGCTCCACCATCTGATAAAGGAAAGGCAGCCCCGCCACGAAGCCCACCATCGACACGAACCAGGGCTGGCTGGAATGGGCCTTGATGAAGTTCTCGACCGTGCCCAGCCCGTTGATCTCGGCGGCGTATTCGAGGTCGGTCTTTGTCGGATCCTGGTGCCGCTCGCGGAATCGCATCAGCGTCTCGTGCGTCCAGGGATCCTGGTAGAAGACCGGGATCTCGATGATCCGCGTCTTGAGGCTGGCATCGGACTGTGCCGCTGCTGCCTCCATCCCCTGCAACTCTTTCAGCAGGTCGCCCGGCTTGATCACGTCCGGGTCGAACTTGACCTGAAAGCTGGCATTTGCCGGGCAGATCTCGGTCACGCCCTTGATGCCTGCGGCGCGGACCGCATTGGTCATCGACAGCGAGGTGAAGAAGGCCTCGAGCGACATGGCTTCGGAAACCTCTCCGAAGATGTGCTCATCGCCTCCGAAGCTGAAACGGATCGACATGGTCCCTCCCTCCTACGGTTCCAGTTCCGGCAGCAGCCGAGCGGAATGGGTATCCAGCCAGCCTTCCAGCCAGCGGGTATGAACGGCATTGGCCTGAACGTGTTCGTCTTCGGCCAGTGCCAGGAACAGCGGCCTTGTGGTGCGGAGGCCCTCGATGCGGGTTTCCTTCAGGGCCCGCACAAGACGGGTGATCGCCGCCTCTCGCGTTTCGCCATGCACGACCAGCTTGGCAAGAAGCGAGTCATAGAAGGGTGGCACGGTGTAACCCGCGTAAAGCATCGATTCGAAACGCACCCCTGGCCCGCCCGGCACCCGCAGGGCCGAAACGGTTCCCGGGAAGGGTGCGAAATCGCGCGACGGATCCTCGGCGTTCAGACGCACCTCGATGGCGTGGCCGCGCGCCACGATGTCCCGCTGCTTCAGCCGCAGCGGCTCGCCCCCAGCGATGCGCAGGCCCTCGGCCACCAGGTCGATGCCGGTAATCATCTCGGTGACCGGATGTTCCACCTGGATGCGGGTGTTCATCTCGATGAAGTAGAAGCGGTCGCTTTCGTCGTCGTAGAGATATTCGATGGTCCCGGCACCGGAATAGCCGACCGCCCTGGCAAGGCGCACGGCGCTTTGGCACAGATCGTCGCGCACACGGTCGGACAGGGCCCGCGAGGGCGCCTCTTCCCAGACTTTCTGGCGCCGGCGCTGCAGGGAACATTCGCGCTCCCAGCAATGCACGGCATCGGTGCCGTCGCCCAGCACCTGCACCTCGATGTGGCGCGCCTTCGTGACGACCTTTTCCATGTAGAGTCCGCCATCGCCGAAGGCGGCCAGCGCCTCGGCCGCGGCCTGGGGGAAGGCAGCCTCGAACTCGGCCAGGTCGTTCGCGATGCGGATGCCCCGCCCGCCCCCGCCGGCCGCTGCCTTGATCATCACCGGAAAGCCCGTGTCGATCAGGATGTGCCGGGCTTCGTCGATGTCGGCCACGCGGCCCATGCTGCCCGGCACCACGGGAACCCCTGCCGCATGGGCAGCCGAGCGCGCGGCAACCTTGTCGCCCATCGTGCGGATCGCGTCCCCGGACGGACCGACGAAGATCAGCCCAGCCGCCTTGCAGGCATCGGCGAAATCGGCGTTCTCGGCCAGAAAGCCATAGCCGGGATGCACACTGTCTGCCCCCGTATCGGCGGCTGCCTTCAGGATAGCGGCCTGATTCAGATAGCTTTTCTTCGCCGCAGGCGGTCCGATGTTCACGGCCTCGTCAGCGATCTGGACGTGCAGCGCCTCGCGGTCTGCATCGGAATAGACTGCAACAGTCGCGATGCCCAGATCCTTCGCCGCACGGATCACGCGCACGGCGATCTCTCCGCGGTTGGCGACCAGAAGCTTCTGCAGCATCAATCCACCTCGGCCAGCACGGCGCCCGCCATCACGGGCTCCTCGTTGTCGGCAACGAAGCGGATGTTCGTGCCGGCCACTTCGGACCGCACCTCGTGGAAGGATTTCATCACCTCGATCAGCCCGATCACATCGCCCACGGCGACGGAGTCGCCATCGGCCTTGAAGGGCGGCTTGTCGGGGGCAGAAGCGCGGTAGAACGTGCCAGGAAGCGGAGACTGGATCTGGGCCATGGGAAATCCTCTCAGGTGTAGGGCTGGACGGCCGCCCGCACCGCGCGGGCGATGTCGATGGCATTCGGCGTGTCGGAATGGATGCAGATCGAATCGCAGCGCACGGGGATGTCCGACCCATCCGTTGCCGTGCCCTTGCCTTCGGTGATCGCCCGGATGCAGCGCGCAGCCATCAGCGCGGGATCCTTGGCGTCATGCTCGCGCGTGACGATCAGGCTGCCGTCGGGGCGGTATTCCAGATCGGCATAGAACTCTGCAATGAAGCCGTGCCCCCGGGCAGGATAGATCTTTTCATGCAGCGTGCCAGTCATGCCCAGAAGCGGCACCTTGAACACATCTGCCGCGTCGCAGACCGCGTGGGCGATCTCTTCCTGACGCGCGGCCATGCCGTAAAGGCTGCCGTGCGGCTTTATGTGGTTCAGCTCCATCCCCTCGGCCTTCAGGAAGCCGCAAAGCGCGCCCACCTGGTAGATGATGCAGTTGGCCATTTCCTCGCGGCCCATCTTCATCTCGCGTCGGCCAAAGCCCTGAAGGTCGGGCAGGCTGGGATGGGCGCCAACCTTCACCCCGTGCTTCTTAGCCAGCCGCACCGTGGCGCGCATATGGTCGAAGTCGCTGGCGTGAAAGCCGCAGGCAACATTGGCAATGTGGATCATGGGCATGATTCCCGCATCGTCGCCCATGCGCCAGAGCCCGAAGCTTTCCCCCATGTCGCAGTTGATCGTGACCGGCATCGCCCCCCCTGCTGCTACTCGATCCCGCCGCAGGTTCGCCTCGGGATGGCTTCATTGCAAATTCGAATTATTGCGATACGATATCAAAAAATCAGATAGGCTTTCGGTGTCCCTTACCATCCGGCAACTTCGCTATTTCATCGCCGCGGCCGAGACCGGTCAGGTCAGCCATGCCGCAATGGAACTGAACATCTCGCAGTCGGCGGTGACGGCGGGGATCAAGGGGCTGGAGGCGACGCTGGGCGCCAGATTGCTGGCGCGAAACGCACATGGCGTATCCGTGACCCCCGAAGGTGCGCGTTTCCTTTCGCGGGCCAAGGCCATAATCGCAGCGGTCGAGGAAGCCACCCGCAGCCCCCTGGGCGAGGAGACCCAGGTCACCGGCCGTCTGCGCCTGGGGCTGACCTACACGGTCGCGGGCTATTTCATGGCCCGCCACTACGCTGCGTTCCGCCGCATCTACCCCGGCATCACGCTGGAACTGTCCGAACAGCCCCGCGCGGCGATCGAGAATGCGCTGGTCTCTGGCGGTCTTGACCTTGCGGTGATGCTGACCTCGAACCTGAGCAACACGGAAGACCTTGCCTCGGAAACCCTGTTCCGCTCGCGCCGGCGGCTGTGGCTGCCGTCGGATCACCGCCTGCTGGCTGCGCCCGAAATCAGCCTGCACGACGTGGCGCAGGAACCCTATGTGATGCTGACCGTGGACGAGGCCAGCCGGACCGCAGGGCGCTACTGGGACAGATACGGTCTGGTCCCGAAAACGGTCTTCACGACATCGTCAGTGGAAGCCGTACGGTCGATGGTGGCCGCGGGCATGGGAGTGACCATCCTCAGCGACATGGTCTATCGACCGTGGTCTCTTGAAGGGCAACGGATCGAACAGCGCCAGACGATAGAGCCGATACCCTCGATGGACGTCGGTCTAACCTGGTCGAACGCGCGGCCCCTGTCGGTTCCCGCCCGTGTGTTCAGTGCCTTCATCACGGCGACCCTGGGATCGGGCAGCTGACGGTCAGCCTGGTGGCACGCAGGGTGCCGCATGCGGCCCGGCGCCCGGCAAGATGACGGATGACACCCTGATGCAGATCAAGGGCAGATCGCCAGCCGCCGGACTAGTTTGCTCACCATGCAGACCCGATTGCCGGTTTCGTGCGAGAGATCAGATGACATCATCGGCACGGGTAGCCGATAGTGGGCACAGCCCGGTTGGCAGCCGCGCGAAATGGCGCACGGGGCCGGGCAAGAGCTGAGGGGGCTCGATACCGCGATGGCAAGGACCGGAAGATCTTTGACAGGCAAGCCCGCCCCTGCCCATCCGATCCGGCGTGAGCGTCCGCTGCCCTGGACCGATCCGAAGCCTGACAGCGACGATCCGCGATCCTCGGATCTGGTCAATGCCATTCTGGCCAGCCCCGAATACCGCGAGGCAGACGGCGATCTGGACTTCCTGGAAAGCGAGGTGGCGCGCGGCCTGAGGCTGCAGATGGACTTCCTGAAGACCGAGACACTTTTGCAGGCGCGTGGCATCCGGCATTCCATCGTGGTCTTCGGCAGCACGCGGGTGCCCGAACCCCGCGCAGCGGCCAGGCGGGTCGAGGATCTGGAGGCCGACTGCGCGCGGAACCCCCAGGACGCCGAACTGGCGCAGCGTCTGCGCATCGCGCGGCGCGTGCAGGAAAAAAGCCGCTACTATTCAGTGGCGCGCGACTTCGGCCGGCTTGTCGGGACGGCGAGGGTCGCACCGGGTGGGCAACTTACCATCGTCACCGGCGGCGGGCCCGGCCTGATGGAAGCCGCGAATCGCGGCGCGCATGATGCCGGCGCCCCTACGGTCGGCCTGAACATCACGCTTCCCCACGAACAGTTTCCGAACCCCTATCTGACCCCGGGCCTCTGCTTCCGGCTGCATTATTTCGCCATCCGCAAGCTGCACTTCCTGCTGCGCGCCCGGGCGCTGGTGGTGTTTCCCGGCGGCTACGGCACACTGGACGAACTGTTCGAGACGCTCACCCTGATCCAGACCCGCAAGATCACGCCGATGCCCGTGATCCTGGTCGGGCAGGACTACTGGCGGCGCGTCTTCGATCCCGACTTCCTGGTCGAGGAAGGCGTGATCGACCCCGAGGATCGCGACCTGTTCTGGTTCGCGGAAACAGCCGAGGAAATCTGGTCCGACATCCTGCGCTGGTACGATCAGGCCGGACTTCCCCTTCTGCCCGCAACGACCGACAAGGGAGACTGACCATGCGCCTGACCTTTCACGGAGCCGCAGGCGGTGTGACCGGATCATGCCACCTGCTCGAGGCGAACGGCAGACGCATCCTGATCGACTGCGGCATGTTCCAGGGCGGGCAAGAGCTGGACGAAGAGAATGCCGCCGATTTCGGCTTTGATCCCGGATCGGTGGACCTGCTTCTGCTGACGCATGCCCATCTGGACCACTGCGGACGCATTCCGCTTCTGGTCAAGCGCGGCTTTTCCGGAGAGATCATCTGCACGGCGGCGACACGCGATCTGACGAGGCTGGTCCTGCTCGATTCCGCCAAGCTGCATGAAGAGGAAGCACGTCGCAAACGGCGGCACGGGGAAAGGACCGAGCCGCTTTATGACACCATGGACGTGTTGGACAGTCTGGACCGCTTCGGCCGGATCGCAATCTATGGACAGACCATCGACCTGGGCGATGGAATCGTGTCGCGCTGGCATGATGCGGGACATATCCTTGGGTCCGCCAGCATCTGCCTCGACATCACCAGGAAGGGCATGACCAGGCGCATCCTGTTCTCGGGCGACATCGGGCCGGCGGTCCGGCCGCTGCTGAATGCGCCGCAGCCCCCTTCGGGCGCGGATGTGGTAGTCATGGAAAGCACCTATGGCGACCGCGACCACAGGTCGATGGAAAGTTCGGTTGCCGAGTTCCTGGCCGTGATCCGCCGCACCGTGGCGC
Source organism: Tabrizicola sp. YIM 78059 (assembly GCF_004959785.1). NCBI lineage: Bacteria > Pseudomonadati > Pseudomonadota > Alphaproteobacteria > Rhodobacterales > Paracoccaceae > Tabrizicola > Tabrizicola sp. YIM 78059. The sequence goes on from NZ_SJZH01000004.1 coordinate 83,498, forward strand.
GCGGCGGCAATGTCGTCATTCCCACGTTCGCGCTGGAACGGGCACAGGAACTGCTGTTCGTGCTGCGGGAAGGCGCAGGCAGGGGTGCCCTACCGCACGGGCTTCAGGTCTTTCTGGATTCGCCCATGGCGATTTCGGCCACGCAGATCTACCGCCGGCATCCCGGTGATCTGAAACCGGACCTGGCCGCGCTTCTGGCCCAGGGCCGGGATCCCTTTGCCGTGCCGGAACTGCACTATGTCGAAGAGGCAGCGGAATCCATGGCACTGAATGCCATAAGATCCGGCGCGGTACTGATCGCGGGGTCCGGCATGTGCACCGGCGGGCGTGTGCGCCACCATCTGCGGCACAACCTGGGACACGCCGATTGCAGCGTGATCTTTGTCGGCTTCGCCGCCAGGGGCACGCTGGCCCGGATCATCATCGACGGGGCACGCACGGTGAAGCTTTTCGGCGACGAGGTGCCCGTTCGCGCACAGATCCATACGATCAACGGCTTTTCCGCCCATGCCGGCAAGTCGGACCTGATCGACTGGCACAGCAGAACCGGCAACCCGGAGGTAACCTTCCTTGTCCATGGCGAGGACGAGGCGCGCAGCGCGCTTGCCAAGTCCCTGACCGGAACACGGGTCGAGCAGCCCGTCCAGCACGAACGCCATGACCTCTGACCATCCAGATCCGGCCATGGACGGAAGCGCAGGGCAAGGCAAAGGGAGCCGAGACATGGACGCCCGCCCCCATCCTGGCCTGCGCAGAGCCTTGAGTGACCGGCGGCCCCGGCATGCTGCGGGCAATGGGTCGAGGGCCGGGGGGTTCTGCCATGGCTGAGGTTCCGGCTGCCTGGTGGTCATGCCCCGCCTCCGATCTGTTTGAGGCGCTGGGATCGGATTCAGCGGGTCTAGACAGCGTCGAAGCCGCAAGGCGGCTGGAAGAGGCGGGGCCGAACCTTGTTTCCGCGCACCGGCGGACTGGATGGGCGGGCCTGCTGCTGCGGCAATACGAAAGCCCGCTGGTCCTGATCCTGATCTTCGCAGCCCTGGTCTCGGCGGTCGTGCAGGAATGGACCGAAGCGGCCATCATCCTGGGTATCGTCGCGGGCAGCACGCTGCTGAGCTTTGCGCAGGAATACCGTGCCGCCCGCGCCGTCGAGGCGCTGCAGGCCCGCCTCGCCCTGACCGTCACCGTGCTGCGCGATGGCAAGCGGGTCGAGCTTCCAGCGCAGGACGTTGTGCCCGGCGACATCGTGCTTCTGTCGGCAGGCGACCTGATACCGGCGGATGGCGTGATCATCGAGGCGCGGGATTTTCTGGTCAGCCAGGCCTCGCTGACCGGAGAATCCTTTCCGGTAGAAAAGCGCCCGGCGCCAACACCACCCGAAGCGCCGCTGGCCGAGCGGACGAACGCCGGCTTCATGGGAACATCAGTCCGCAGCGGCACTGCACGCATGCTGGTTGTCGTCACGGGCAGGGCCACGGCCTACGGCGACATCGCCAAACGGATGAGCCAGCGTGACCCGGAAACCGAATTCGAACGCGGCTTGCGGCAGTTCGGCACGCTTCTGATGCGGGTCATGATGATCATCACGATTTTCGTGCTGACGGCAAACCTGATGCTGGACCGCCCGGTGATCGACAGCCTGCTTTTTGCCGTTGCACTTGCCGTCGGCCTGACGCCTGAACTTCTGCCCGCCATCGTCAGCGTCACCATGGCCACGGGAGCGCGGCGCATGGCGAAAGACGGGGTTCTGGTGCGCCGATCGGCGGCGATCGAAAACCTGGGAACCGCGGATATCCTGTGCTCTGACAAAACCGGTACGTTGACCAGCGGCCAGATGGCGCTGACTGCGGCAACTGACCCGCTGGGGCAGGAGTCGGACGCCGTATTCCGCCTGGCCCTGATCAATGCCCATTTCGAGACCGGAATCGAGAACCCTCTGGATGAGGCGATCGTGGCCGCGGCCCCGGCCCGAGGCGTGGCCCTGCCCGACAATCCGAAGGTGGACGAGATTCCTTACGATTTCCTGCGCAAGCGGCTGACCATCGTGGTCGATCTGCCGGGCGAGGAAGCCCATCTGGTCGTCACCAAGGGATCCTTCGATACGGTTCTCGACTGCTGCGATACGATCGAAACGCCCGAAGGCACCCTGCCGCTTGACACGGCCCAGCGGGCCCGCCTGGCCGATCTGGTCGCCGACCAGGGGGCGGAAGGGATCCGCGTGCTTGGCCTGGCCTACCGGCGGCTTCCACCAAAGGCGCGCTACGAAGTAGACGACGAAGCCGGAATGACTTTTGCCGGCTTTCTTCTGTTCTCGGATCCGCTGAAGCCGGGAATCGAAAGAACCCTTGTGGATCTGGCCAACCTGGGCGTTTCGGTGAAGATCATCACGGGCGACAACCGGCATGTGGCCGAACACGTCGCCCGCGCAGTGGGGCTGCAACCCGTCGTCATCACCGGGCCCGAACTGGTGGCCGCGCGGGACGAGGCGTTGTGGCACCTGGCCGAAGAATGCAACGTCTTTGCCGAGGCAGACCCGCAGCAAAAGGAAAGAATCGTCCGCGCCCTGCAAACGCGCGGCCATTCGGTGGCCTACATGGGCGATGGCATCAACGACGCCCCGGCGCTGCGACAGGCAGACGTCGGCATCTCGGTCGAGGATGCGGTCGATGTCGCCAGGGAAAGCGCCGACATCGTTCTGCTGGCACCCGACCTGGACATCCTGCGCCGGGGTATCGTCGATGGCCGCCGGACCTTTGCAAACACTCTGAAATACATCCGCATCACCACCAGTGCGAATTTCGGCAACATGATCAGCATGGCGCTGGGCACGCTGTTCCTGCCTTTCCTGCCCCTGACAGCGGCGCAGATCCTGCTGAACAACTTCATGTCCGACATCCCATCGCTGGCAGTGGCCAGTGACCAGGTCGATGCCGAAACCGTGGCACATGCGCCGCGTTGGGACCTGCGGTCGATCCGCAGTTACATGATCGTCTTCGGATTGATCAGCACGCTGTTCGACCTTGTGACCTTCGTCGTCCTCACCCGCGTCTTCGGCGCCGACCAGACCCTGTTCCAGAGCACCTGGTTCGTAGTCTCGCTGTTGACCGAGCTGGCTGTCGTCATGGTCCTGCGGACGCGCCGGGTGTTCTGGTCCAGCCGCCCCAGCCCGCTGCTGCTGCTGGCCACCATGATCATCGCCGTGCTTGGATTGTGCCTGCCCATGATGGGCGCCGTGGCGGGGCTTTTCGGAATGGCGCCCCTGCCTGTCCCGGTGCTGGCCACGGCGATCGGAATTGTGGTGCTGTACATCGCAACCACCGAAATCCTGAAGCTGGCCTTCTATTCAAGGCACGCAGACTGACCGCTGGCGGAAGTGGCGGACAGCCTTCCGGGCCGGCAGACCGCAACCCATGACGCAGCGTACGCCGGACCTCAGCGACCGCCACGGCTGCGCTTTCCGCCGCGCTGGCCTGCCCGTCCGGCGGTGGACCGACCACTGCGCTTCACGGCCTCTTCCACCGCCTCCTCGATCACCTCCTGCCGGGCAAAGGGATCGTCGGCGATGGCCAGTTCCACCGCTTCCAGCCGCTTGATCTCGTCGCGCAGCCGCGCGGCCTCCTCGAACTCCAGGTTCTCGGCCGCCTTGCGCATCTGGGTGCGCAGCGCGTCGAGGTGGGCTGCCAGGTTCTGGCCGACCATCGGCTTTTCCACCTTTGTCGTGATCCGGGCCTGGTCCGTGTCGCCCTGCCAGAGGCCCGCCAGCACGTCCTCGACGTTCTTTTTCACCGTCTCGGGCGTGATCCCGTGCGCCAGGTTGTAGGCCATCTGCTTTTCGCGGCGCCGGTTGGTTTCAGCCAATGCCCGTTCCATGCTGCCGGTGATTCGGTCGGCATACATGATGACCCGGCCTTCCGCGTTCCGTGCGGCGCGGCCGATGGTCTGGATGAGGCTCGTCTCGGACCGCAGGAAGCCTTCCTTGTCCGCATCCAGGATCGCCACGAGGCCGCATTCCGGGATGTCCAGCCCCTCGCGCAGCAGGTTGATACCCACCAGAACGTCAAAGGCCCCCAGCCTCAGGTCGCGCAGGATCTCGATGCGTTCGATCGTGTCGATGTCGGAATGCATGTAGCGCACCCGGATGCCCTGTTCGTGCAGGTAATCCGTCAGGTCCTCGGCCATGCGCTTGGTCAGCACCGTGACAAGGGTGCGCAGGCCGCGGGCCGAGACCTTGCGGATCTCGTCCAGAAGATCGTCCACCTGCATCTCGACGGGGCGGATTTCGACCACGGGGTCCAGAAGGCCCGTGGGGCGGATCACCTGTTCGGTAAAGACGCCGCCGGTCTGTTCCAGTTCCCAGGCGGCAGGGGTGGCCGAGACGAATATCGATTGCGGGCGCATCGCGTCCCATTCCTCGAACTTCAGCGGCCGGTTGTCCATGCAGGAGGGCAGCCGGAACCCGTGTTCGGCCAGCGTGAACTTGCGCCGGAAGTCGCCGCGATACATGCCGCCGATCTGGGGCACCGAGACGTGGCTTTCATCGGCGAAGACGATGGCGTTGTCGGGGATGAATTCGAACAGGGTCGGCGGCGGCTCACCGGGCGCGCGCCCGGTGAGGTAGCGGGAATAGTTCTCGATCCCCGCGCAGGACCCTGTCGCCTCCAGCATCTCGAGGTCGAAGTTGGTGCGCTGTTCCAGCCGTTGCGCTTCCAGCAGCTTGCCTTCGGCCTGCAACTGCTTGAGCCGGTGGAACAGCTCTTCCCGGATGCCCTTGATCGCCTGTTGCAACGTCGGGCGCGGGGTGACGTAGTGGCTGTTGGCGTAGATGCGGATCTGCTTGAACGTGTCGGTCTTGGCCCCGGTCAGCGGATCGAATTCGGTGATCGCCTCCAGCTCTTCGCCAAAGAAGCTGAACCGCCAGGCGCGGTCCTCAAGGTGGGCGGGCCAGACCTCCAGACTGTCGCCCCGCACCCGGAAGGCGCCGCGCTGGAAGGCGCCGTCCAGCCGGCGATACTGCTGCGCCACCAGATCGGCCATCACCTTGCGCTGGTCATAAAGCTGGCCGACGATCAGATCCTGCGTCATCGCCGAATAGGTCTCGACCGAGCCGATGCCGTAGATGCAGCTGACCGAGGCGACGATGATCACATCGTCGCGTTCCAGCAGCGCCCGGGTCGCCGAATGGCGCATCCGGTCGATCTGTTCGTTGATCTGGCTTTCCTTCTCGATATAGGTGTCGGTCCGCGGCACATAGGCCTCGGGCTGGTAGTAGTCGTAGTAGGAAACGAAGTATTCCACCGCGTTGTCGGGGAAGAAGCCCTTGAATTCCCCGTATAATTGCGCGGCAAGCGTCTTGTTGGGCGCCAGGATGATCGCCGGGCGCTGGGTGGCCTCGATCACCTTGGCCATGGTGAAGGTCTTGCCGGTGCCGGTCGCACCCAGAAGCACCTGGTTGCGTTCGCCCGACAGGATGCCCTTGGTCAACTCGGCAATCGCGGTCGGCTGGTCACCCGCCGGCTGGAAGGGCGTCTGCATGACGAAACGGCGGCCGCCCTCCAGCTTGGGCTTCGTCAGGACATCCGGGCGCTCGGTGATCGCGTTGGAATTGTTGTGCGGCATGCTGCGAGCCTTTCCGGGGGAAGTCACGGGACGCAACAGATTTGATCCGTTCTTGTTCCCGGACAAGCGCCAATCCGAAGGCCAAGGTTGCCCAGGGAAGGTCAAGCCGCTAAGGCAGGCCGGAAGAGGTGCTTGATGGCAGAAAAGATCGACTCGCGCGCGGTGGGGCTTGATGTGGGGCTGGCCTTCATCCGCTGGCTGACCGGGGCCGAAAACCTGCACTACGGGTTTTGGACGGGCCTTGACGTCACCGCCGGCAACCTGAAGGCCGCGCAGGAGGCCTACACGGCCAAGCTGTTCGGTTATCTTCCCGAAGGTCGCTTGCGCATTCTGGATATCGGCGGCGGCGCGGGCGAAACGGCACGAAAGCTGATTGATCTGGGGCATGAGGTGCAGATCGTCGTGCCCTCTGCCTTTCTAGCCCAGCGCTGCCGCAAGAACGCGCCGGGTGCTGTGGTGCATGAATGCACATTTGAAGACTTCACCGGCACGGGACCGTTCGACCTGTGCCTGTTTTCCGAAAGCTTTCAGTACATTCCGCTGGCCGAAAGTCTGCCGAAGTGCGCCGCCCTGCTGGCACCGGGCGGACAGGTGCTTGTCGCCGACTGTTTCCGCACCGAGGCCTACAAGGGCCGGCAGGCGCATGGCCCGCAGCCGGGCGGTGGCCATCCTCTGGCTGCCTTTCGTAAGGCGCTGAACCGTTCTGCCTTCCGTGTGGCGGCCGAGGAGGACATCACCGACGCTGTCGCCCCTTCGATCGACCTGGAACAGCAGTTGTTCAACGTGATCGGGCACGCCGTGACCAGGGTCTCGGACGAGATCCGCGCGAAGAAGCCTGCCGCGCACTGGACCCTGGGCCGCTTCATCGGCCTGTTCCTGTCGAAGAAGCGCCGGGCGAACCTGATGCGACGCCTGACCGGAACCGACCGCAACGCCCAGGCATTCAGACGGTTCAATCGCTATCTGATCCTGCGGCTGGAGCAGACGGCATAGGCTGCAGATCAACTTTTGGTTATTTTCTGCCCCGCGCGACATCCCACGGTTGCAACATCGCCCGGAGTCGGGCAACCTGACACGGCAAGCAGCAACTGAAGCTGCCGGTTGGCCCCTTTCCACACACCACCCACACTCCCCGGGGCCGACCGGCAGCCCTTTGCGGACCCTTGCGCTTTCCGCGAAGCTTGGGAATAACGGGGGCCATCTGCCGGAGGACCGAAAATGCGTGCCCGCATCTACCAGCCCGCCAAGACCGCGATGCAGTCGGGGACCGCCAAGACCCATCAATGGGTACTGGAATTCGCGCCCGCCACGGCGCGCGAGGTCGATCCTCTGATGGGCTGGACCTCGTCAGGCGACACTCAGACCCAGGTGCGGCTGCGTTTCGACACCCGCGAGGCGGCCCTGTCCTATGCAGCCGAACACGGAATCGAAGCCGACGTGGTGGACCCCAAGCCGCGCAAGCCTGTGATCCGTCCGCGCGGCTATGGTGAAAACTTCGCCACCGACCGCCGGGGTGCCTGGACGCATTGAATGCCCGCCATTATCGCCGAGGAACACCCGCTGACCCCCGACCTCGCGCTGCTTTTCGAGCGGCATACGGCGGACATGCATGCAGATACGCCGCCTGAATCGATCCACATGATGGACAAGGGCGCACTTGCCGCACCGGGGATCCGGTTCTTCGTGCTGCGCGAGGATGGCGTTCCGTTGGCCATGGGAGCCTTCAAGCGGATTGACGCGACGCACGCAGAGATCAAATCGATGCATGTGCTGGCCGAAGCCCGGGGCCGCGGCTTGTCGAAGGCGATGCTCGACCATCTGATCGCCGAGGCCAGGAAAGACGGTTTCACCCGTCTTAGCCTTGAAACCGGAGTGCAGCCGACCTTCGTGGCTGCCCGCGCGCTTTATGCCCGGGCGGGGTTCATCGAATGCCCGCCCTTCGAGGGCTATTGGGACGATCCGAATTCGATATTCATGACGAAGGTGCTTGCCTGATCCCTTGCCATGCCGCAAAAGGGCGCGGCGCGGGCTCATAGCTCAACTGGATAGAGCAAGGACCTTCTAAGTCCGAGGTTGAGGGTTCGAGTCCTTCTGGGCCCGCCACTTTCCCGCAGGCCGCCGCCGTCGAGGGCATCAAGCCCCCTCCGCCGGCAGTGCCATAAGATGGATGGTCAGGTCGGCGATGAAGGCGCCCCGCCCTCGAAGCGGTTGCCGTGGCGATAGTCGCAGGGCGCTTCCTGCATCTGCAGATGCAGGCCCGTGCCGGTGAAGGGATGGGCGCGGGCCACCTCCTCGTCGAACTCGATCCCCAGCCCCGGGGCCTCGGGCGGCAGGATGTAGCCGTCCTCCCAGCGGATCGAGTTGCGGATCAGCTTCTGGTGGAAGGTGCCGCCGGTTTCGATCGTCTCGGCGATGAGAAGGTTCGGTATCGAGGCCGACAGGTGGATGTTGGCCGCCCATTCGACAGGGCCGGCGTAAAGGTGCGGTGCCATCTGGGCGTTGAAGACCTCGGCCATGGCGGCGATCTTCTTCGCCTCCCAGATCCCGCCGACCCGGCCCAGCGCCGGTTGCAGGATCTTGACGCCACCGGCGCGCAGGAGGGTGCCGAATTCCGCCTTGGTGGTCAGCCGTTCGCCGGTGGCCAGCGGCACGCGGACCGATTTCGCCACCTCGGCGAATTCCAGCAGGTTGTCGGGCGGGATCGGCTCTTCGTACCAGAGCGGGTTGTAGGGTTCCAGCTCCCGCCCCAGCCGGATCGCACCGGGCGTGGAGAACTGGCCATGCGTCCCGAACAGAAGGTCCACCCGGTCGCCCACCGCCGCGCGGATCGCCTTGCAGAAGGCGACCGACCGGGTGATGTCCGACATCGCCGGTTCGTGCCCGCCGCGGATCGTGTAGGGCCCGGCCGGGTCGAACTTCACCGCGGTGAAGCCCGCGTTCATGAACCGCACCGCGGCCTCGGCGGCGGCGTCGGGATCGACCCAGAATTCAGCCGATTCCTTCCCGGGCTCGGGGTAAAGGTAGGTATAGCTGCGGATCCGGTCGTTCATCCGCCCGCCTAGCAGTGCCCAGACCGGGCGATTGCGCGCCTTGCCCAGGATGTCCCAGCAGGCGATCTCCAACCCCGCGAAGGCGCCCATCACCGTTGGGTCGGGGCGCTGGGTGAAGCCCGCCGAATAGGCGCGGCGGAACATCAGTTCGATGTTTTCCGGGTTCTCGCCCTGCATGTGGCGTTCGAACACGTCCTCGATCACGGCGCGCATCGCCTTCGGTCCGACGGTCGAGGCGTAGCATTCGCCATAGCCAACGATGCCGCTGTCGGTGATCAGCTTCGGGAAGATCCAATAGCGCCCGCCCCAGCCGGGAAAGGGCGGGGCAACTACGAAGATTTCAAGATCCCTCAGTCTCATGCGCACACCCCTGCCTGACCCGCATTGCCCCGGGACATGACACATACCGCCCGTGGCCCCCGGCTTGCTGTCCGGAAGGCTAGGGAAGGACGATCCACCCCGCCGTTCTGAAAGCGACAGAAATGCGTCGCCAGCGATTGGGCCCGCGAGGATCGACCGTGCGTGACCCTTGCGGTTTGCGCCCGCAAGGGCTGAGGCCTGTCATGTCAGCCAACCGGATCCGTGATGGAGCCTGCGATTTCCGCCAGCAATGCGGCCAGCCGTCCCGGCATCGACAGAAATGGCGAATGCCCCGACTGCAGCCTGTGGATGCAGCCTGCCGGCAGGATTGCAGCCATGCGCGCCTGATATTCAGGCGGTATGGTCTGATCACTTTCGCAAATGATGTAGTGCCGGGGCATCAGCTGCGCCGACCGTGGCCAGAGCGGCGTCTGCTGCGGCAGCACGGGCTGCGGGCAGAGGCGGGCAACGGCATCGGCCGCGACATCGTCGCTGCAGTCCTGGTAGAAAGCCGCCGGGGCAAGGCCCGGATCGATGGTGAAGCTCTGCCTGTCCTCGGCCATCCGTATGGCCGGCAGCAGGGGCTGCGAGGGGCCGGCGCGCCGCATGTCGGCAAGGCTCTGGCCCGCAACTGGAAGATAGGCGCACAGGTAGACCAGGCCTGCAAAGCGCGAGGGATCGGCCTCGGCCGCCGCGGTGATGGCGTAGCCCCCGGCCGAGTGGCCGACCAGAATCGTGCCGGGTGTAGCGGCGGCAAGGATGGCTTGCGCATAGGCATCAAGCGTCGTCGGGCTGCCGTCCCGGCCGGGCAGGTCGATGGCGCGGGCCCCGACGCCAAGTCTGGCAAGTTCGGGCAGCAGCCTGTCGAAGCACCAGGCTCCATGGCAGGTGCCGTGAACCAGAAGCAGGTCAGACATGTCCGATCCGGGTCAGAAAGCCGAGCAGCACCTGGGCAAAGGAGTCAGGCTGGCTGAGCATCGACAGGTGGCTGCCCCCGCGCAACAGTTGAAAGGAAGAACCTGCGATAAGCTCGGCAAGTTCGCGCTGCATGTCGGGCGGTGTCTTGCGGTCGTCACCGCCGGCAAGCACCAGCGTTGGCAGGGTCAGCGTGGCAGTCGTCTGGTATAGATCGGCCGTCGCCACGGCTGCGGCGAGGCCCTGCCAGCCCTCTGGTCGCGTGTCGGAAAGCATCGCGCGCGCGGGCTCGACCACCGGAGAGGTGCGCCAGCGCGGCCCCAGCAGGGCTGCACATTCGGCATCAAGGTCAGGGCCGACCGAGCGCAAGCGGGCGATCCGGGCCTGCCAGGTTGCGGGCGTGGCAAAACGGGTGGCTGACCCTGTCAGCACCAGGGCACGCACAAGGTCGAGGCGCTTCACGGCCAGACCCTGGGCCAGTAGCCCCCCCTCCCCCGCACCCAGCACGACCGCATCCCTGATGGCAAAGTGGTCCATCAGCCGTTCGACATCGCGGATCAGCATGCCTAGGGTGTAGGGCGGCGCGGGGCTGTCCGAAAGACCGTGACCGCGCAGGTCCAGCCGCAAGGTGCGTGTCGGCAGATGCGGCAGCAGCCCGTCCCAGAGCCGCCGATCCAGGCCGAGGCCGTGGATAAGCACAAGCGGCGGGGCGTTTTCTGGTCCGGTCAGTTCGGCATTCAGCCGCAGGTCATTCAGCCAGACCAGCATCAGGCGAACCGCTTCAGCGCCATGGCAAAGACGGCAGGATCGACATTTCCGCCAGTGGCGACCGCGATCACCGTCTCTGACAGGTCTGGCTGGAAAAGGGCCGCAGCCAGAGCGACGGCGCCACCGGGCTCCAGGACGATGTGCAGATGGGCAAAGGCCAGCGCCATCGCTTGCAGCGCCTGCTCGTCGCTGACGACCAGACCGGGGCCGGCCAGGCGGGAAAGGATCGGCAGGGTCAGCGCGCCGGGCGCAGGTGTGAGGATCGCATCGCAGAGCGATCCGCCCGCGGTCGGGTTCCGCTGACGCCGGCCGGTGGACAGCGACCGCGCCATGTCATCGAAGCCGTCGGGTTCCACGGTCCGCACCCGCAGCTCAGGCGCCCGAGCTTCAAACGCCAGTGCAATGCCGGACGCAAGGCCCCCGCCCCCGCAACAGACCAGCACATCGGCCCCGGCAAGACCGGCCTCGGCCGCCTGCTCGGCGATTTCCAGCCCAACACTGCCCTGCCCGGCAATCACCTGCGGGTCATCAAACGGCTTGATCAGGGCAAGACCACGCTCGGCTGCAATGGCGGCACCCAGCGCGTCGCGATCTTCGCGGGCGCGGTCGTAGAGCACGACCTCCGCGCCATAAGCGCGGGTGTTGCCGATCTTCACGGCAGGGGCGTCTGCAGGCATCAGGATCACGCAGGGGCTGCACAGACATGCCGCCGCGCGCGCAACCCCCTGGGCGTGGTTTCCCGAGGAATAGGCGATCACCCCGCGTGCCCGCGCCCTGCTGTCCAGCGCGGACAGGGCGGCCCAGCCGCCCCTTGCCTTGAAACTACCGGTCACCTGCAGGCACTCGGCCTTCACAAACACCTTGCGACCGGCAATCCGGTCAAGCAGCGGGGCGTGCAGAAGCGGTGTGCGCCGGATGTGGCCGGCAAGGCGTTCAGCCGCGGCGTCGATCAGCGCGATGTCGGTCATTGCAGGCTTGCCACGAACGACCGGATAAGGGCTACCGCCTCCGGTTCGTCGAGGAAGGGAATATGCGCGCGGCCCGGCACCTCGGCAAACATCATGTCGGGGCGGCGGGCGCGCATCTTGCGGACCGTCGCGGCGGTGAGAAGGTCGGAATTCGCGCCGCGGATCAGCGCAAGCGGCAACCCTGCAAGCGCATCGAAAAGGGGCCACAGGTCGGCGGGCGGACCGTCGAAGGCGGCAAGGAACGCGTCGCGCAGCGCAGGATCGTAGGTGATGCGCAGGCCTTCCGGCGTTTCGATGGCATGCTTGCGCGCCTCGGCCAGCCATCTGGTCATCGGCACCCCGTCGAAGCCCGGGCTCTGGGCCAGACGCTCGGCAAGGCCCTGAAAGGTCTTGCCGGCAGGATTGCGACCGACGTAGTCAAATATCCGCAGCAGCCCTTCGCGGGCGATCTCGGGTCCGACATCGTTGAGGCAAAGTCCCAGAACCCGATCGGATGCCACCGCGCCTAGCAGCATTCCGATCAACCCGCCGCGCGAGGTTCCCAGGATCGCCGCCCTTGCCACGCCCAGGTGGTCAAGCAGCGCCTGCACGTCCTTCGCCTCCTGCTCGACAGTATAGGTCGCGGCACCGGTCCAGTCGCTGGCACCCCTGCCCCGGTAGTCCATCCGGATAAGTCGAAGGGGCGGCAGGTGCGGGATCAGGTAGTCGAAATCGGCCATCGACCGGGTAAGGCCCGGCAGGCACAGCAGCGGCAGGCCCTCGCCTTCATCCCGGAAGGCAAGGCGCGCCCCGTCTGCAGCTTGGAAGTGCTGGATTGCGTCGGTCATCGGGCGAAACTGGCACAGACGGCGCACGGGGGAAAGGGGCAGCGCGGCCATGGCCAAGACCGCCCAACGCCCACCGGTGGACCCGCAGGCTCACCAGGGCTCGGCAGCCAGGGGGTGAACTTTCACGAGGATGGTCACCCCCAACGGCATCTGGCTGCGATCACCAGACTTCAGCTTTGGGCGAGCAAGGCTGAAAACCCTGCTCGGACCAAGGTTACCGCCCGTCGGAGACCATGCGATGGAACAGATGCGTGAAGGTCGCCACGCCTAGAACCGGGATCACGAGGTTGAGGATCGGGATCGACAGCGGTGCGGCCATCAGGGTGCCGGCGATCCAGATCCTGATCCCGTTGCGCCGCCGCATTGCCCGGACCTCGGCCACCGGCAGGCGGCGCAGCGCGACCAGGGTGAAATATTCGCGGCCCAGCAGAAAGCCGTTCACGACCCAGAACAGGACCGGCACGAAGGGCCCTGCCAGCGGATAGGCGAAGATCGCCACCACATTCACCGCGATCAAGATTCCGAGGAAGTTCACCGACTGGCGCAGCGCCTCGCCCCAGCCGGGCGCCAGGGCGGGCGGCAGTTGCGGGTAATGCCGGTCTTCGACGGCCTGGGCCACGTCTTCCAGGAACAGCCCGCTGAAGGCCGCGGCGACCGGCACCATCAGAAAGATCGACAGCCCCAGCATGACCAACAGCGAGGTCCATCCCAGAAGTGTCTCGATCCCGGTCACCGGGCCGACGAACGGTACCTCGACGCTGTCCGGGGTCAGCCACCAGATGACCTGCAGGAACCCCGCATAGACTGCCACGAGAAGCGCCAGCGCCAGCAGGATACCAAGCAGCACCACCCGGCGGAAACGCTTGTCGCCCAGCTGCCCCACCGCACGCAGGAAGGAGGAGAGGATCACGCCTCGACCCATGTCACGATACGCCCGAGATCGGGACGGGGGCGGTCCGGGCCATCCGCGGGCGGGGTGCCGATATGGACGATCCCTGCAACGGTTTCCCCTTCGACGCAGCCGAAGGCGCGGGCCGCGAAGACGGGGTCGTGCGCCGGCCAGCCAGTCAGCCAGCAGGCCCCCCAGCCCGCGGCCTCGGCTGCATTGACGATGCCGAAGCACAGCGCGGCAGCGGACATTAGCTGTTCCACTGCCGGGATCTTGGGCGAAGGTCTAGGCGATGAGATCACCACCACGGCCAGCTTGCCAAGGTCATACTGGCCGCGACCCTTGGCCACCATCTCGGCATCACCGCCCAGTTCCCCCGCCCGTTCTTCGGCCAGATTGGCCAGCCGCGCGAAGGCTGCCCCCCGCAGCACGATCAGTCGCCAGGGTTCAAGCTTGCCATGATCGGGGACGCGTGTGGCGGCGGTCAGGATTTCGGTCAGCTGGTCACGATCCGGGACCGGATAGGTGAACAGCTTCGCCGGCCGTGAGCGGCGGGCTTTCAGAAAGGCAAGGGCTGCATCGTTGCGGGTGGGCATGGCGGTCCTGTCGGTTCGCATCGCGCCGGAGCCTAGCCTGGACCATTGGGGGATGCCAGAACCTGCAGCCGTTCGGCAAGGCCGGGTCCGCGGCTCGTCGATGATGGCGTCAGTCCTCGCGTCGGGCCCGACGAAGGGTTGCAGTTGCACAAGCGGGCGTTAGGCACGCAAATCGGTATTCCGCGCAATCAGACCCCTAAGGCGCCGGCAGCGTCTTCGATCCACCCGCGCGCAAAGGCATCGAAGCGGGCGTCGGGCTGGCGTTTCTCCAGCACCGGCGCAAGAGGATCGGGGGCACTGACGGGGGCGGCGCTCAGTTCTTCCAGCACGGCGTGGCCACAGAACGGGACATAGACCTCGGAATAGCCGCCCTCATGTACCAGAACCAGCCGCCCGTCGCACAGCGCCGCTGCGGCCTGCATCATCTGGCGGGTCATCAGACGGAAGGTTTCGGCCGTGCAAAGCATCCGGCCCAGCGGATCGACCGCCGCCGCATCGAAGCCGCAAGCGACAATGAGCACCTCGGGCCTGAAACGATGCAGGGCGGGAAGGACCACCCGCTCCATCGCAAAGAGATAGGCGGCATGGCCGCAGCCGGGAGGCAGCGGCAGGTTGATGTTGCTGCCGGGTGCTTCCGGACCTCCCGTCGCCTCGATGCCGCCGGTGTCCAAGGGGTAGTTCCGATCCTGATGCAGGCTGATCGTCAGCACGTCCGGGTCGTTCCAGAAGATGGCCTCGGTCCCGTTGCCGTGATGCACATCCCAGTCGACAACCGCGACACGACGCACAAGCCCTTCGGCCTGCGCTGCCCGGATCGCCACCGCGATGTTGTTCAGCAGGCAGAAACCATTTGGGAAATCGGCGGTACAATGATGCCCCGGCGGGCGCGAGAGCGCATAGGCATTGGCGACCTCGCCCCGCAGGACCGCCCGCAACGCCGCCTTGGCCAGACCCGCCGACAGGGCCGCGATCTCATACCCGCCCTTGCCGAAGGGCGTGCGCAGGCCCAGCTCTCCCCCGCCCGCATCCGACAGTTCCCTGAAGGCCGCAAGATAGCTTTCGGGGTGAACACGCAGCAGGTCGGCATCGCTGGCCGGACCGGCGCTGCGCATGTCGAGGTGGTGGCAAAGGCCTGTCACATCAACCAGGTTCTTCAGCCGCCGCTTGGTTTCGGGGTTTTCCGGCAGACCGCCGGGCATCGGCTGGACCAGGCCGCCGACCGGAAGGGTAAAGGCATAGTTGCCGCCGCCATGCCAGAAGCAGCGTTCATCGGTGTAAAAGGCGGTCGTCATTGCAAGGCTCTCCCGGGGTGGCAGGCAGCCTAGCCGGCTGGACGCCGGATGGCCAGCGTCAGACCGTGTGCAGGTAGAGGTCGAAATCGACTTCGCTGACTGTGCGCATCACACGCTGGTATTCCGCCGCCTTGATCGCTGTGAAGGTGCGGTGCATGTCCTCGCCCAGGGCGTCCCTCAGGAAAGCCGACCGTTTCGCCGCCTCGATCGCCGACTTCCAGTCGGCCGGAATCTCGGCGCTGCTTTCGTCCTCATAGCCGTTGCCGGTGGTTTCGGGGCCGGGGTCGATCCTGTTCGTCAGCCCGTGACGGATGCCGGCCAACACGGTTGCGGCCACCAGATAGGGGTTGGCATCCACCCCGGCCGGGCGATGCTCGATCCGCCGGGCCCTGATGTCGCCTGCCGGGATGCGCAGGGCGACCGAACGGTTGTTGACCCCCCAGGTCGGGCTGACCGGCGCGTAGGACTGGTTCGCGAACCGGCGCCAGGAGTTCGCATGAGGCGCGAAGACCAGCATGCTTTCGCCCATGGTGCTTTTCAGCCCGCCCAGCGCGTGCAGGATCGTCGGGTTCCACTTGCCCTCTTCCGCTTCCACGAAGACGTTCTTCCCTGCGTCATCCAGCAGTGAGACGTGGAAATGCATCCCGGAACCGGCGTAGTTCTCGTTCGGCTTGGCCATGAAGCAGGCGACGACGCCATGCGCCCGTGCCTGCGCCCGGACGATGCGCTTCAGCCGCATCAGGTCGTCGGCGGTCTGCATCACATCGGTGCGGTAGTGCAGCGTCAGTTCATACTGCCCGGGGGCATATTCCGAGATCAGTGTTTCGGCCTTGATCCCCGCCTTCTCGGCCCCGGCGTAGATGTCGCTGAAAAGGGGCAGCATTCCATGCAGGTGATCGACCGAATAGACCTCGGTCTTGCGGCTGACCCGGCCATCCAGAACGTCGCGGGCGGGTTGCATCTTGCCGTCGGGGCCGCGTTCGGGGTCAAGCAGGAAGAATTCCAGTTCGAAGGCCCCGGCCGGATGCAGCCCTTCGGACGCCAGCGCATCGACCTGACGTTGCAGGGCGTGGCGCGGGTCCGAGGTCATCGGCGCGCCGTCGAGGGTGTACATCGACATGAACACCTCACCGCGCGGGGGCTGGGTGTTGTGCAGGGCCTTCAGCGTGCCCGGAATCGGCCAGGCGCGCAGGTCGCCGTCGCCCTGGTCCCAGATCAGACCCGTTTCGTGCACGTCCTCGCCGCAGATGTCGAGGCCGAGGATCGAAATCGGCAGATGCCGGCCATTGTTGTAAAAGGACAAGAGCTCATGGCGGCGGATGATCTTTCCCCGGCCGATTCCGTTGGCGTCGTGCAGGATAATGTCAAACGCCTCGATTTCGGGATGGGCCGCGAGGAAAGCTTCCGCCTCGGCGGGGGTCGAGCCGGAGGGGCTGGTCGTGGTCATGGTCAGGCTGCCTGGAAAAGGTCGGTAAGGATGGCGTCGAAGCTGGCGATCAGGCGATCGACCTGGGCCTTCTTGGTTGCCGGGCTGATCAGCATCATGTTGTGGAAGGGCGCGATCAGCGTGCCGCGGTTGATCAGCGCGGTGTGGATCGCGGCTTCGACCCGTGGCTGGTGGGCAAGGGCGGCCTCGGTCCCGTTGCGCAGGGGGCCGGGGGCGCAGATGAATTCAACCCGCGCGCCGACACGGACGACGTGCCAGGGCGCGCCGTGCCGCTCGATCACCTTGCGCAGGCCTGCAGAGAGGCGTTCGGCCAGCTTCTCCATATGGGTATAGTTTTCGGGCGTCATGACCTCGGAAAGGGTCGCGACGAGGCAGGCGAACTGCATCGGGTTCGCCGACAGGGTAGTGCCCATGCCGGTGCGGCCGGGCCCGCGTCTTGTGTCGGCCTCATGGTAGCGCCGGGCGGTCTCCTCGGTCAGGCCCCAGACGGCGGTGGGCATGCCGCCGGCCACGCATTTGCCGACAACGAAGATGTCGGGGCGCAGCGAATGCACCCGGGTATAGCCGCCGAGGCCGGACGAGATGGTATGCGTCTCGTCCATGATCAGCAGCGCGCCGTATTTCAGCGCGAGCTGACGCAACCCGTCGTGGAAGCCCGCATGCGGAAGGACCATGCAGGAGTTGGTCATCACCGGCTCGGTCAGGATGGCGGCAACGTCGCCCTTGGCCAGCGCGGCCTCGACCCCGGCAAGGTCGTTGAATTCGCAGGCGACGGCGGTCTGCGACAGGTCGTTGACCTGGCCGAGGAGCCCCGGCGCGTTCACCGTGCGGCCGTTTTCCAGCACGACGAAGGTGTCGTCCACCGTGCCGTGGTAGCAGCCGTTGAACACCAGCACCTTGGGCTTGCCCGTGATGGCCCTCGCCACGCGCAGGGCAAAGCGGTTGGCATCGGTTGCGGTGGTGGCGATCTGCCAGCGGAAGGGTCCGAACCGTTCGGTCAGAAGGCGCCCGGCCTCAAGCGCGGTCTCGGTCGGCAGCATGTAGGTCAGGCCGCGGCGGGCCTGGTGGCGGATGGCTTTCGCCACGGGCGGCGGCGAATGGCCAAACATCGACCCGGTGTCGCCGAGACAGAAATCATCGAGCGTGATGCCGTCGATGTCCTCGATCCGCGCGCCATGGGCCTTTTCGACCAGCGGCAGGTGCGGCATGGGCCAGTCGGACATCCAGTGCATCGGCACGCCGCCGAGGAAATGCCCCGCTCCCTTCGCAAGGGCCTTGGCGGCCTTCGGTCGGGCCTTGGCATAGGCCGCCGCCTCGCGCGCGGCAAAGGCGGCAAGGCGGTCCTGCGGGATTCCTGCGATCAGGGTGTCGGGCATGGGCGTCGTCTCTCGGATACTGCCCGTATATGCGACAGAATTTGATCAAAAAGCAAGCGGCGGCTCGTCCTGCATCTGCGACGCGCCCTCGCAGCGGCCGCGAGCGGTTGCAAGGCCGCCGACGACCTGTATCCGTCAGGCCCAGCGGCCCTCGAAATCTTCGGGCACCAGCAGGTTGTGCCGCCCCATGTCCTTCACATCGCGTTCGCCGCACAGGGCCATGGTGATGTCCATCTCCTTGCGGATTACCTCCAGCGCCGTGGTCACACCAGCCTCACCCATCGCGCCGAGGCCGTGGATATAGGCCCGGCCGATCATGGTGCCCTTCGCGCCCAATGACAGGGCCTTCAGCACATCCTGGCCCGAGCGGATGCCCGAATCCAGCCATACCTCGGTCTGGTCCCCGATTGCCCGGACAATCGACGGCAGCATTCGGATCGAGCTCAGTGCCCCGTCCAGCTGCCGCCCGCCGTGGTTCGACACCACGACGGCATCGGCCCCGGCATCTGCGGCCATCCTCGCATCCTCGGGGTCGAGAACGCCCTTCAGTATGAACTTGCCCTTCCACTGGTCACGGATGCGGGCAACCTTCTTCCAGTCGAGCTTCGGATCGAACTGTTCGTTCGCCCAGGCTGTCAGGTCGGCAAGGCTGGTGACGTTCTTCACATGGCCGACAATGTTTCGGAACTGCCGCCGCGGTGTCTTCAGCATGTTCCACGACCACCGCGGCTTTGTCGCCATGTTGATCAGGTTCGGAATGGTCGGCCGCGGCGGGCTGGTCAGCCCATTCTTCAGATCCTTGTGCCGCTGGCCGAGGATCTGAAGGTCCAGCGTCAGCACCAGCGCGCTGCACCTCGCGGCACGGGCACGTTCGATGACGCCGTCCACGAAATCCTCGTCCTTCATCACATAAAGCTGGAACCAGAACGGGTCGGGGCTGTGGGCGGCCACGTCCTCGATGGAACAGATCGACATGGTGGAAAGCGTAAAGGGAACGCCGAATTTCGCAGCCGCGCGCGCGGCGTGGATCTCGCCGTCGGGGTACTGCATCCCGGTCGAGCCCACTGGGGCCAGAGCCACCGGAATCGTCACCTTCTGCCCGGCCATCGTGCTTTCCAGAACGCGGCCCGACAGGTCGCGCGCCACGCGCTGGCGGAAGCGCAGCAACGCAAAGTCGGTAGTATTCTCGCGAAAGGTCTGTTCGGTGTAACTGCCGCTTTCGCAGTAATCCCAGAACATCTTCGGCGTGCGCTTCCTGTGCAGGCGCTTCAGATCCTCGATGCAGGTGATGACGGGCATGGGCGCGGTCCCTCGCGGCGGATTGGTAAGCTTGTGTTACCAATGCCGCAGGGTCACGTCCATCCTTTCGGCACGGGCGAGGAAAGGCGTGCAACGGGGTTCATCACCGGCGGCGGGCCCGATCCCATGGTGGACGCCGGCGCCGCGCGGCGTGTCAGGCCGAATGCGCCCCATCCGACAGGGCCTTGACGCGGGCCAGCACCTCGGGAACCGGCACGCCGGCACCGATGTCCTTCACGATGGCCGAGCCTACGACACAGCCGTCGGCGACGGAAGCGATGGCCTTCGCGGCCTCGGGCGTGGTGATGCCGAAACCAACGATCACCGGCAGGTCTGTAGAGCGCTTGATCCGCGCGACCTCGGGGGCGACATCCGCCGCCTGAGCCGCCGCTGCCCCCGTAATCCCGGTGATCGAGACATAATAGACGAAACCGCTGGTGTTCTGCAGCACCTTGGGCAGGCGCTTGTCATCGGTGGTGGGCGTGGCAAGGCGGATGAAGTTGATGCCGGCCTTCTGGGCCGGGATGCACAGTTCGTCGTCCTCCTCTGGCGGCAGGTCAACGACAATCAGGCCGTCTATCCCGGCTGCCACCGCCTCGTGCAGGAAGCGGGCGACGCCGCGGGAATAGATGGGGTTGTAGTAACCCATCAGCACGATCGGCGTGGTCTTGTCCCCCTCGCGGAAGGCGCGCACCATGGCCAGCACCTTGTCCAGCGTCATCCCGCCTTCCAGCGCGCGCTGCCCCGCAGCCTGGATCGTCGGGCCATCGGCCATGGGGTCGGTGAAGGGCATACCCAGTTCGATGATGTCCACCCCAGCCCCAGGCAAGCCCTTCATCACCGCCAGAGAAGTCGCCTGATCAGGGTCACCACCCATGATGTAGGCGACGAAGGCCTTCTTCCCCTCGGCCTTCAGCCGCGCGAAGGTATCGTCGATCCGTGTCATGGCATCCCCCGGTAAACCCGGTTCCATCTGCCATGCGCAGGCGGGGGAAATCAATGGGTGCCGGGCACCCTATCGCAGGCCCACCGCGCGAAACCAGGCGCCAAGCGCGGCCTGGACATAATCAGCCGCTGTCCCCTGCCGCGTGAAGGCCCACCAGATCAGCGCCCCCTGCCAGACCTGCAGCATCTGCCAGCCAAGGCCCAGGCCGACTTCCGGCGCAGGGTCAAGCCGGCGCCCCAGGGCCGCCGCCAGCCGCTCGCCCCAGGCCTTGCCGCGGGCTCGCAGCACCGGGTTGCGGAAATCCTCGCGCAGCAGGAGAAGGCCCTCGGTCACATCCGTTTCCGCCTGATCCAGAGGCATCAGGGCTGCCAGAAGATCCATCGCACCCTCTGCCCCTTCAGCCGCCCCGGCATCCGCCGCATCGGTCGCCGCGTCCAGCCGGTCCCATGCTCGCAGCAGGACCGCCTCGATCATCGCCTCGCGGCTGCGGAACCGCTGCACCAGCGTCGCCGGAGACACCCCCGCTGCCGCCCCGGCCAGCGCAAGGGTCAACCCGTCCGGCCCATGCCGGACAAGTGCGGGCATCAGCCGGTCAAGCAGGTCGCCGTCGGAAACGCTCTTGTGTCTTGCCATGGGCGAAAATATTAAATGTGCGTTTATTTATTTTAAAGAGGGAATCGCATGGCGCGCATCCTCGGTTACATCGCGGCCAGTCTGGACGGGTTCGTCGCTGCCGCGGATGACAGCCTCGACTGGCTTTTCGCCTACAACGACATGGACCTGGGCGAGCACGGCTACGACCGGTTCCTGAAGCGCATCCGGACCGTAGTCATGGGCCGCGCAACCTACGATTTCCTTGAAAGGACCAGGGCCCCCTGGCCCTATGCCGCGCAGCGCGCCTTCGTGGTAACCTCGCGCCCGATCCCTGCCCCACTCGGCTCGCTGGAAACCCGCAGCGACGTGGACGCGCTGATCGCCGAGTTGCGCGCCCTGGACGACGGTGATGTCTGGATGGTCGGCGGCGGGCAGTTGCAGATGGCCTTTCTGGAACGCGGCGCCGTGGACGAGATCGAGATCTACGTCATCCCCGAACTGATCGGCGGCGGCCCGCCGCTCTTTCCGCCGACCGGCCTGCGCGCCAGCCCCCAGCTGATCAGCGCCAAGGCATTGGATCGCGGCTGCGTGCGGCTGCACTATGCGCTGACCTGACGCCCAAGCTTGATCCTGTCGCGCCTCGCCCGTAGAAGGCGCGCTGTCGCCAATGGAGGGCATGATGGGTTTCAAGATGGGCATCGTCGGGCTGCCGAACGTGGGCAAGTCCACGCTCTTCAACGCGCTGACCCGCACGGCGGCAGCGCAGGCGGCGAACTTTCCCTTCTGCACGATCGAACCCAACGTGGGCGAGGTGGCCGTCCCCGATGCCCGGCTGGCGAAACTTGCCGCGATTGCCGGGTCGAAGCAGATCATCCCGGCGCGGATGACCTTCGTGGATATCGCGGGTCTCGTGCGCGGCGCTTCGAAAGGCGAAGGGCTGGGCAACCAGTTTCTGGCCAACATCCGCGAATGCGATGCCATCGCCCATGTGCTGCGCTGCTTCGAGGACAGTGACATCACCCATGTCGAGGGCCGGATCGACCCGGTCGCTGACGCCGAAACCATCGAGACCGAGCTCATGCTGGCAGACCTCGAGTCGATCGAACGCCGCCGGGCGAACCTGGCGCGCAAGCTGAAGGGCGGCGACAAGGAGGCGGCCGACCAGGACCGGCTTCTGGCCCAGGCCCAGCAGGCGCTGGAGGCCGGCCGGCCGGCCCGCACGGTCAAGGTTGCCGAGGATGACCGCAAGGCCTGGCGCATGCTCCAGCTTCTGACTGCCAAGCCCGTGCTTTACGTCTGCAACGTCGAGGAAGCCAGCGCCGCAACCGGCAACGCGCAGTCGGCCCGCGTGGCAGAAATGGCGGCAAGACAGGGCGCCGGAACGGTGGTGATCTCGGCCCGGATCGAAGAGGAACTTGCCCAGTTGCCGGAAGACGAGGCCGCGCTGTTCCTGCAGGAGATGGGTCTTGCCGAGCCCGGCCTCGACCGGCTGATCCGTGCGGGTTACGCGCTGCTCGGCCTGCAGACCTATTTCACCGTCGGCCCGAAGGAGGCGCGCGCCTGGACGATCCCCAAGGGGACGCTTGCCCCGCAGGCGGCCGGCGTGATCCACGGCGACTTCGAAAAGGGCTTCATCCGCGCCGAAACCATCGCCTACGACGACTACATCGCCGGAAATGGCGAGGCAGGCGCCAAGGAAGCCGGCAAGTTCCGTGTGGAAGGCAAAACCTACGAGGTCCAGGACGGCGACGTCCTGCACTTCCTGTTCAACGGCTGATCCACAAACCTGACGTCTGCCCATGGGCAGGATCTGACAGGCGATCCGGGCCGCAGATATGCCGACGTTCCAAAGGATGGCTTTCCCGCAGCCGGATTTGCGGTCTGGGACAACCTTTCCCTTGCCGACAGGATGATCGGCTCTTTGTTTGAAATGCGGATCAGCCGCAGGCAGCGGCCTGCAAAGGCGGTGGGGCTGCCGGGCTCCGCGCCTTTCCTGCGCACCCGTCTGCGGAAGCGCATCACGTGCGGCGGGACAGGCGGACCTAAAGGCGCCTTATTCCTGTTTCTTCCGAATGCCGATGACCCGACCCTCGGCGCACCAGCCACGCTTTACCACCTGGGCCATCGGTTGGGTTTGCGTCCCTGTGGAACCGGATCGGGCGTAGGGGCAATCTCAGCCAGAACCTGCCTGAGAAGATCAGGCGGGATCCTGGCCTGATCCAATCAGATCATGAAAGGTGCTACCGCATCTCTTGCCTGGCACGCCCATAAATGTCCCCGCCATCCCCTTTTCCCGTGCCTTTCCCCTTGCCCCCGCCGCACCGCCCCGATAAACGGGCAGGCGGAGACGTGGCCGAGTGGTCGAAGGCACACCCCTGCTAAGGGTGCAGACCTCTAAAGGGTCTCGAGGGTTCGAATCCCTTCGTCTCCGCCATATCTGATTGATTTGGCGGAATTTTCCCAAAGATGAGTGGCTCGGCTACAACCTCATCGATCTTCAAAGCTAGAACTGGACGGTTGCGGCCAGGGCGACGGCGGAGAGGAAGGCCTTCGGGCATCTGTCGTAACATGGCATCTGGCGCAGTCGTTCAGCCGGCCGAACATGATCTCGATGCGTTTGCGGCGTTTGTAGCGGCGCCTGTCGTAGCGGATGACCCTTCCGCATGACTTCCGACCGCGGATGCAGGGGCGTATCCCTTTGTCTTTCAAGGCATCCCGGAACCAGTCGACATTGTACCCCCTATCGGCGATAAGCCATTCCGGGGCCGGCAAACTGCCCATTAGGGCTGCGGTGCCGGTGTAGTCGCTGACCTGGCCTGCCATCATGAAGAGCCGCAGCCAGCGGTCCTTGGCATCGGTCACGGCGTGCAACTTCGTGTTCAGCCCGCCCTTCGTGCGCCCGATCACCCCAATCAATTCGGGAGCCTGCATCACGCAGACCGGGCGTCATCAAGCCAGGTAATGGGTTCTGACCCTAGCGTTCCAGAAAGCTGCGCCGTCGGCTTTCGAGGATGGGGGCAAGGAAATACTCCATCGCGCTGCGCTCCCCATCGAGGAGCATGACCTCGGCCGGCATCCCGGGCACCAGCTGGACATGCGAGAGCCCCTCGATATCATGCGGGTCGACCTCGATCTGGGCCAGGAAGTAGGCGGCGCCACTGCGCTCGTCCACGAAGGCATCGGCCGAGATCGACTGAAGGCGGCCATGGATCTGCGGCATGTTCCGCTGATTGTAGGCCGACAGGATCACCCGTGCAGACATGCCCGGCGTGATCCGGTCGATGTCATGCGGCTGCACGCGGGCGCTGATCATCAGATGGGCCTCGTCCGGGACGATGTCGGCGATGGGCTCGCCGGGCCGGATGACCCCACCCTCGGTCGTGGCGCGCAGGTTCATTACCCGGCCGGCAATGGGCGCGCGGATCACCGTCCGCTCCAGCATGTTCTCGCGCGAGGGCATCTGGCCGCGAAGTTCGGCAAGGACACGCCGGATCTCTGCAAGTTGTCCCGCGATCGCCTCGTGGCGCTCCTCGTCAACGGCCAGAAGCTGGAGCCGGGTCTCGCCCATGGCCTCGGCGTTCTGGGCGATGCGCGCACGGTTCATCGCGATCGAGGCCGCAACCTCTGCACGCGTGCGCTGAAGGGCAAGGATGCGCGGCTTGCGCTCGAGTCCCTGGGCCAGCAGGTCCTCGGCTGCGGTGATCTCCTCGTCGATCAGGGCAAGTTGCTCCTCCTCGGCTGCGATCACCTGATCAAGGCCCGCATTCTGTTCGCCGAGTTGCAGAATGCGGGCCTCGAGAATCGAGATGCGGCTGGCCAGCGTGGCGCGCCGGCTAGCAAGAAGCTGCCGCTGGCCCTCGATGACCTGCCGCATGGCTGGGCTGTCGTCGGCAAGCAGAACGTCGGGAAAAACGATCTCGGGCGCATCCGTGCGCTCGGCCTCAAGCCGGGCCTCGGTGGCGAGGACGTGAAGATATCGCTCGCGGATCTCGGCATCGAGCGAGCGCGCGGCGGTGTCGTCGAGGGTAATCAGCGGATCCGCGGCGGAGACGGGGTCGCCCTCGCGGACATGGATCGCGCGGATGATGCCACCCTCGAGGTGCTGGACGGTCCTGCGGTATCCGTCAGGGCTGATCACGCCGGGCGCGAGGGCCGCGCTCGCGAGGGGCGCATAGATGGACCAGGCGCCGAACACGAACACGAACACCGCCGCCGCCACCAGACCAAGCCTCTTGGCCCCGCGCGTCAGCGCAGCGAGGTCGCCATTGGCACCGGCACCGAGCGACCTGCGGCTGCGTCGGCCACGGATCCAGACTGCTGTCAAAAGCGCGACCAAGAAGGCGAGCAAGACCAGGAGTCCTGCGGCCTGCTTGCCCGCATCGATCCCGGCGAGGCCCGGGAACTGGCCAGCGATATCCATGAACCAGTCCTGCGCCGCATCCCACAGACCCGCCAGAGCGATGGAGCCGGTCATGGCGTCATTCTCCTGCCGTCACGTTTTCTGGTAGCCCCGCATCAGGCTGCACTGCGGCGCTGCCGGCCCGCCGCACCGCCATGGTGGGGACGTGCCGCACCGGCTGGAGGAGCTGGTCGCGCGGTCCGAAGCCGGCAACCGTGCCGTCGTGCATTGCAAGGATCATGTCGGCGCATTTCAGCACCGATGCCTGGTGCGTCACGATCAGGACAGTCGTGCCGGACCGCTTCAGCGCGGCCAGGGTCTCGATCAGTGCGCGGTCGCCCACCTGGTCGAGGTTGGAGTTGGGCTCGTCTAGCACGACGAAGGCGGGATCGCCATAGATAGCACGCGCCAGCGCCAGCCGCTGCCGCTGGCCCAGCGAAATGCGGTGCGAGTGCAGCGAAATCTCGGTCTCATAGCCGTTGGGCAGCGCAAGGATCAGCTCGTGCACCCCGGCGATCTTGGCGGCACGCACCGCGGCGTTGCTGTCGATCTCACGGAAGCGGGCAATGTTCTGCGCCACTGTTCCGGGCAGGAGTTCGACCTGCTGCGGCAGATAGCCGATATGGGGGCCAAGATCCTCGGGGCTCCAGTCGAACACGTCTGCCCCGTCTAGCCGGACATGCCCCCGCGTCGGTCGCCAGGCGCCTACGGCAAGACGGCAGAGTGTGGATTTGCCCGATCCCGAAGGGCCCAGGACGGCGCAGTTCTGGCCGGGCTCAAGCGCGAAGCTGATCCCGTGCAGGACCGGCACGCTCGAGCCTGGTGGCGCATATATGACATTTTCGAACGACAGCCGGCCCTGCGGCCGGGGCAGCATGACCCGCGGCGCATCAGAGCGCGCGGCCTCGGCAAAGAGGTCGGTCAGGTTTGCCCGCGCCGCCCGCGCTGCCACGAAGGCCCGCCAGGCACCCGTCGCGCGCTCGATGGGCGCCAGCGCACGCCCCATCACGATCGAGGCCGCGATCATCGCTCCGGCCGTGGTCTGGCCATTGAGCACCAGGTAGGCCCCGGCAGCCAGGATGCCGATCTGCAGGCCCTGGCGCAGGCTTCGTGCGATGGAGAGGATCGTTGTCGTGCGATCGCTGAGCGTCTGCTGCTCGGCGTTGAGGGTGCTCTGGGCCCGGCCCCAGGCGCCAAAGACGCCCTGCGCCATGCCGAGGGGGCCTATGGTCTCGCCGGCATCGACAAAGCGGTTGGCGTTGTCCTGCTGGGCCTTGGCCATCTGCGCCAGCTGCATCTGGCGGTTTCGCGTGAGCGCATCGTTTGCCAGCGCAAGCCCGAGAAGCGCCAGCGCCCCCACCGTCGCGAAGGCACCCAGCGCCGGATGCAAGAGCCAGATGAACGCAAGGAACACCACGCTCCACGGTGCGTCGAGGAAGGCCAGCACCGCATCACCCGCATAGAAGCGGCGCAGGTCGCCCACATCGCGCGTGCCGGCGCGGCCGCTCCTGCCGGCCAGCCTGGATTCCATCGCCTGCTGCAGCATCGGCGCGCTGAGCTGGTCATCCAGCCAGCTTGCGGTGCGCGCAAGCGTCTTGCGCCGGGCGTGTTCCAGTACGCCGTAGATCACGATGGCAAAGACGGCAATCAGCGTGAGCCAGATCAACGTGTCGAGTGAGCCGCTGGAAAGCACGCGATCATAGACCTGCAGCATGTAGATGCTCGTCACGAGCAGAAGCAGGTTCAGAAGGCAGCTGAGAAGGACAAGAACGGGAAACTGGCGCCTGACGGCACGCAAGGCGAGGGTAAGACGGTCTGCTCCGGGCGTTGGTGTCATGGTGCAACTTCCACCGCTGGGGGAAGGGGGACAGGCCCGCCGCGGCGATGGCGGGCCCGCATGATCGGCGTCAGGTCATCATTCCGTCAGCCGCGAGATCGATCGAGAAGGTGTCTGTGGCGAAGTCGTCGTCGCCGTCGAACAGCGTGGCGGTGAAGTCAAGCCGCAGCGGTTCGGGGTTCAGAGTTTCCTCGATGCTCCACTGGATCACCGGGATCTTGACGGTGCCCAGCCCCATGGTCAGCTGCACCGCATCGATCCGTTTGTCGCCGACATCGATGTCGAAGTAGCTGCCGCCCTGCGCCGCCTTCGGCACCGTGGGATCGCCACGCAAGGCGGGCTTCACCATGTTGGCGGTGACAAGGACGTGATCTGTCACGGTGCCATCGGTGTGGAAGACCCGGAAGTACAGCTCCTCGGTCGCGGTGTTGTAACCCCCCACAGAGTTCGAGATGAAGACCCGGACGTTGTCGACCACCTCCTCCGGGTTGAACACGAAGCTCTCGTCGCCCGCCTGGATGCCGGCACGCGACCCGTCGAGGTTGTTGTTGTTGATCCCGATTCCTGCGGTCGACACATTCATCTGCGTCGAGGCGCTTATCAGGGTCGGGATCTGGTTGGTCGGGGTCAGGAAGCTCCGGATCTGCGCCTCGCTAAGGTCAGTCGCACCGGGAACGACAAGGTCGAGCAGGTCGTTCGGGGGCGTGTTGCCCATGATGCCCGAGGCAGATGCCGTGGCGACAACCCCGAAGAACACGACATCATCGGCCCCGCTCTCGCTGCCGCCGAACATGAGCGTACGCACCGGGTTGGGACCGCTTGCCTTGAGCGTACCCTGAGAACTGTCCTTGAGCGTGATCCCAGACGGCGGCGTGGTCACCACCAGGCTGTAGCTTTCGGGATCGTCGGGATCAAAGGTCAGCGTGAACTCGACCTTGTCGGGCTGGCCGTCGCCGTTGAAGTCGCCCGTAATCCAGCCGTCGAAGCTGCGGTCGCCGGTCCGGACGAGGCTGCTGTTGTCGCCGGTGGCGATGACCGTTCCGAACTGGCTGATCTCAAAGCTGTTGAGCGCCACGTTCAGCGACTTCAGGCCATCGTTCCCCGCATCAGGGGTCCAGCTTCCCTTGGCGCCCGTCATGTAGGTTCCACTCGCGTTCCCGACGGTGACCATCGGATTGTCATCCGCGAACGAGAAGTAGTCACCAACCGAGACAGTGTGCGTGGCGGTGTCGCCGTCGCCATCCTTGGCGGTTGCGGTCACCGAGATCACCACATCCGCCAGGGTAACCGTGTCGCTGGGATCGTTGGCGTTGGGATGCATGATTGCCCGCATCTGTTCCAGTTCGACCACGCCCGTGCTGGCGTTGATCGAGATCTCGAACACCGTCGGTCCGCTTGCGGCGCTCGCAAGGCTGGTGCCGGCCTTGCCGGTGATCGTTGTCCCGTCAGAAGACATGAACAGGAACACTGGATTGCCGGTCGCGGTATCAAGAACCCCGCTGTTTGCGCTGGCCACCCCGATCGAAAGGGCATAGGTCAGCGCGTCTGTGGCCGCCGGCCCGTCGGCGCCATAGGAGACGTCGAACAGCGTCGCAAAGCTGGCCGAGGCCTTCGCGTTGAGAGCGGCATCGCTCGCCGTAAGAGACTGCGGCTCTGTGCCGGTCTCGATGGCGGGCGTGTCGTCGTTGACATGGACCGAGACGGAGGATTCCGCCCAGTCGCCGTCGCCGTCCGTCACCCGGTAGTTGATGGTGAAGGTGACGTTCTCCTCGCTGCTGCCAGGGGTCGGGTGGAACACCGGGGCGAGATGCGTCATGGTGTAGGCGCCCGTGGTCGGGGTGACCTCGACCTTCAGCACGGCAACCGGCGCACCGTTCTGCATCTGGCTGATGGTCAGGGTCGCGGCGTCGGGCGACAGCTCCTGGCTGAAGCCGCCCGTCACGGGCAGCGTCGCGAGTTGCAGAAGCACCGTGCCCGCCTCGTCGGCCCCGAAGCCGTGGGCCAGCGTGCCCGTGGCCGTGGCCGAGGTGCCCGCCACATCGTCCGCGCCGCCCGGGTTGGCCGCGGCGTTCGTCGTCTGTGCCGTCTCGTCGTCGAACTGCACGGCGCTGTTCGCCCCGGCCTCGGGCGCATCGTCCCTGAAGGTGAAGCGGTCGCCCACGTTCACGCTCTTCTCGACCCGGTCGCCGTCGCCGTCGGTCGCAATGGCGGTGATCGAGATGGCCTCGTCGGCCAGCGTCAGCGCCTCGTCGGGATCGGTGGCGTCGGGATGGGCGATGGCACGCTGCTGGTCGAGCGTGACCTTGCCATCGGCATCGACGCTGATGACGAAGACGACCGCGCCATCCTCGGCAGCAGCCTTGTCCGTTCCCGCGCGCCCGGTGACGGTCTTTCCGTCCGCCGACAGGAACAGGAACACCGGATTGCCGGTCGCGGTGTCCGTCAGCCCGCTGTCGGCGTCCTCCACCCCGATCGAAAGGACATAGCTCAGCCCGCCCCCGCTCGCAGCGCCATCAGCCCCGAAGCTGGCCGAAAAGAGCCCGGCAAAGCTGCCAGAGGCGTCCTCCGAAAGGTTCGTCTCGTCCACCGTCAGCGCTTCAGGCCGGGTGCCGAGCATGATCGAGGGCCCGTCATCATGGAAGATGATCTTCGAACCGATCTCCATGGTGGAACTTGCCGCCTCGGTCAGCGCGAAGCCGCCAAGGTCGAAGCCGATATTGCTGCCCGAGCCCTGCGCGGGCTGGTCGTTGCGGATCAGGACGCGGTTATGATCGGCATCCGTTGCATAGCGAATGATATCGCCGGTGAGTACGCCGGTAATGACAGCCGAGGTACCCGAAAGGTCGACGCTTACGCCCTGCGTCCCGACCACATTGGAACCACCGCGGATCACCTGGACGCCCGAGATGTTGATCGCAATGTCGCCAGACACCAGCGGATTGCCGTCGACGTAATTTACGCCGGGGGCATCTGCCGTGAAATAGGCCTCTACCCGCACGGTCGCGGTAGCGTTGTTCGGCTGCATCTGGGAGATGGTGAATTCGGCAGCCCGTACAAGTAGAGTGGCCGTGAACTGGATGTTGGCCTCGACGTTGGCCTCGGTCGAGCTCAGCGGCTGGCCGGGGTTGTTCCCTGCGCCAGGTCCGGCAAGGTAGTCTGGGTTCGCGCCCGTCACAAAGGTCAGGACCAGCGCCTCCTTCGCGTCGATCCGCTGGTTGTTGGTGCCGAGGGTCGTTGTGCCGCCGCCCTGGCTGCTGTTGACGGTGCTGCCGCTCGAGACGTTGGCGCCCGCGGACTGATTGGCGGGGTTTTCGCCCGTCACGAGAATTGCCTGCGACGAGGTTCCGAACATCATGAAGAGATTCTGGCCAGACGGTGCGTTGGCGAAGGAGAAGTTCTGCGCTGCATTGGCGGTGACGTGGACGAGGTTCGACAGATCGACCGCATCGTCGGGATCCGCGGCATCGGGATGCTGGATCGCCTGGTACTGTACGGTCCACAACTTGGCACCGGTCGGCGGCATCCCCCCCGTGGGTTGAAGGTAGACGGCAAAGACGATAACGCCGCCCTGGGTCTTGCCAAAGACGATGTTGTCGTCCACCCCGTCGGTCCAAAGATAGATGGCGTCGCCGCTTGTCGTCTGCAGACCGCTATCGAGACCGGCCAGAGGTTTTCCATCCGCGCCGGAAAGGGAGATGTTGCCCAGCGTGCCGGTGGCACCGAAGTTCACGACGTTTCCGTTGCTTCCGGCAGCTCCGATCGCGGTTGACGCGCCAAGGTCCGCCAGTCGAGACGAGAAGGCAAGAGGAATTGCCGGGAAAAGGACATCATCGTCCTGCAATCCCGCAGTCTCGTCGTGAATGATCGAGGTTCCGGTAAGCGTGATGAGCGCATTCATGGTCTATTCTCCCGTCCGAGGAACGATCTCGCGGGCGGTCTCTCGTTATCGCGTGCAACAAGTGACCGCTCATCGACCGGACCAGGTCTGATGATTTGCATTCAGAGTGCTTGCAGAAGTTACAGGCCACCGGACCCGGACAGGCGCTCTGCGCGTCTCCGGGACGAGTTGACACCTGTGATCAAATATTGACGTTCAGCCCACCGCACACAATTTGCGGAAGTCCTGTTTGCATTGGAAATTGGCCAAAATTTGAAACGAGCCACGCCGCAGACTTTCGCGACATTTATCTCTGCCTTTGGCCTCGTCTGACGATGGCCGGCCCCTCCCTGGCCTTCCCTCCACCCTCTTTGTCTTTTAGATCATTTTCGGAAAATTCTCAACTTTTTCGCCAATCAGAGTTGCCTCTTGGAAGAAAATGACAGGATAAGGCCAGTTTTGTTGAAGACCAACCGCCCAATGCCATCACCCCCCCGACACGCTTCAGGAGACCGGCAGACAACGAATTCATCTCAAGATTGAAGCGCCATGCAGCACAAGGCCGAATCAGCGGGCGCAACCCAAAAATGATGAATGTGTCAGAATCCAGGCCGCTTCGCGCCATCCTGGTGGCGAAGCGGCCTGGCGTTGACCGCCGATCATCCCAGGCAGGAACATCATGATCCTGCCCGACGATGAAGGTGCCCGTGGGGATGACGCCACCCCGCACCAGCCGATCCGTTGTCAGCCTGTTTGGCCCGATCGGTCTGGGCTGGACGGTGTCGGACTTCGGCACGCTCGGCCACCGCCAAAGAAACTTGAAGGTGAGCAGTTCCCGTCCTGGTTCGCATCGAGGCAAGATCGGTCTCGCCGCACGAAAGGGTGCGGTTCGAGGCACGATGGACACGGAATGCACTGACTTGGGCCTGACGGACAGACCCTTGCGCGCTGCGGCGGGCGAATGATCTGGCCTTGGATGATTAGCCTTGCAGGCGGCGAGGCTGGCGCAGGCGGCAGCACCGGAGGGACCAGCCGAAAGCTGTGCGATGGGTCAAATGAGCTTGTCCTGACGCCGCGTCGCGTGGACAAGAAGGGCCCGCGATCAGGGCAAGGCGCACCTTGGGCTTGGGGTGCCCTGCCAGCCGGGACTGTGGGCAGCACGCGACGGAGGGCGCCGCCGCGCTGCTCGCATCGTCCAGCGCAGCGCCAGAGGCGGATGACCGCAACCGCTCTGCACGCCAGACGGCAGACGGCGCGCCATGCGCCCGAAACGCGGCATTCAGATCGCAGTCAGGGCGAAGCCGAGATGCGTGGCCATATGGGCCAGCATCGCCGCTTCCAGCCCATGACGCTGGAAGGCCGCGCCATAGGCAAGGCCGAGAAGCCCGTTCCAGATCAAGGTGCGGGCCATCAGGGCCGGGGTGATCGTGCCTGCCTCGAGGATGACAGCCGGCAGATGGGCAGCCGCGAAGGCCAGGGCCGCAAGAATGGCAGCCGCCCAGAGCGCCGGCGTCCGCTGAACAAGGCGCATCAGGCCAAGGGCGAGCAGGCTCATCAGCCCCCAGCGAAGCAGCACCTCCTCCGTCAGTCCGCCGTAGATCACCCCGAGGGCGAGATCCGCCGCATCCCGCTCTTCGCGCAGGGTTGGAAGGGCGACCGTGTTCCAGACCGGTGCCGTCGCATGGTCCGAAATGGCGATGGCAGCGCCCATGATGATCCCCGCAAGGGCCCAGGCCGCCAATGCCCTGAGCCGCAGGGACGTGCCGAGGATCAGCGCGGAACCCAGCCCCGCCTTCGGGGCGGCCCATGCACCCGCAAGCGCCGCAAGGATCACCAGGCTCAGCGGGTTGACGACAACGGCGGCAAGCGGAATGCCCTCGGGAACCGGCAGGACGAAGGGAAGCAGGACCACACCTGGAAGACCAGAAAGCAGCGCGCGCCCGGCGCGGACCGTGTAGCGAGAGGCAAGAAGCATGGGGCGGGTCGCCTTTGATGAAGTGATTCCTATTTGACGGCGATCATTTGCTGTTTTACGTTAATTTCGTCAATCATGAGATGAAGAAGTCCTGCCATGATCGAATCGCAACCCCTGGCGCGCGTGCAGCGCCTGTCCCGCATCTTGTCACGCCTGGCCCTGGTCTTCATGGCGCTCATCCTCCTGCTCGACCTGCTGCTCTGGATTGACCGGCCCGCACTGGAACGCAGCGCTGCGATGCTCTTGCCCGCTGGTACCCCGCACGACCTGACGACAACCGCGCTGATCGGCGGTTTCGTTTTGGCGCATATGGTGATGGGCCTTCTTCTTTGCTCGCTCTGGCAGGCGCACCGACTGTTTGCGGCCTTTGCAGGGGGGGGCAATCCTCGTGCCCGAAACGGGTCGTCGGCTGTTCCGCATCGGTCTTGCCTTTGCGCTGGTCCTGCCTGCGCAGCTTGCAGCCTCCGGGGTAACCTCGCTTCTGCTGACCTGGCGCAACCCGGCCGGAAGCCGCGCGCTGACGCTGTCGGCCGATCCGGCGCATGCGATGCTTGCGGTCGCCGGCCTGCTGATCCTGACGGTCGGCTGGGTCATGGCCGAGGCCGCGCTGATCGCCGAAGACAACGCACAGATCGTTTGAGGGCCGGCCCATGCCGATCAACGTGACACTGGATGTGATGCTGGCCCGCCGGAAGATGAAGTCGAAGGAACTGGCCGAACGCATCGGCATCACCGAGCAGAACCTGTCGCTTCTGAAGTCCGGCAAGGTGAAGGGGGTGCGGTTCGAAACCCTTGCCGCCATTTGCAGGGCCCTCGACTGCCAGCCGGGCGACCTGCTGGAATACCTGCCGGAGAACGACGCATGAAACCACGCCCGATCTGCAAGCCACGCGACACCAACGGCGAACGGCGTGCGCTGCCGCTGATCTGCATGACGCTGACGGAAGGAGGCCTGACATGACCGGACTGGACGCGCTCGATGCAGCCACCTGGCTGAACCCGCCGCCCGCCTGGGACCGGACACCCGAGGCGCTGACCCTCGAGACCGGAGAGGGCACGGATTTCTGGCGCGATACGCTTTACGGCTTCCGGCGCGACAGCGGTCACGCCTTCCTGGTGCCGGTGATGGGGGATTTCACGGCCCATGTCGGCTTCGAGGGTGACTATCGTGCGCTTTACGACCAGGCCGGTCTGATGCTCCGGCAGGATGATGCCCACTGGATCAAGGCCGGGATCGAACTGTCAGACGGGGTCGCGAACCTTTCGGTCGTGGTCACGCGAGGGGCTTCAGACTGGTCCACGCTGGCGCTCGGGGCGGAACCGGGGCCGCAACGGCTGCGGATGACACGGACGGGTGGCGCCGTGGTGATCCAGGCGCGCAACGCTGCAAACCACTGGCAGCTTCTGCGCGTGACCCCATTCCCGCCGGGGCCAGCGCGAGTCGGGCCGACGGCCTGTTCGCCCGAGCGTGCGGGCTTCAGCGCCCGGTTCACGGAATTCACCTTGGGACCCGCCGTGGCCAAGGCGCTGCATGACGAAAGCCCTGCTGCATGAGCGAGACAATCACGGATCCGGCCGCGCTTCAGGCCCTGTATGGCCCCGTCCTGCCGGTGGCGCGTGACAAGGTGACGGATCACCTGACGGATCCTGCCCGCGCCTTCATCGCAGCCTCGCCCTTCCTGATCCTTGCAACAAACGGTCCTCTTGGACCCGAGGCGAGCCCGCGCGGCGATCCTCCGGGCTTCTGCCGGGTCGTGGGCGACCGCCGCCTGCTGCTGCCGGACCGGCGCGGCAACAACCGGATCGACGGCTTGCGCAACATCCTTGCAGACCCGCGTGTGGGCCTGATGTTCCTGATCCCCGGCATCGGCGAGACGCTGCGCGTCCAGGGCATGGCGCGCATCCTGCGCGACGAGAGCCTTGCCCGAAGCTTCGCAATCGCGGGGACGCTTCCAGCCACGATCCTGGAAATCGAGGTGCGTCAGGTGTTCTACCACTGCGCCCGCTCGATCACCCGCGCGGCCTTGTGGAAGGCCGCGGCGCAGGTTTCCCGCGCGGTCGTGCCTACGGTGGGCGACTTTCTTGCCGCCGCGACCGCAGGGCGCCGTTCTGCCGCGGCCGAGAACGACGGCTATGCGGAACGGCAGCGCGATCTTTACTGAATTGACCCAAAGCCCCTCAGACCACCCGCCGCAGCAGGGCGGAGCGGCGCAGCCCTGCTGCCATGCCGAAGGCAATGGTCGCCGTTGCAGCCACGGATATGGGCAAGGCCGCGGCGCCCGGCGTGCCGACGGCATCAAGGGCACGGCTGACGGCCACAAGGATCGGCGCATGCAGG
Organism: Tabrizicola sp. YIM 78059; assembly: GCF_004959785.1. Classification (NCBI taxonomy): domain Bacteria; kingdom Pseudomonadati; phylum Pseudomonadota; class Alphaproteobacteria; order Rhodobacterales; family Paracoccaceae; genus Tabrizicola; species Tabrizicola sp. YIM 78059. The sequence continues at coordinate 118,864 of NZ_SJZH01000004.1, forward strand.
ATGAAGGCGCAATAGCTGTTGGCCGCCGCCTTGTGCCAGAAGTGGGCCGCATGCTCGCCCCTGAGCTGGCTCCAGCAGATCAGCGCGGCGATGGCGCCGAGCGCCACGAGCGGCTCCCAGAAGGCATAGACGATGGCGGCAGGCGTGAAGCCGGTTTCGAACCGGGGCGCGTCGGTCGACAGCAGCGCGACCGGCAGGATCGGCAGCGCAACAAGCCCCACCGTCATCGCCAGCCACAGGCTGCGGCGTGGCAGCCTATCGAGCCAGCCGTTCCGACCGGCCTGCACTCCCACGGCGAAGAGCACGATGTAGGAGGCGAAATATCCCAGCTGGAAGTCCGCAAACGTGAAGCCCACCGGCACGGCCTGCCGGATCAGCAGGGCCGCGAGGCCTGTGCCGAAAGCGATGGCGAGCCATTCTGCGAAGGGCGGCACGGGGCCGACGGCGACACCGTGCGCTGGCCAAACGGCGAGCACGACCGAGAAGACCAGCAAGGCCGCCGGGAACCAAAGCAGGCCAAGGATGAAGCTGCCGCGCAGGATCCGTGCGGCCGTGTCCGCGAGGATCTCGCCCACGGGTGCCGATGCCAGCGCGACGGTCAGCGGGCCGATGAGGAAGCCGAACACCAGCACCGGCACCCCGAGGCGGATCGCGCGATCGCCGAGGAAGGCCGTCGCCCCCTTGCGCTCCAACGATACTGGTGCGAGCGCACCCGAGATCAGGAAGAACAGCCCCATGAAGAAGGCCTGGTTCACGGCGGCAAGGAAGGTCAACGGCAGGTTCGTCGTCTCGGTCGCCCTGAAGAACCAGCTGCCGCTTGCGCCGTGGGTGATCGCGGCGTGGTGCAGGATCACCAGCAGGGTCAGGACCGTGCGCAGCCGGTCGATCCAGACGGCGCGCGGTCGGGCACAGGTAGGCTTGTCTGCGCTTTCGTCGGTCATGGTTTCGCTCGGCTTGTTGACTGGCCCGGTTCATGCACCGCAACCGAAGCTGCGAACAGAACCAGTTCACGACAATCTCAAGGGGCCGCCCGCCGGTCAGGGCTGGTCGCGGGCCTCCAGAAGCCGGGTAAGCGCCGCGGCAAAGCGGCGGGCATCACGCTCGGTCGCGGTGCCGAAGCCGATGACGAGGCCCTGTTCCGGCCGGTCAATGAAGTAGTCCGACAATGAGGACACGGCATAGCCCGCAGCATTCAGGGCGGCGCGCAAGGGCCCGTCGTCGGTGAGCTCCGGCAGGCGGGCCGTCAGTTGCAGGCCGCCGTCGGGGGTGGACAGCTGCACCCGGTCGCCCAGCGCCTCGGTCAGGGCCGCCCCCACGAACCCCAGGCGCTCACGATAGGCGGACGAGATCGCGGCGACATGCGCGCGCCAGGCACCCTGCGCCATGAACTCGGCCAGCGCCGCCTGGGCATGGACATTCGCCGCGAGGCCCAGCCGCCGCTGCACGGCGCAGAGCGCCTTGGCGCATCCCGGCGGCGCCACCATCCAGCCGATGCGCAGGCCCGGCAGCAGGCTTTTGGCGGCACTACCCAGATATACCACATGACCCGCGTCCGGCTGTGCGGCGAGCGCCGCGATGCCGCGCCCTTCCCAGACGAATTCGCTGTCGTAGTCGTCCTCTACGATCACGGCGCCGATGGCGCGGGCGGCGTCCAGCAGGGCAAGACGGCGGGCCATCGGCATCCGCACGCCGGTCGGATACTGGGTCGAAGGGGTGACGTAGATCAGCCGCGCCCCGGCCATCTCGGCGCGCGCGGGGTCGGCGCCGCGGGCATCCACGGGCAGCGCCCGGCAGGTCAGCCCTGCCGCCTGGAACGTCGCCCGGGCGCTGATGTAGCCCGGGCTTTCGACCAGTGCGACCTCGCCCGGATCGGCAAAGGCGGCGGCGGCGATCATCAGGCTTGCCTGTGTGCCTGGGGTCACGACGATGTCCTCGGGCGCGCAGACAAGGCCGCGGTGGCGGTGCAGCTGGTCGGCCAGCACCTGCCGCAGCTCGGGCAAGCCTTCGAAATGGGCATAGCCCTCGGCCCCGTCCTGCCGGTGGCGCGCGGCGCGCCGCAGCACCCGCCCCCAGGCATCGGCGGGAAACAGCGCCGGATCGGGCGAACCGGGGGCCAGCCGCCCCTCGGCCAGACCGCGCCGAAGGATGACGGCGGCCATGCCGGCGCGCTGCGACAGGCGGACGGGGGCGACCGCCCCCGGCGCCCTGCCGACCTCCAATGCCGCCACGCGCGGCGATGCGCCGGGACGGACCTCGATCACGCCTTCGGCCGCCAGAAGTTCGTAGGCGGCGTTCACCGTGTTGCGCCCCACGCCCAGAAGGGCCGCGGCCGCGCGGGACGAGGGGAGCGCCTCGCCCGGCACAAGCCGCCGGTCCAGCACTGCCGTGCGGATGCTGCGATAGAGCTGTGCGACCAGTGTCTCCGCCCCGTCCGGGTCGAGCGTCACGAGGCTGGCAAGGACGACTGGTTCCATGAAATCCCCCGCTACTGGCTCCTCCATGGGGCAGGATCATGCGGCAAAAGGCGCCCGTCCGACAGAGGAAGTTGCGCCATGACCGACCAACCCCGCTTCAACCGCGCCCGCAACGGCAAGCGCGCCCTTTATGACGAGGCGACCGTCCACGCGATCCTCGATGCCGGGCTGGTCGGTCATGTCGGCTTCGTCGCCGAGGGGCGGCCGATGGTGATGCCCATGGCCTATGCCCGCGGCCCCGGCTGCATCTGGCTGCACGGTGCCTCCAAGGCGCGGATCGTGAAGCTGGCCGAGGGTGCGGCGCTCACCATGACCGTCACGCTTCTTGACGGGATCGTGGCGGCGCGGTCGGGGTTCCACCATTCGGTCAACTACCGCTCTGCAGTCGTCCACGGCACGGGCCGGGCGGTGACCGACACCGACGAACTGGACACCGCCCTGCAGGCGATCACCGAGCATCTGCTGCCCGGCCGTTCCGCGGAAATCCGCCCGATGACCGCGCAGGAGCGCAAGGCGACCGGCGTCATCGCCCTGGCCGTCGAGGCCGCCTGCGCCAAGGTCCGCAGCGGACCGCCGGCCGACGACGCGGGCGACCACGCCCTCTGCCTCTGGGGCGGGGTGGTGCCGGTCGTCACGGCGCTCGGCCGCGGCGTTGCCGATGCCCATACCCCCGAGGGCCTGGCCGAGCCGCCCTCGATCAGCCGTGCCCGCGCGCGCTTTGCACTCTGACCATCCGAACCTTATTTCAAGGCCTTCCTCCCATGACCCTTGTCCTTCCGTCCCGCGCGCGAACCTCGCGACTCCGATCCCTGCGCCAGATCATCGCGGCCTTCCGGCGCCAGATCCGAATTCGGTCGGAGACCGCCCATCTGGACGACCACCTGCGCGCCGATATCGGCCTGCCGCCCCTGGCGGAACGACCACTGGAGCCGCACGAGGTCGCTGCGCGTCTTTTCCTGATGGCCGCGCGCTGAGGCCGTCCGATGAAGAGGCTTTCCGCGATGACCCGATGCCTGATCCCAGTCTGCCTCGCCGGTGCGGCCCTTGCCGCACTGCCGGTGGCCACCCTTGCCGAGGAAACCCCCATGCGCCCACGAACCGACCCCGCAGGCCGCTTCTCGCTGGTCGCGCCCGAGGGATGGCAGCGCGACGATGCCGGGCCCCTCGTGCGCCTGACCAGCCCCGAGGGCGACATCGCCCTGTGGTTCGGCCTGTCCGACATGAACGTTCCGGCCGAGGCCATCGCCGCCGCCTGGACCGCCGCGGGCGAGACTGCCCCCGCCCCGCAAGCCATCGTCCCCGCCCCCCCGCGCCCTGGGTTCGAGGCCGCGACGGCCTTCGTCTATCCGGCGGAAGACGGGATCTTCCGGCAGGCCGTCGCCGAAAGCCACGGCGGCCGTATGCATGTCACGCTGATCCGCGGCGCGATGGCCGCGCTCGACCGGCGCGGCGCGCAGGTCAACATCGCGGTGACGGGGTTCCGTCCCGCGGATGCGGTGACCGAAACGCTTGCCGGTTTGTCCCCCGCCGCGCTGGAGGCCGCAGACCTCGCCGCGCTTTCTGCCTATGTCGAGGAGAACCTCGGCCGCTTCGACGTGCCAGGCGCCGTCGTCGCCGTGGTGCAGGGGGGCGAGGTGCGGATGCTCTCGGGCTTCGGCCTGCGCGCCCGGGGGTCGGACGATCCGGTGACGCCGCAGACCCGGATGATGATCGGCTCGGTCGGCAAGAGCATGACGACCCTTCTGATGGCGCGGCTGGTCGAGGAGGGGCGCCTGTCCTGGGACCGTCCGGTGCAGGACCTCTTGCCGCGCTTTGCCGTGGCCGACCCGGAACTCTCCGCGACGATCACCGTGCAGAACCTCGTCTGCGCCTGTTCAGGCGTGCCACGGCGTGACATGGAGTTCCTGTTCCACGCCAGCGACCTGGATGCCGAGGCGGTGATTGGCTCGCTGTCGGAATTCGAATTCTTCACCGGCTTCGGCGAGGCGTTCCAGTATTCCAACCAGCTCGTGGCTACGGGTGGCTGGGTTGCCGCGGCGGCCGACAGGGCCGCATGGGGCGGGCTGGATGCGGGCTATGCCCGCACGATCGAGGACCGCCTGTTCGCGCCGCTCGGCATGACGCGCTCGACGCTCGACTTCGTCGCGGTCATGGCCGACCCCGACCACGCCATGCCCCATGCGCCGCATGGGGCGGGCATCCGGGCCATCCTGCCGGTCGAGACCGAAGCCGCCCTGCTGCCCGTGGCCCCGGCGGGGGCGCACTGGTCCACCGGGGCCGACATGGCGCGCTATCTTCAGGCGCTGCTGGCCATCGGCGAGGGGAACGGCATCGTCTCGCCCGAAAGCCTCGCGCATCTGACCACGCCGCAGGTGCCGGTCAGCGCCACGATATCCTATGGCCTTGGCTGGTTCGTCGAGGACTGGCGCGGCCACCGCCTGATCCACCATGGCGGCAACACCTTCGGCTTCACGAGCGACCTTGCCTTCCTGCCCGAGGCCGGGGCGGGCATCGTGATCCTGACCAATGCGGGGCGGGCCAACGACTTCGTGCAGGCGGTCCGGGCGCGGTTCCTGGAACTGCTGTTCGACCTGCCGCAGGATCATCACGCGGGCGCGCTGCTCGCCCGCGCCGAGGCCGACCGCCGCGCATCCGACTGGGCGGCGGTCCAGCCGGTTCCCGCCGAAACGGCAGCGGCGGCCGAGGGACGGTATCGCTCGCCCGTGCTGGGCGAGGTCTCCTTGCGCCGCGCGGGCGACCGGCTGATCTTCGACATCGCCGAGATGGCGGGCGAGATCCGGCCGGACCCGGCCCGACCCGGCCGCTGGATCGTCTGGGAGGGGCCGCTCTTCACCATGCCGCTGGCGTTCGATGCGGCGAAGGGAACGCTCACCTTCGGCGAAGGCGCTGCGCAATATTTGTTCGAGAGGGTCGAATGATGACCGCCGGAAAGTCTGGTCTGCTGCTTGTCGTTCTTGCGCCGATGGCGTTCGCCTGGCTGGTGACCCCCGCCCATGCCGACCCGATGCGGCCCGGTGCCGAACACTGCGTCGTAGGCGTCGCGCCAGACGATCCGCTGAACCTGCGCGCAGGCCCGGGAGCCGGGCATCGGGTGGTGACCCGTCTGCCTTACGCACGCTGCGGGCTGATCGTGACGGCCAGCTGCCGAGGAAACTGGTGCCCGGTGGAGGATGGCCACCATGCCGGCTGGGCGCACCGCCGCTTCATCGCGGCGGTATCGCCAGGGACAAACTGCCTGCGGCCGGGGCAGGCCGTGGCGCTGCGGGCCTGGCCCGCCGAACAGTCGCGCGCGCTGACCCGGCTGGCCCCGCAAGGCTGCGACATCGCCCTGCTACCCTACCAGGTGGCGGGCTGGCAGAAGATCCGACAGGGTGGATGGGAAGGCTGGGTGCGCCTGTCGGACCTGCTGTCCAACGAGTGACGACGCTCCTTGCGGCCCTGCGGCAGCTTCGCCGGGTTTGCGCACGGCGCACATTCGGGTTCGGGTCCGCAGCGGCACCACGGTCGATCTTCCTGGTATCCCCGGCACGGACCGGATGAGTACCGGTCTGCGAAAAGGAGGGGTGGATCAGGGATCCCACCGTCAAGCCTGATCTTGTCCGGATAGACCGTATCGACCTTGCTACAGGCGTGCCTGGCCCACTCCGACAAAGGTCCGTGGCCCCGCCACTCTTGAACCGCGGACAAGGCACCGTGGCTGAGCACCGCTTGCTGCGCGCGGCAGATCGCCTCGAGCGGCAGCAGTGCATCCCGCACATGTTGGCTGCCTCGGTCCGGGTCGATTTCAAGGAGTGCCCTCTCGAGCAGAAGTCGATAGTCGCTCTCCCTCGCGTGCCGGCGGAAGACCTTGCAGTGGTAGCAATTGGCGCGGTCGACCTTGGCGGCGGCCTTCACTTGCCCTGGCACTGTGGTGGAACCGGCCCACTTCCCCGACAGCGCCCGGTGGGAACCCGCGGCATATTGCATCTGTCTTCCGTCCCACGAGCAGAGCAGAAACAAAAATCCCGGCGGATCCAGCCGGGCACCGGCAACGGTCTGCATGAACGCTATACGATCAAGCGAGGAAATCATGATGCAGCCTGAACCAGAACCTGCTGCCCTCCTGCCATGATCGAGGCCGTTCGGGCGGCCAGCGCCATCATAAGGGCCGAGTTCCATCGCCCCGTCGGTCCAAGAGGCTGCGGATCGAAGACGGCCCCGATCGACACGGAAGTCACGCTGGCCCTGAAGGACCGCCTGCCCGGCCTGGATGCCTACGGCTTCCCCGGCCAAAAGACCAGGGCCATCCTGCCTCGGGCAGCGACATCTGGGGGTGGGCCCTCATGACGGGACAGCGGGCTTCCTTTCCGGTCGCCGGAGATCGGCCATCTCGGCCGGCTTGCTGCGTCCGGGGCGCGGCGATCATCCGGTGCCGGCTGCGACCTGATCACCTGCGGCAAAGCTACACCGCTCACGCACAACCGCGTGGTGTCGCGCTGCTTGCCTGTCAGGGGCGCAAGGCGATCCCACCGCCGCTGCACAACGCCGCACTGTCGTGCCGCCCCGTCGCGGCCCCCAGCATCTGCCATCCCTGCCCGCAGGAATACTGGCCCGACAATGCGCTGAACCTGGCCGGGGCCCTGCTCGCCACCGGCGCGGAAACGGCAGCGGCGCCGGGCATCGGCCAGGAGGCAAGCACTTGATATCGAACTCGTTCCGGACAGGCCCGGCCGTCACGCGCAATCCGGCAGCCGGTCATTCCGCAGCCCCCAGGCTCTTGCGTGCAACCTCGGCGGCGTCGCGCAGATGGTCGTCCACGGCCCTTGCAGCCGCCGCCGCGTTGCCGGAACAGATCGCGTCGCAGATCCGTTCCATGTGCGCCTGACCCGAGGTGCTGCGGTCGCTGCTGGCCAGGGTCAACGCCCGAAGCCTGGAGATCCGTCCGTTCAGCCGCTGGACGATCTCCCAGGCGATGTCGTGCCCTGCGGCGGTGAAGATCACCTCGTAGAACGCGGTCGTCGCCGCCAGAAGTTCTGCCGGAGGTGCACCGGCGAAAGCCGCCCTTATGCGGGCAAGGGCAGATCGCAGACGTTGCTTCACGCTGTCATCTGCGCGCCGGGCGCAGGCGGCGGCGGCATCTGCCTCGAGCAGGCGGCGGATGTCGTAGATCTGGCGCGCGCGTGGCCAGTCCAGCGTGGCGACGACCGGGCCGACACGCGGCAGGATCTCGACCAGCCCCTCGGCCTCCAGGTAGCGGATCGCCTCGCGCACGACAGACCGCGACACGCCCAACTGGTCGCAAAGCGTCCGCTCGACCAGACGGTGCCCGCCGGGAAACCGCCCCTCGACGATCGCCTGCCTGAGCCGGCCGACCGCCAGTTCCCGCAGGGTGGTCGGCGCGTGGTTGATGCGAAGATCCAGAGTGTCGTTCATTCTTGCACTCTACGGGTCAATCGGGCACCGCCGCAAGGGATATTGACAGATGGTATTCTGGTATACCAAGCTTCGCAGCAAGATCGGAGACCCACATGCCCGCACAGATTCGCAAGACATGCACTTTCGTCGAGACGCTTCTGATCGAAGGCGGTCGCGCCGCACCTGTGCCGCTTAAGCTGATCGCCGCGGCCGCGGTGCTGCGAAACCCGTGGGCCGGCCGAGGCTTTGTCGAGGACTTGAAGCCCGAGATCCACCAGATCGCGCCCGAACTGGGCCAGCTTCTGACCGGCATGATCCTTGAGGCCGCCGGAGGAGGGAACCGGGTGGAAGGCTACGGCAAGGCCGCAGTCGTCGGCCTGTCGGGCGAGCTGGAACATGCCAATGCGCTGATCCATACCCTGCGCTTCGGCAATCATTACCGGCAGGCGGTCGGGGCCAGAACCTACCTTGCCTTCACCAACGTGCGCGGGCCGGCAAACTGCCCCGTAATGATCCCCCTTATGGACAAGCACGACGAAGGCCGCAGGTCACATTATCAGACCGTACACTTCTCGATCCCCGACGCGCCGGCCGCGGACGAGATCGTCGTCGCTCTGGGCGCCTCGACCGGGGGGCGGCCGCATCACCGGATCGGTGACCGCTACCAGGATCTCAGGGACCTTGGCCATGACGTCTCGAACCCTGCGGCTGTCTGACGGCCGCGCCGTCCGCGTGCTGGACCACGGCGCCGGACCGCCGGTCCTTCTTCTTCACGGCGTAGGCCTGCGGGCCGAGGTGTGGGAGCCTCAGATCGCCGCACTTTCGGCCACGCACCGCGTGATCGCTGCCGACCTGCCGGGCCATGGCGAAAGCGACGCGCTGGCAATCCTGCCCGACCTGCCGGACTATGTCGCCTGGGCCGCCCGACTGGCAGAGTCCATCGGAGGCCCCATCGCGGTCGCCGGTCATTCGATGGGTGCCCTGATCACCATGGGTCTTGCGGTCGAACGTCCCGACCTTCTGACGCGCGCCGCCCTGCTGTGCCCCGTCTTCCGCCGGACGCCCGAGGCCCGGGCCGCGGTTCTGGCGCGGGCTGAGGAGATCGCGGTCGGGCGCGGCGGCATCGACGGGCCGCTGTCGCGCTGGTTCGGGGATCAAAACGGCCGCCTGCGCACGCGTGTGGCCGGCTGGCTGCGGTCGGTGCCGCAGGCAGGCTATGCCGCGGCCTATCGCGCCTTTGCCACGGGGGATTCGATCTACGCCGACCGGATCGGCCTGATCAGGCGGCCACTTCTGGTGCTGACTGCCGATGGCGACGCGAATTCCAGCGCCGAAATGGCCCGCCAGATCGCCACGGCCGCACCAAGGGGGCGGGCCGTCGTGATCGAAGGTCACCGCCACATGGTACCCCTGACCGCCCCCGAGGCGGTAAACCTGGCCTTGATTGAGTGGCTGGCCACCGGACAGAAGGAGGCTGCGGCATGACCCCTTCTCCCCGCGCGCTGCGCGATGCCTTCGGCTGTTTCATGACCGGCGTCACGGTCGTCACGACGCTTGACCAGGACGGGCGGCCTCTGGGCTTTACCGCGAATTCCTTTGCTTCTGTATCGCTTGATCCGCCGCTGCTGCTGGTGTCGATCGCGAACAGTTCGGCCAATCGGGCAAGCTTTACCAAAGGCGCAGGCTTTGCGGTAAATATCCTGTCCGAGAACCAGAAGGATATTTCCGCCACCTTTGCCCGCCCCTCTGACGACCGCTTCGCCGGGGTTTACTGGAGGCGCGGCCCTGTCGGCTTTCCGCTGATCGCCGGTGCCTCGGCCTGGTTCGACTGTACGCTGCACCAGGTGATCCCGGCGGGCGACCACAGCATCCTGATCGGGCTGATCGGGGCCTTCGAGGCCACCTCCCACCCTGGCCTTGGCTACTATCGCGGTGCCTATGTCACCCAGGCTGCAACTGCGGCGCAGATGCCGGCAGGGCCGGATGTCGTGATCTCGGCCATTCTGGAGGCCGAGGGCCGGGTGCTTCTGGTCGATGACGGACGCGGCGGCCTTTCGGTGCCGATGGCTAAGGTCGGACCGAGGGGCGTGCAGGCCACGCTGATGGACCTGATCGACGGCCTTGGCCTTCAGGCAGAGGCCGGCATGATCTATGCGGTCTATGAGGACAGCAGGCTGGGCACCCAGCATATTGCCTTGCGCTGCCCCACTGTCCTGTCGCAGCCGAAGCGCGGCGCCTTCGTGGAACTGTCCTGCGACGGGGTCTCGGACATCACGGACCCGGCGCTGCGCATCATGCTGGAACGGCTGGCCGGGGAATCGCGCCTGGGCAACTACGGTATCTATTTCGGCACGCACGAAACCGGGCGTGTGCAACGCGGCTCAGAGGGGCTGATAGCATGAAATTCTCGCTTTTCATCCATATGGAGCGCGTCTCGGCCAAGGATGACGAGCGGCGGCTCTATGACGAAATGATCGAACTGTGCCACATCGCAGACGAGGGTGGGATGCATGCCATCTGGACGGGCGAACACCACGGCATGAGCTTCACCATCGCGCCGAACCCGCTGCTTAACCTTGTCGATCTGGCACGGCGCACGAAGAACGTCCGCCTTGGCACCGGCACGGTGATCGCGCCGTTCTGGCATCCGATCCGGCTTGCGGGCGAAGCGGCCATGGCCGACATCATCATGGACGGAAGGCTCGAGCTTGGCATTGCGCGCGGCGCCTACAGCTTCGAATATGAACGGCTCATGCCCGGACTTGACGCCTGGAACGCAGGCGGCCGGATGCGCGAGCTTATCCCGGCCGTCAAGGCGCTGTGGCAGGGCGACTATGCGCATGACGGGCAATACTGGCAGTTTCCCCGGACGACCTCGACGCCGAAGCCGGCCCAACAGCCCGGGCCGCCGATCTGGGTCGCCGCGCGCGATCCGAGCAGCCATGACTTTGCCGTGGCTAATGGGTGCAATGTCCAGGTCACGCCGCTGCATCTGGGCGACGATGAGGTCGTCAGCCTGATGGAGCGATTCAACACAGCCTGCGCCGCCCACCCCGAGGTACCGCGGCCGAAGATCATGGTCCTGCGCCACGCCTACGTCGCATCGGACGAGGCCGATGCACGCACCGCCGCCGAAGAAATGACCCGGTTCTATTGCTATTTCGGCGCCTGGTTCAAGAACGAGCGCCCGATCCAGCAGGGCCTGATCCAGGAGTTGACCGAAGATGAGATCGCGGCCCATCCCGTCTATTCCGCCGCCGCAATGCGCCGCAACCAGATCATCGGCGAGCCGGACGAAGTGATCGCCCGCCTCAAATCCTACGAGGCACTCGGCTATGACGAATTCAGCTTCTGGATTGACTCGGGCATGAGCTTCGAACGCAAGAAGGCCTCGCTTCAGCGGATGATCCGCGACGTGATGCCGGCCTTTGCCTGAGGGGGCCGGTCATGGAACGGTTCCAGCATTACATCGACGGGCAGTTCGAGGACGGGAAGGACAGTTTCGCAAGCCTTGATCCCGCGACGGGCGTCCCCTGGGCCGAAATGCCGCTTGCCTCGGCCCATGACGTGGATCGTGCGGTTACATCGGCGCACCGGGCCTTTCTTTCTGCCCCCTGGGCAACGATGACCGCGACGGCGCGCGGCAAGCTTCTGTACCGGCTTGCCGATCTGGTGCAGGCCGCCGCCCCGCGTCTGGCGGCGCTGGAAACCCGCGACACCGGCAAGATCATCCGCGAAACATCAGCCCAGATCGCCTATGTCGCTGAATATTACCGCTATTACGCCGGTCTCGCCGACAAGATCGAAGGCGCGCATCTGCCCATCGACAAGCCCGACATGGAGGTGTGGCTGCGCCGCGAACCGGTGGGCGTGGTCGCAGCCATCGTGCCTTGGAACAGTCAGCTCTTCCTCTCTGCGGTCAAGCTGGGGCCTGCCCTCGCTGCCGGGTGCACGGTGGTTCTGAAGGCATCCGAAGACGGGCCGGCGCCGCTGCTGGAATTCGCCCGCCTGGTGCATGAGGCCGGCTTTCCGCCCGGCGTCGTCAATATCCTGACCGGTGGGCCCGAAGCAGGACAGGCGCTGACCACCCACCCCAAGATCGCGCACATCGCCTTCACCGGCGGGCCCGAGACCGCGCGGCACATCCTGCGCGCCTCGGCCGAGAATCTTGCCCGCACCTCGCTGGAACTGGGCGGCAAGTCACCCTTCATCGTGTTCGATGATGCCGATCTGGACAGTGCGGCCAATGCCCAGGTCGCAGGGATCTTCGCCGCGAGCGGGCAAAGCTGCGTCGCGGGATCGCGCTTGCTGGTGCAGCGGAGCGTGAAGAAGCCGATGCTGGCCCGGCTGATCGCGAAGGCCGGGGCCGTCGCCATCGGCGCGCCGGATCGGATGGAGACCGAGGTCGGCCCGCTGTGTACGGCCCGGCAACGTGACCGCATCGTGCGCCTGGTCGAACGGTCAGTCGCGGCGGGGGCGCGGGTGGTGGCCGGCGGGGTTGCGCCGGATGGCCCAGGTTTCTTCTTTCCACCGACGATCCTTGATTGCTCTGACGCCCCCGAGGCACCGGCGCTTCACGAGGAATTCTTCGGCCCGGTCCTGTCCGTCGTGACCTTCGACACCGAGGACGAGGCGCTGGCCATGGCCAACGGCACCGATTACGGCCTTGCTTCGGGCGTATTCACCCGCAGCCTGACGCGCGCCCACCGCATGATCCGTGGCATCCGCGCCGGGATCGTCTGGGTCAACACCTACCGCGCCGTGTCGCCCATCGCGCCCTTCGGCGGACATGGGTTATCGGGCCACGGCCGCGAAGGCGGGATGGCGGCGGCATTGGATTACACGACGATCAAGACGGTCTGGTTAAGGACGTCGGACGATCCGATCCCCGATCCCTTCGTGATGCGCTGAACCACTGCCCGGGCGGCGGGGCAGCAAGGCGGCGGAAGACAGCGATCCGTCCCTGTCCGGGGCGGCACTTGGCCGGGGCAGCCGCCCCGGCGCTGACCCGCACCCATGCCGACAAGCGTCGCACCCACATGCATGGCCGGATCTGCTTCGGCCCCCATCCCGGTAGAGGCCACGCGCATCCTGGTCGGCACGAAGCCCGTGGCGACCAGGTCGGACCTCGATGCTCCCCCTGCCGCAGCGGCAGCTTCCCCCTAGACAGCAGCGGCCCGACGATGCCCCTATGCAGGAAGGAACCCGGGCAAGCGATACGGCGTCAGGATCGCGACCAGCCCCGGACAGGAACTGCACACTTGCAGAAGGAGCCCTTCGCCTCGTGCCGGACACCCCCGCCTCTGCCAGACCGCCCTTTCTTGCGCCATTGTCCGCGCCAGGACTTCTGATTGCGGCGCTGTTGTTCGGCCTGTCGATCACGCCCTCGATGGTGCCGCGCGCGCCCGAGATGCAGGGCATTCTTGGCGGGGTCGTCGCTGCAGTCGGCTATCTTCTGTGGTGGGGCCTTGCACGATCAGTGATCTGGCTGGGGCAGATGCCACCGCGAGACCTGGCACCATCGGTGCGGCGGGGCATGCTGCTGCTGGGGGGCGGCGTCGGGGCGCTTTGCCTGTGGAAGGGTGCGGAATGGCAACAGTCGATCCATGACGCCTGGAACCTGCCGCCCGTACAGGCGACAGCACCGCTGCGGGTTGCGCTGATTGCTCTGGCCGTCTTCCTGGCCCTGCTGGCCTTGGCCAGGGTGTTCCTGATGCTGTCCGCCAGCTGGCAGCGGCGTAGCCGAAGGGTCCTGCCCCCAAGACTGGCGCATGTCGCGGGCATTCTGGTGGCGCTGGCCGTCTTTGCCGCCGTGATCGACGGGATAGCCGTGCGCGGGCTGCTGCGCGGCCTCGACAACACGGCGCGGCTGGCCGACAGTCTGATACCGCCCGATCTTGACGCCCCAGCCTCTCCACTGGTCGCCGGCGGCCCCGGCTCGCCGCTCAGATGGAAGGACATGGGCCGCTGGGGACGCAGTTTCGTGGCAACCGGACCCGACGCTGACGCCATCTCTGCCTTCTGGGGCAAGCCGGCGATGCAGCCGATCCGTGTCTATATCGGGCTGAACGCAGCCGACACGCCCGAAGCCCGGGCCCGGCTTGCCTTCGACGAACTGGCCCGACTGGGCGGGTTCGACCGGTCGGTGCTGGTCGTCGCGATGCCGACCGGGTCCGGCTGGCTGGACCCCGGAGGGATGGATACGCTCGACTATATCACCCGCGGCGACGTGGCGACAGTGGCGGTGCAGTATTCCTATCTGCCCAGCCCTGTTTCGGTGGTCGTGGACCCACGGAAGGGTGTGGCCGAGGCGCAGGCCCTATTCGACATCGTCTATAGCCACTGGACCACCCTGCCCGCCGGGAAACGGCCCAGGCTTTACCTGCACGGCCTCAGCCTGGGAGCCTTCCTTTCGCAGGAAACAGTGCCGCTGCTCGATCTTTACGCCGATCCGATCCAGGGCGCACTCTGGACCGGGTCGCCCTATCTCAGCGAGTTCTGGCGGATGGTGCAGACCCGCCGCAACGCCGGCAGCCCGGCCTGGCGACCGGCCTTCGGCAACGGGTCGCTGATCCGCACGATGAACCAGGACGGAGGTCTGGACAGGTTCCAGACCGACTGGGGCCCGATGCGTTTCGTGTTCCTGCAATACGGCAGCGATCCGATCGTGTTCTTCGACTGGTCGCTCGCCTGGTCGCGGCCGGACTGGCTTGCCGGGGATCGCGCGCCCGACCTGTCGCCGCGCATGCGCTGGCTTCCGCTGGTCACCCTGCTTCAGGTGGGTCTGGACATGGCTTTCGCCGTGGGCACCCTGGGTTACGGGCACGACTACATGGCCCGCCATTACATACCTGCCTGGGCTGCGACGCTGGACCCGCCAGGCTGGACGGTCGAGGACGAGGCCCGGCTGATCGCCCACCTCGACGGGCTAGTTCCGCGCTAGGCAAGACGCCCATGACCACGAGGGACTCACGGGGTTTCGGGAGCAAGGGCAGACGATCAGTCTGACGGCTGAAAGGCAAAGGGCGCGGCCGCCTCGAAACTGGCCGAGGATTCGCCCGCAAGGATCCGCTCCATGTCGACACCCAGATCCAGCTTCTTGACCGGCGCACCTTCCGACAGGTCGAGTTTTGCCAGATCGACCCAGAAGACGCTGGGCGAGGTCACTGACTCGACATAATAGCGCAGATCCCGCTGGTCTGCGACGACACGCCAACGGGTCGTGGACAGGTTCGGCTGCTCGGCGATGCTGATGCCCCAGGGAACTGACACCTGCCGGATTACGCTGAACACCGAAGCCGCCGCCACGCGGGCGTCGGCACTCTGCTCCACAGCATTGATGTAGAAGCTGGCGCGCACGAACCGGTCGGTGGCGCGGACGGTGCCGGGCATGAACTCGCGCGGGTTCACCCCCTGCCAGTACTCGCGGATCGCCAGCTGTCGATCATAGGTCGGTTCGTTGGTCATCACCTGATAGCTGCGGTCATGCCAGATCACCATCTCACCATCGACGAACTCGATGATCGCACTGTCCCCCGTCGCATCAGACATCGAGACATGCACCGTTGCGGCCTTTCCCGGCGGCCCGACCGGAACCTCGCCCCCCTGGACCAGAACCGGGTTGGCGCGCAGGTCGGCCACCGCCTCGGCCACGGTGCCATAGCGGTCAAGCAGAAACTGCGGAAAGACAGAGAGCGAGATGCGCGGCGTCACGCCATCGTCCTCGGGATAGGTGGCCTCGACCTCCCACAGAAGGTTCACGACAAGGCCCGCCTCGTTCATGCCGTCGGCGGTCGCGATGTCATAGCCCGATACCACAAGGCTTCCGTACTTCGCGGTCCATTCCGCCGAACGATCACCCGCCGCGCCATTACGCACAATACCCCGTGGAAAGGCCCAGAGATTGCTGACCATCGGCAGTTTCCAGTCCATGCTGCGCCCGGTCAGGATGCGACCCTCGGGGCCCAGATAGACAGCACGGGTGCAGGCTTCGGCCACGGGGGCCGCGGCCATGATCACCGCAGCGGCCATGGCGACGGCAGATCGCGCAAACCAATACATTCGGACCTCCCGACTCTTTTGGAAAAAGGGGCTGGCCTCAGTCGCCCCTGCTGATTTGCCCCAATCTCTCAGAACCTCCAGGTCGCGCCGAGCAGCGGCCCCGTCATGGAACCCTTGAACACGGTTCCGCCATCGGAATAGTCGATGTAAAGGTGGCGCCAGCCGACAGAGAGATAGAGACTGTCATTCATCTGATAGTTTGCGGTCACTGCCACCTGATAGGTGAGATCCGACCCCACCCCGAAACCGCCCAGGTCAAGATACCCCAGCAGGGACCAGCGGTCGGCAAGCGGGGTGTTGACCCTGAGGGCAAGGATCGGATCCACGAAATCGGCCGTCGGTGCGATTCTGATCCCCACCAACGGAACCGAAACCTGACCGTCCAGGCGCCAGGCGCGCAGACCTCCCATGGCATCCACTGTCGTCCCGCCACCTACGTCGAAACGCTGCCCTGCCGCCAGCGTCAGGGACCGGATCGTCACCTCTCCCGAGGCCGGCGCACCGACCGGCGGCAGAAGACCTTCGCGGGACGAGGCCGAGTAGGTGAAGTCCGCGAAGAGCACCAGGTCGCCGCGTCGGGCAAGCCCTGTGACGAAGAACGCGCCATCAAGATCCTGAAGCACCTCGGACAGCGACTTGTCGAAGGACAGTGTCGGCCCGTCGGTGAACGGCGTGAAGTCACCGGTGACGCCGGCACCCCAGCCATAAAGCGTGACCTGACCCGACCAGTCCTCCGCTGCGGCGGGCATCGGGGCGAAGGTTGCAGCACCGGCAAGCATGCAACCTGCAACCAGCGAGGCAAGAGAATTACTCGGTTTCCGGGGCATCACAGGGTCTCCTTGAACACGCGCCCGCCCTTCATGATGAGGCGCAGGTTGTTTGCGGGATCTCCGAGGAAGGCGAGGTCGGTTTCGGGATCGCCATCCCATACGAGAATGTCGGCATGGGCCCCTTCGGCAATGACGCCGAGACGGCCCTGATAGGGGTCGCGGGGGCCAGAAAGGGCAAGAAGATCTCCGGCCTTGCCCGTGGCCATGGCGAGCGCCTCCAGGGGAGACATGAAGCGCGCCAGCTTGGCAAGCTGGCGCCCCTGGCTTTGCGAAGCGCCGGGGTTCATCAGGATATCGGTTCCGAAGGCCATGTTGACACCTTCGGACCGCCCCATCTCGAACGCCCGCACCGTACCCTTCGCAACCTCCTCGGCCTTCTGCTGCTGGACGGGGTTGCTGCGAGGGTTCGAATCCTCGTCCTGAAGGAACGGCTGGATCGACCACCATGCCCCTTCCTCGCGCATCATCCGCACCGACTCGAGGTCCGCCAACTGGCCATGCTCGATCGATTTGACCCCGGCCCGCAGCGATCGCTGGATGCCTTCGGGCGTGTAGACATGCGCGCAGGCATAGGTGCCCCAATCGGCAGCGGCGCGCACGGCGGCCTCCATTTCCTCCTGAAGGAATTGGGCGGTGTCGAGAGGATCGTAAATCGATGTCACCCCGCCACCCGCCATGATCTTGATCTGGCTGGCCCCCTTCATCAGTTGCTCGCGGGTGCGGCGCAGAACCTCGTCCGCACCATCGGCGATGGCGGCAACCCCGGTCCTTTCGGTGTAGTCCGGCGCATCGCCCGGCATCCGGGGCAGGGTATTCAGAAGCCGGAAATCACCATGCCCGGAGGTCTGGGAGATCATCGCACCCGACGGAAAGATGCGCGGGCCGGTCACAACGCCGCTGTCGATGGCCAGTTTCAGCCCGAAGACCGGACCGCCCGTGTCACGCACGGTCGTGAAGCCGCGCGCCAGGGTCGCGCCCGCCTCTTGCCCGGCGACAAGATGAACGAAGGCGATGTCCTGGGTCAGTGCCGCTATCTGGCTGACACTGACCAGCGTGGCGTGCCAGTGGCAGTCGATCAGGCCCGGCGTCACCGACCGGCCGCCGCAGTCTATCACATCGGCGTCCGCAGGGCCGGTGCCTGCCGCAGGAAGGCCGGTAATTCGGCCGCCTTCGATCACGATGTCGCGACCGGTCTGCATGGACAATGTGGAACCATCGAAAAAACGCAGATTAGTCAGCACCGTCGGGCGCCCCGGCGTCTGCGCCCGCACCTCGCGCGGGGCAAGGCCGAAGCCCGCAAACATGCCGATCACGGCGGCGCTTCCGCCAAGGAACTGACGGCGGGAAATATCCGCCTCGATCCGGTGCATGGCCGCCTGTGTCTCGGGCGCGCCGCAAAGACAGGGATTGATCGACGCAGCCCCGGTTTCGATCGCTTCGCAACACGCCATGCACATACGGACAATTCCTTTCCCGAAGTAAAAGTTGCGTTAATGCTAAATTGATCCCGTTGTCGGGCAACCGTTTTCCTGCCCGCGCCGACATTTTTTGGTGATGGCGGGTTCCAGGCGGCCCGGAATGGGTGACACAGCCATCGGCCAGCCGTCAGGCAACTTGCGACACCACATTCGCAGGGGGTGCGGCATGGCCGCTACTGCGCGCCTGGCCGGACCAGGCCACGTTGACCCGTCGGCGGCGGCACGTTCCAAGGGGGTCGGCCAGAAATTCCCGCAACAGGGCCGAGCCGGGCAAGGTCGTTTCTCGCCCCGCTTTGCTACGGATCGGCCAGGCCCGTGGTGCCCGCGGCACGGCCCCGCATGGGCTGGCGTTCGCGCGGACCGGGCATAGACCACCACATCGGGTCAATCCGATCCCGGGTGCCGAACAGGGAACCAGCTTCAGATGCAACGGATCAGGGCATCACCTCGAACCGGTCCACATCCACCATCCCCTTGTCCGTGATCTTCAGATGCGGGATCACTGGCAGGGCCAGGAAGGCCAGTTGCAGGAAAGGCTCGTCCAGCGTGACCCCTAGCGACCGCGCCGCCGCGCGCAGGGCGATCAGCTGCTCGCGCACCTCCTCGAAACTGCCAAGGCTCATCAGCCCCGCGACTGGCAGGGGCAGTTCGGCCAGAACCCGCCCGGCCTCGACCACGACAAAGCCGCCCTCGATCTCGCCCAGCCGGTTCGCGGCCAGAGCCATGTCGGCATGATCCACCCCGACCACGGCGATGTTGTGATGGTCGTGGCAGACGGTGGACCCGATCGCCCCCCGTTTCAGGCCGAAACCCCTGACGAACCCCGTCGCCCGGTTGCCGTTGACCCCGTGCCTCTCGATCACCGCGATCTTCACCAGGTCGCGGGCCAGGTCGGGCTGCTTGTCGCCGTCTTGCGGGGCGATGTCGAAGGTCAGGTGCTCGGTAATGATCTTGCCGGGCAGGATGCCGATCACTGGGGTCTCGACCCGGTTGCCGCCGGTGCGGAAGTGTTCTGGACGGACCGGGGGCGCCTTCACCGAATGCCGGGCAACGGGCGCTGTCGTTGCCCGTGCGGCAAAGGCCGCATCGTCGGCTACGACGCCCCCAGCCAGCACCAGGCTGGCATGGCAGCCCTCCAGACTGTCGATCACCGCGATGTCCGCCCGCTTTCCGGGCGCGATCAACCCACGGTCCTTCAGGCCGAACCCCTCGGCTGCGGAAAGGGATGCAGCCCGATAGACCGCGAGGGGCGGCGCCCCCAGCGCAATCGCAGTACGGATCATGTGGTCGAGATGCCCGTGCTCGGCGATGTCCAGCGGATTCCGGTCGTCGGTGCAGAAGGCGATGTAGGGCGAAAAGCGTTCGGTCAGCAGCCCGGCCAGCGCGTGCAGATCCTTCGAGACCGACCCCTCGCGGATCAGCACCCGCATCCCCTTGCGCAGCTTCTCCAGCCCTTCGTCGCAGGTGGTCGCCTCGTGCTCTGTGCGGATTCCGGCGGCGATGTAGCCGTTCAGGTCGTGGCCGCGCAGCAGGGGGGCGTGTCCGTCGATGTGGCGGCCCTGGAAGGCCTGAAGCTTCTCCAGACACCCCGGATCCTTCATCAGAACGCCCGGATAGTTCATGAACTCGGCCAACCCGATCACCTTGGGGTGGTCCATGAACGGCACCAGATCGGCCGCGGCAAGCCGCGCACCGGTTGTCTCCATGTGGGTCGAGGGCACGCAGGAAGATAGCTGAACCCGCAGGTCCATCACCAGCTGCACCGCCGAATCAAGGAAATAGCGGATGCCTTCCACCCCGCAGACATTGGCGATCTCGTGCGGGTCGCAGATCGCCGTGGTCACGCCCCGCGGGGTCACGCAGCGGTCGAACTCGTGCGGTGTCACAAGGCTTGATTCGACATGCAGATGTGTGTCTATGAAGCCCGGGACCAGCACCCGGCCTGCCACGTCGATCTCGCGTCGGCCGCTGTAGCTGCCGAAGACGCCAACGATCGTATCGCCGCAGATCGCCACGTCGCTTTCGACAAGATCGCCGGTGATCAGGTCGAAGACGCGACCACTCTTCAGCACCAGATCGGCGGGCATGACACCCCGGCCCTGATCAATTCTGTCGGAAAGCGGCGCTTTGGGCATGGCATTCTCCTTTCCGATCAGGGAACCTGAAACCGCCTGCGGCGTAAAGATGCCGCGACCTGCCCGGACCTTCCCATGCGCCCGTTGCGCGGAATTGCCCTGAAACTCGCCTCTGTCCTGGTCTTCATCGTCATGGCATCGATGATCAAGGCCACTGCGCCGCATGTTCCCGCCGGGCAGTCGGTGTTCTTCCGCTCGCTCTTCGCGATCCCCGTAATCGTCGCATGGCTGGCCTGGCGGCGGGAACTGGCCACGGGGTTGAAGACGGCCAATCCGATGGGCCACCTGTGGCGCGGGATCGTGGGCACGCTGGCCATGGGCCTGGGCTTTGCGGGCCTTGGCTACCTGCCGCTGCCCGAGGTCACCGCCATCGGCTATGCCGCGCCGCTTCTTACCGTGATCTTCGCCGCGATGTTTCTGGGCGAGGAGGTGCGGGCCTTCCGCATCTCGGCGGTGGTTCTGGGCATGACGGGCGTGCTGATCGTGCTTGCACCCCGCCTGTCGCTGACCCCCGATGCCGCCGGCATGGCCGAGGCCTTCGGGGCCATGCTGGTGCTTGGCGGTGCGGTCTTTGCCGCTTTGGCACAGGTCTTCGTGCGCCGACTGGTGCAGACCGAGGCGACGGCGGCCATCGTCTTCTACTTCTCGCTGACCGCCACCGCGCTGTCGCTGGTCACCCTGCCCTTCGGCTGGGTCTGGCCGACCCCGCTTGAGGCCACGCTGCTGGTGGGCGCGGGGCTTCTGGGCGGATTGGGCCAGATCCTGCTTACCTCAAGCTACCGCGAGGCCGACGCCTCGCTGGTTGCCCCCTTCGACTATGCCTCCATGCTGTTCGCGCTGGCGATCGGGTATTTCATCTTTGCCGAAGTGCCCACCCTGCCGATGCTGGGCGGTGCGGCACTGATCGTGACCGCCGGAATCCTCATCATCTGGCGCGAACGCAAGCTGGGCCTGGAACGCGCGCGACAGCGGAAGGCGATGACGCCGCAGGGCTGAGAGGCCGCTTGTTCCGCGCATTCGACGTGTTCTCTCCGGGCGCGCGGCAAGGGCATGAATTGCCACGATGGCCAGTTACTAGGCCTCGCGCACCGCAGCATTCTGATCGATCAGATAGCGCTGCGCCAGCGGGATCGCCGCAGCCCCCAGGGCCCTGGCTTCGGCCCCGACCGTGCCTTCCCGGATCACGGGTGGCTCGATCCCGGACAGGTCCAGGCGGTAGAAGGCAGCTTCCGTCCGCCGCACCACCTCGGCCCGGACGGATACGGGCATCCAGCCGTCGATAAGCACCGCCTGCATCTCCAGCAGCGTGGCGGCGCTAAGGATCGCGCTCGCCAGCCCCTCGGCCGCGCTGGTCATCCACTGGTCTAGCACATCTTCCGGCACCTCCCAGTGGTCGGGCCGTTCCCACAGCTGTTCGGCATCGCCGCCCGCTGCCTCGATCGCCCGCGCCAGAACCGACAGCGAGGCCATGGTCATCAGCCGCCGCATCCGGCCGTCCGGGCCCGGAACCGGCATCGGGCCCACGCCCGCGGCATTTCCGAATTGGCCGGTGAAAAGCTGGCCGTTCAGCACCAACCCGCCGCCGATGAAGTAGCCGAAGTAGAAATACAGGAAATCCTTGGACTTTTCGCCGGTTCCAAACACCAGTTCCGCCCCGCAGGCCGCGGTCGCGTCATTCTGGACAAAGACCGGCAGGCCCGACAGGGCCGCCAGTTCAGCCTGGATATCGCGCTCGCGCCAGGCGTCCATCTCGGATTGCGGGGCGCCGATCTCCTGCACCCAGGACCAGAGCTGGAAGGGCATCGCCACGCCCAGCCCGCCCACACGGTCGCGGCGGTTGGCCGACAGCGTCGCAATCAGGGCCGGCAGGGCCTCGGCAACAAAGGCAAGCACCGCGTCGGGCGTGGGATAACGGTAGATGCGCCGCCGTGCCCCCCGCACCCGGCCAAGGAAATCGACCAGCGCCAGATCAGCCGAGCGGCGCCCGATCTTCAGCCCCAGGAAGAAGGCTCCATCCGAATTCAGCGACATCGGCACCGAGGGCTGGCCGATCCGCCCCCGGATCGGCTCGCCGCGCACAAGAAGCCCGTCCTGTTCCAGCGAGCGCATGATCACGCCGATCGTCTGCGCCGAAAGCCCGGTCATCCGCGCGATGTCGGATTTCGCAAGTGCCCCGTGCTGACGCACCAGGCTGAGGACCAACCTTTCGTTCCAGGCCCGCATCCCCGACTGGTTCGACCCGCGCGGCCCCGCGGCCTCGGGGCCCAGGCGGGTCTCGGGGCGGGCATCGGCGCTGGGATCGACAAGAAGTCGCAAGGGACAGGCTCTGCTAGCGAAGGCGGACCCTTTGCAGAGTGCTTAGGAAAAAGGCACTCTGTCAATAATAATTCAGAGTGATTTAATTATCTTGACGCAAGGAAGGGAATCGGCTTTCCTCGGCTGCGGCGCAGGACAGGCAACAGCCTGCGCGAAAGTTCGCTGCAGGGGCGCAAGGCCCCGATCCTTGGGAGGAACCACATGAAAACGATCACCAAAGCCCTTCTGGGCGCCGGTGCCCTTGCCCTGTCGGCAGGCATCGCTTCGGCCGAGACCTCGGCCTGCCTGATCACCAAGACCGACACCAACCCGTTCTTCGTGAAGATGAAGGAAGGCGCAGAGGCGAAGGCGGCCGAACTGGGCATCACCCTGAAAGCCTATGCCGGCAAGGTGGACGGTGACCATGACAGCCAGGTTGCCGCCATCGAAAGCTGCATCGCCGATGGCGCCAAGGGCATCCTGATTGCCGCCTCCGACACCAAGGCCATCGTCGGCCCGCTTGCCAAGGCGCGCGAGGCGGGGCTTCTGGTCATCGCGCTGGACACGCCGCTTGACCCGGCGGACGCTGCGGATGCGACCTTTGCCACCGACAACCTCGAAGCCGGCCGCCTGATCGGCGCCTGGGCCGCCGCGACGCTGGGTGACAAGGCGAAGGACGCCCGCATCGCCTTCCTGAACCTTACCCCGTCCGAACCCACCGTGGACGTGCTGCGCAACCAGGGCTTCATGATGGGCTTCGGCATCGATGTGAAGGATCCCAACGACATCGGCGACGAGGATGACCCGCGCATCGTCGGCCATGACGTGACCAATGGCAACGAGGAAGGCGGCCGCAAGGCGATGGAAAACCTTCTTCAGAAGGATCCGGGCATCAACGTCGTCCATACCATCAACGAACCCGCCGCCGTGGGTGCCTATCAGGCGCTGAAGGCCGTGGGTCTGGAAGGCCAGGTGCTGATCGTCTCGGTCGATGGCGGCTGCCCGGGCGTGGCGGCGGTGAAGGATGGCGTGATCGGCGCCACCTCGCAGCAGTATCCGCTGCAGATGGCCGCGCTGGGTGTCGAAGCCATCGCCAAGTTCGCCGCCGACGGCACCAAGCCGGAGCCGACCCCCGGCAAGGCCTTCTTTGACACCGGCGTGGCCCTGGTGACCGACAAGCCGGTGGAGGGCGTTCCCTCGATCGACACGACCAAGGGCACCGAACTCTGCTGGGGCTGAGCATCGCCCGACGCATCGCCCGCCGCTGACGGCGGACCGGGAAAGGGCGGCCAACGTGCCGCCCTTTCTTCAAGACACAGGTTGAGGCAGGATCGTTTCACGCCTTAGGGGAGGGGAAAAGGGCATGAGCCAGACACAGGATTTCGAAAGCGCCGCCAGAGAGGCCGATCAGACCGTGGCGCATTTCGAGGAACGCAAGTCACCGCTGGCGCGGTTGCAGCATGTGTTGCATTCGAATCCGGCGCTGGTGCCCCTGATCGTTCTGGTGGCGCTGATCGCCTTTTTCGGCATCTTCGCTGGTGAACGCTTCTTCCGCGCCTACACCCTGACGCTTGTGCTGCAGCAGGTGGCCGTCGTCGGTATCCTGGCCGCGGCACAGACGCTGGTGGTGCTGACTGCGGGCATCGACCTCGCCATTGGTGTCGTGATGGTGTTTTCCTTCGTCATCATGGGCAACATGGTGGTCAGCTACGGCATGCCCGCAGGCGTGGCGCTGCTTGCGGGATTCCTGGTCGCGGCCGGCTGCGGACTGGTGAACGGCCTGCTCGTCTCGCGCCTGAAGCTGCCGCCCTTCATCGTGACGCTCGGCACCTGGAACATCGTGATGGCGATCTGCCTGATCTACTCCCAGAATGCCACGATGCGCGAGGCCGACGTGACCGCCGCAACCCAGTGGCTGCATGTCTTTGCCATCAACTTCCGTGTAGGCCCTGCGGTGGTGACGCTGGGCGTCATCGCAATGATCCTGCTGTACATCGGGCTGTGGTTCATGCTGAACCATACCGCCTTCGGCCGCCACATCTATGCCGTAGGCGATGACCCCGACGCCGCCGAACTGGCCGGCATCAGCACCAAGAAGGTTCTGGTCGCCGTCTATACCCTTGCCGGCGTGATCGCCGGGCTTGCGGCCTGGGTCTCCATAGGCCGCAACGGCTCGATCTCGCCCTCGACGGTGGTCACGGACTTCAACCTTCAGGCCATCACCGCAACGGTGATCGGCGGCATCTCGCTTTTCGGCGGGCGCGGCTCGATCCTGGGGGTGCTGTTCGGAACGCTGATCGTCGGCATCATGTCGATGGGGCTGAACATGATGAACGCGGACCCGCAGTGGAAGGTGCTGCTGACCGGCATGCTGATCATCGGCGCCGTCGCAGTGGATCAGTGGATCCGCAAGGTTTCGGCCTGAGGGGAAGGAGAAAGCCATGGAACCCATCCTGACCGCACGCGGCCTGGTCAAGCGCTACGGCAAGGTTACCGCGCTGGACCACTGCGACTTCGACCTGATGCCGGGCGAGATCCTCGCCGTGATCGGCGACAACGGCGCAGGGAAATCGACGCTGATCAAGGCGATCTCGGGCGCCGTGATCCCGGACGAAGGCGAAATCCGCCTCGAAGGTCAGCCCGTCCATTTCCGCACCCCGATCGAGGCGCGGCAGGCGGGAATCGAAACGGTCTACCAGACGCTGGCGATGTCACCCGCGCTTTCGATCGCCGACAACATGTTCATGGGGCGCGAGATCCGCAAGCCAGGGTTCATGGGCAAGGTCTTCCGCCAGCTCGACAAGCCGAAGATGCAGGCCTTCGCGCGCCAGAAGCTGAACGAACTCGGACTGATGACGATCCAGAACATCAACCAGGCGGTCGAGACGCTGTCGGGCGGGCAGCGCCAGGGGGTGGCGGTAGCCCGCGCCGCCGCCTTTGGCTCCAAGGTGGTGATCCTCGACGAACCGACCGCAGCGCTGGGGGTGAAGGAAAGCCGCCGGGTGCTGGACCTGATCCGCGACGTTCGCGCGCGCGGCATCCCGATCATCCTGATCAGCCACAACATGCCCCATGTGTTCGAGGTCGCCGACCGGATCCACATCCACCGCCTCGGCCGCAGGCTCTGCGTCATCAGGCCATCGGATTACACGATGTCGGATGCGGTGGCCTTCATGACCGGGGCAAAACTGCCCGAAGGCGTGACCGAGGCCGCCTGACCCCGGCAGGTGCCACTTCACAGGCGGCAGCCAAATTGCGCGGCTGTCGCCGGAGGCCTTTGCGGCCACCTGAGCGGGCAAGGACCGCTTGTCCCTGAGTCCGTCGGTTGCCCGATCCCCTGTGCAGCCGCCGTTCCGGGCCCGACCGCAGGACGCCTACGGCGGGAGTATTGGGCAAGCAGCAAGTCAGGGGGCCAGGTTGCGCGCCCCACTCGACGAGACGGCGATATTCAGGGCATGGTGTCCCACGCCGGGCGGGGCGCGACTTGCTCCTTGCGGTCATCGGGACTCCTCCCTGTACCGCGCGTCGATCCTGCCCGATTCGGGGTCAAGCAAGTCCCAATGGACTTGCTTCTTGCCCAATACTCCCGCCGGAGGCGAACACGCCCGTCGCCCGCGCCCGCCGTGCCAAGCCGGGACGCGGCAGCGCTGTCCGCAGTGGCTCGATGCCCCAAGGACGGCATCCCTTTCGGAAAAACCACCGAATCCGGGGCCTCAGGCCTTGAAACCCTTGACGAAAGGCCCACATCGCCCGAAACCCGCCGCGACGCAACCAGCGCACCAGAACGCCAAGCCACGACGAGGAACGCCCCCGCATGTCCCTAGCCCTGATCGCAGCCCTGCCCTTCCTGGGCGCGCTGCTGCCCGGCCTGATGATCCGCGCGGGCCGCGACGCCTGCGCCGCCATGACCGGATCGGTCACGCTGCTTGCGCTTGTCCTGCTGGGCCTGCATGCCCCGGCCGTCCTGTCGGGCGAAGTTGTGCAGACCCGCATCGAATGGCTGCCCGCACTGGGCCTGAACGCGACATTCTTCCTGGACGGGCTGGGCCTTCTTTTCGCCGGGCTGATCCTCGGGATCGGCCTTCTCATCATCCTCTACGCCCGCTTCTACCTGGCGAAGTCCGACCCGATGGGGCAATTCTACACCTATCTCATGCTCTTCCAGGGCGCGATGGTGGGGATCGTCCTCTCGGACAACATCCTGCTGCTGCTGATCTTCTGGGAGCTGACCTCGCTCTCCTCCTTCCTGCTGATCGGCTACTGGAAGCACCTGCCCGAAGGCCGCCAGGGTGCGCGGATGGCGCTGGCCGTCACCGGCGGCGGGGGGCTGGCGATGATCGCCGGCATGCTGATCCTCGGCAATATCGCGGGCAGCTATGATCTGACGGTGATCCTCCAGCACAAGGACGCGATCCAAGCCTCGGACTGGTATCTGCCCGCGCTGATCCTGATCCTTCTCGGTGCCTTCACCAAGTCGGCGCAGTTCCCCTTCCACTTCTGGCTGCCCCATGCCATGGCCGCGCCGACCCCGGTCTCGGCCTATCTGCACTCGGCGACCATGGTGAAGGCGGGTCTGTTCCTCATGGCGCGGATGTGGCCGGTGCTGGCCGGCACGCCGGAATGGTTCTGGATCGTCTCGACGGCGGGCCTTGTCACCATGGTCATGGCCGCCAAGATCGCCTTCTTCAAGGACGACCTGAAGGCCCTCCTTGCCTTCTCGACCGTCAGTCACCTCGGCCTCATCACCATGCTCCTCGGCTTCGGGACGAAGGCCGCAGCGACCGTCGCCGTCTTCCACATCATCAATCACGCCACCTTCAAGGCCGCGCTCTTCATGACGGCCGGGATCGTGGATCACGAGGCGCATACCCGCGACCTGAAGCGCCTCGGAGGCTTGCGCACGCTGATGCCGATCACCTTCGGCATCGCCCTGCTGGCGAGCCTCTCCATGGCCGGCATCCCGCCGCTGAACGGGTTCCTCTCCAAGGAACTGATGCTTGAGGAAGCCGCCCACACCACCTGGATCACCCCCTGGGCGATGGGCGTCCTGGCCACGATCGGCGCACTGTTCTCGGTCGCCTATTCCTTCCGCTTCCTCGCCCACGGCTTCCTTGGCCCGGTGCGCAGCGACTATCCACACAAGCCCCACGACCCCGGCCCCGGCCTCTGGGGCGCGCCTGCTGCCCTGGCCCTGCTGGTCGTCGTCATCGGCCTCTTTCCCATGGCCTCGGTCGCCTGGCTTGTGAACGCGGCTGCCTCTGCCGTCACCGGCGAGGCTGTCGCAGTGAAGATCTATCACTGGCACGGGCTGGAAGCCGTGGCATTGTGGATGTCGATCGCGGCCGTCGGTGGTGGCCTTGCCATGCTTGGAGCCTATCCTCGACTTCGGGCGACCTGGGACGCCGCCCCCCGTCCCGAGGCGAAGCACATCTTCGACGGCATCATCGGGTCACTCGCCGCGACCGCCCGTGCAAGCAACGATGCGCTGCACAACAGTTCTCTCTCCCGCGCCATCGCCGTTGCGGTCCTGGCCATCGCCGGGGCTGCGGCCTTGGCGTTCTCGGGCGGGATGCACCTGCCCGGATCGCGCGATCTGATGCCCGTTCCGCCACTGGTCGCAGTGATCTGGGCCGTGATGCTGCTG
The DNA here is from genome assembly GCF_004959785.1 of Tabrizicola sp. YIM 78059. Classification (NCBI taxonomy): domain Bacteria; kingdom Pseudomonadati; phylum Pseudomonadota; class Alphaproteobacteria; order Rhodobacterales; family Paracoccaceae; genus Tabrizicola; species Tabrizicola sp. YIM 78059. The sequence goes on from NZ_SJZH01000004.1 coordinate 147,196, forward strand.
GCGGCCGTCGCCGTGCCCTTCCTGCACCGCGAGCGGGTGGTGGCCCTGATCCTGGTCGGGGTCGTGGGTCTGCTGATCGCACCGTTCTTCGTGCTGATGTCGGCCCCGGACCTGGCGCTGACCCAGCTGTCGGTCGAGGTGGTGACGATCCTTCTGATGCTGCTCGCACTGAACTTCCTGCCAAAGACCACGCCCGTCGAAAGCCCAGCGTCCCGGCGTCTGTTCGATGCCGGCATCGCGGGCATCGCGGGCACCGGCATCGGCTGGCTTGCCTGGGAAATGATGACACGCACCGCCGCGTTCGAGCCGATCTCGCATTTCCATCTGGCCCAGTCGAAACCTGGCGCGGGCGGCACCAACGTGGTCAACACCATCCTCGTGGACTTCCGCGGCTACGATACCTTCGGAGAGATCATCGTGCTGGGCATTGCGGCGCTGGCAATCTATGCGCTGTCGGAAAACCTGCTGCGCAGCCCAGCCGTCACCCGGCGCCTGGGCCTGATGCGCCCCGAACGAGAGGCCGGCGACCGCCATCCGATGATGCTGGTCGTCTCGACCCGCCTCCTGCTGCCCATGGCGATGATGGTCGGCGTCTACATCTACCTGCGTGGCCACAACATGCCAGGCGGCGGTTTTGTCTCGGGCCTTGTCTTCGCCATCGCTTATCTGATGCAGTACATGGCGTCGGGCTATGGCTGGAGCCATGCGCGCCAGCGTTACGATCACCATGTGCTGATCGGCTGGGGCGTGCTGATCGCAACGCTCTCGGGTGCAGGGGCATGGCTTTTCGGACTGCCCTTCCTGACCTCGGGCTTCGAGTATGTCCACCTCTGGCCGCTGGAGGAATTCGAACTGGCCACAGCAGCGATCTTCGACCTTGGCGTGTTCCTCTGCGTCCTGGGTGCGGTTCTGCTGGCGCTGGCTTCGCTGTCGCGGCTGGCGTTGCGCGCGGGCGAGGTGGTGAACACCCGTGCCTATGACATCGAAAACCCCGGGGAGGCCCGCTGATGGAAGCCCTTGTCGCAATCGCCATCGGAGTGCTGACGGCTGTCGGTCTGTACCTGACGCTGCGCCTGCGCACCTTTCCGGTGATCCTGGGCCTGACCATGCTGAGCTATGCGGTGAACATCTTCCTGTTCACCTCGGGTCGGCTGACGCAGAACCGGGCACCGATCATCGGCACAGGCGAAACCTATGCCGATCCCCTGCCGCAGGCGCTGGTGCTGACCGCCATCGTCATCTCGTTCGGGATGACGGCCGTCATCATGATCATGGCCATCGGCGGTTTTCTCGAATCCGGCCATGACCGTGTGAACATGGCGGAAGGCAACGACGAAGCGGCGGAGGATCGGGCATGATGGGTCACTGGATCATCGCCCCAGTCGTCCTGCCCGCATTCATCGCCGGCCTGATGGTCGTAGCCATGCGCAACGACCTGCTGCTCAAGCGCGTCGCGGGCGTGACCTCGATCGTGCTTCTGAACGCCATCGCACTGGCGCTTCTCTGGTCGGCCTCGACCCACGGGCCGCAGGTCTATTTCCTGGGCGACTGGCCCGCGCCCTTCGGGATCGTGCTGGTGCTTGACAGGCTTTCCGCGATGATGGTGATGCTGCTGGCCGCGCTGGCCCTGCCGGTGGTGCTTTACGCCATCGGCTCGGGCTGGGACGCGAAGGGCGCGCATTTCCATCCGCTCCTGCAGTTCCTCCTGATGGGGATCGGCGGGGCCTTTCTGACCGGCGACGCCTTCAACCTGTTCGTCTTCTTCGAGATCCTGCTCATTGCCTCCTACGGGCTGATGATCCATGGCGGCGGGTCCGAACGCACCCGGGCCGGCATCCAGTATGTCGCCTTCAACCTTATCGGCTCGTCGCTGTTCCTGTTTGCGCTGGCCCTGACCTACAGCGTCACAGGCACGCTGAACATCGCCGACCTGGCTGCCAAGCTGCCCAGCCTGCCCGAAGGCGACGCGGCCCTGCTGCGGGTGACGGCGGTCCTTCTGATCCTCGTCTTCGCGATCAAGGGCGCGCTGGTGCCCTTGCAGTTCTGGCTGCCAGGCACCTATGCCAATGCGCCCGGGGTCGTCGCCGCCATGTTCGCGGTGATGACCAAGGTCGGCGCCTATGCCACGCTGCGCTTCGGCGCGATGGTCTTTCCGCCTGACCTGCCCGCGACCGGGATGCTGCTGCACGCTCTGATCCTGCCGGCGGGCCTTGTCACCCTTGTGGTCGGCGCCGTGGGGGTTCTCGGTGCAACCACGCTGCCGCGCCTCGTGGCCTTCGGCGGCATCGCCTCGATGGGCACAGCCTTCACCGCCATCGGTGCCTTCACCCCGGCCACGACCAGCGCGGCGCTTTACTACATCCTGCATTCCACGCTTGCGACCGCAGCGATGTTCCTGGTAGCCGACCTCGTGACCCGCCGACGCACTCATGCCCGGCTGAACGAGACCGCGCCCCCCATCGCGCAATCCGGCCTGATTTCGGCGCTTTTCATGGCCGCCGCGATTGCCATGGCCGGGATGCCGCCGCTTTCGGGCTTTCTCGGCAAGCTGCTGATCCTGGACGCCTTCCGCGGACAAGAGGCGCTGGTCTGGACAGTGGTGCTGGTCTCCTCGTTCCTGATGATCCTGGGCTATGCCCGCGCAGGCTCCACCCTCTTCTGGAAGGCGAGCGCGCTTGAGGCACAGCCGGAAGAGCCGCGCGCCGAAGGCCTGGCCTACACCGCTACGATCACGCTGCTGGTGGGCCTGGCCGCGCTGACCGTGCTTGCCGGGCCCGTCACCGGTTGGCTCGACGAAACGACCGGCAACCTCTATGCGCCGCAAGGCTACATCGCCGCTGCGCGGCTGGGCCAAGGGGGTTAAGCCATGCTGAAACGCCTGTTCCCGCACCCCTACCTGTCGCTCACGCTGATTGCACTGTGGTTCATGCTGGTGAACCAGTGGAAGCTGGGAAGTCTGGTGATGGCGATCATCCTGGCCACGATCCTGCCGCTGATGACCTCGGCCTGGTGGCCTGACCGTGCACGGGTCCGGCATCCTTTGCGACTGCTGGGCTATACCGCTCTGGTCTTCTGGGACATCATCGTAGCCAATTTTCAGGTCGCCTATGTCATCCTCTTCATACCGCGCGACAAGGTGCAGTCGCGCTGGCTGACCGTGCCGCTCGACCTGAAATCGCCCGAGGCAATCAGCCTTCTTGCCGGCACCATCACCATGACGCCCGGCACGCTGTCCTCGGACATGTCGGCCTGCGGCCGGGCACTTCTGGTGCATGCGCTGCACGCCCCCGACCCCGACGCCGTCCGAGACCAGATCAAGTCCCGCTACGAGGCCCGTCTGAAAAGGATTTTCGAATGATCCTCGGTTACGCCCTGACCTTCATGTTCGCCTGCATCGCGCTGGCCTTCGTGCTGAACATCTGGCGGCTCTTCACCGCGCCCACCCTGACCGACCGGATCGTGACGCTGGACACCATGGCGATCAACGCCCTCGCCCTCGTGGTCCTCTACGGGATCCGCGCCGGGACCGGGCTTTATCTGGAGGTCTCGGTCCTTCTGGCGCTAACCGGCTTCCTCGGCACCGTCGCCTACTGCAAGTTCCTCCTGCGGGGGAGCATCATCGAATGACCCCGCTCCTGCAAACCGCCATCGAACTGGTCATCGCCGCGGGCCTCGTCGGCGGCGGCTTCTTCGCGCTGGTCGGCTCCTGGGGCCTGATCCGCCTGCCCCGCCCGATGCAGCGCCTGCATGCACCGACCAAGGCCACCACGATCGGCGTGGGCGCGGCGCTTCTCGCCTCCTCGATCGGCGACCTGCCGCAGGGCGGCACGATCAGCATCCAGGAATGGCTCATCACCCTTTTTCTCCTGCTGACCGCCCCGATCTCGGCCCTGTTCCTCGCCAAGACCCTGATCCTGCGCGGCGAGGCCGACCCCGACATCCCCGACAGCGGCACCGGCCAACCCTGGGCGACCCTGGGGCAGGAACGCCCCGACCCGTAGTTTTTTGACCATCCGGTCAGAAATCAACCGGCCCGGCCCTTGCCACTCAAGGGCTTCGCATGCCATCGTCCGCAAAATGCCCTTTGCGCCGCCTTGCGCCTCCCTCCCCCCTCCGTGGGGGAGGGATGGGGTGGGGGGGCACCGCGGGCACTGCGATGGATCCAGAGACGATGACAACCCTCTCCACCACGGCGACCGGCCTCCTGCCCCAGGTGACCCATCCCCGCAATCCGGGCATGGCGCTCGACCTCGACTGGGTGGCCTCGGTCCAGGCCAACACCTCGGCCATCGAACGCCGCGCCGCCACGCTGCCCGGCCGGCGCTCGGTGAAGAAGGAATACCAGGCCGCCTGGCTTCTGAAGGCGATCAGCCTGATCGACCTGACTACGCTTTCCGGCGACGACACCGCCGGCCGCGTCCAGCGCCTTTGCGCCAAGGCCCGCCAGCCGGTGGCGCCCTGGATGCTGGAGCGTCTGGGAATGCCCGGCCTGACGGTCGGCGCGGTCTGCGTCTATCACGAGATGGTGGAAACCGCCGTCCGCGCGCTGGAAGGCACCAACATCCCCGTCGCCGCCGTCTCGACCGGCTTTCCGGCGGGCCTCTCGCCCTACCGCTTGCGCATCGCCGAGATCGGCGAGAGCGTGAAGGCGGGCGCGAGGGAAATCGACATCGTCATCTCACGCCGGCACGTCCTGACCCAGAACTGGCAGGCGCTTTACGACGAGATGCGCGACATGCGCGAGGCCTGCGGCGATGCCCATGTCAAGGCCATCCTCGCCACCGGAGAGCTCGGCACGCTGCGCAACGTCGCCCGCGCGAGCCTCGTCTGCATGATGGGCGGGGCCGATTTCATCAAGACCTCGACCGGGAAAGAGGCCGTCAACGCCACCCTGCCCGTCTCGCTGACCATGATCCGGGCCATCCGCGACTACGAGGCGCGGACCGGCTACAAGGTCGGCTACAAGCCGGCGGGCGGGATCGCCAAGGCCAAGGACGCGCTGGTCTATCTCACGCTGATGAAGGACGAACTCGGCCATCCCTGGCTGCAACCCGACCTCTTCCGCTTCGGGGCCTCCAGCCTTCTGGGCGACATCGAGCGCCAGCTCGAACACCACCTCACCGGCCACTACTCCGCCGCCAACCGCCACGCGATGGGCTGACATGCCCACCCCGCACGCCGCCCGACACCTCGCGCCTCCCTCCCCACAACGTGGGGGAGGGATGGGGTGGGGCGCGCGCTGCCAGCCATCCTGAGGACCCCATGACCATCAAGGAAATCTTCGACAGCATGGCCTACGGCCCCGCCCCCGAGTCCGCCGCCGAGGCGCTGGCCTGGATCGCCGGCCACGAGGGCCGGTTCGGCCATTACATCGACGGCGCCTTCACCGTGCCGGGCGAGACCTTCACAACCAACAACCCCGCCACCGGCAAGCCCCTCGCCCAGGTCACCCAAGGCACCGCCGAGGACGTGGCGAAAGCCGTCGCCGCCGCCCGCCGGGCGCAGCCGAAATGGGCCGCCCTCCCCGCCTTCCGCCGCGCGGAATACCTCTACGCCCTCGCCCGCCTCGTCCAGAAACACTCCCGCCTCTTCGCCACGCTGGAAACCCTCGACAACGGCAAGCCGATCCGCGAAAGCCGCGACATCGACATCCCCCTCGTCGCCCGCCATTTCTCCTACCACGCCGGTCTTGCCCAACTCCTCCCCTCCGAACACCCCGACCTGCGGCCCCTCGGCGTCTGCGGCGCGGTGATCCCCTGGAACTTCCCGCTACTGATGCTCGCCTGGAAGGTCGCCCCCGCACTCGCCGCCGGCAACACCATCGTCCTCAAACCCGCCGAATACACCCCCCTCACCGCCCTCCTCTTCGCCGAGATCAGCCGCGAGGCGGGCCTGCCCAAGGGCGTCCTCAACATCGTCACCGGCGACGGCACCACCGGCGCGGCCCTCGTCGATGCCCCGGTGGACAAGATCGCCTTCACCGGCTCCACCTCTGTCGGCAAACGCATTCGCGAGGCCACCGCCGGCACCGGCAAGGCCCTCACCCTCGAACTCGGCGGCAAATCCCCCTATATCGTCTTCGACGACGCCGACCTCGACTCGGCCGTCGAGGGCCTCGTGGACGCCATCTGGTTCAACCAGGGCCAGGTCTGCTGCGCGGGCTCCCGCCTCCTCGTCCAGGAAGGCGTCGCCCCCCGCTTCCACGACAAGCTGAAACGCCGTATGGACGGTCTGCGCATCGGCGATCCCCTCGACAAGTGCATCGACATCGGCGCGGTGGTCGATCCGGTGCAGCTCGACACCATCACCCGACTCGTGCGCGACAACCCCGAGGGCGAGCACTACGTCGCCGCCACGCCCCTGCCTGCGCAGGGCTGCTTCTATCCGCCGACCCTCATCACCGGCCTCGGCACCGCCTCGCCGCTGATGCAGGAGGAAATCTTCGGCCCCGTCCTCGTCTCGATGACCTTCCGCACGCCCGAGGAAGCCGTGGCGCTGGCCAACAACACCCGCTACGGCCTTGCCGCCACCGTGTGGACGGAAAACATCAATCTCGCCCTCGACGTGGCCCCCAAACTTAAAGCCGGGGTCGTCTGGATCAACGCCACCAACCTCTTCGACGCGGCCGCAGGTTTCGGCGGGGTGCGCGAGTCGGGCTTCGGCCGGGAAGGCGGGTGGGAGGGGCTGATGGCCTATCTGAAACCCGCCCGGAAACCCGCCGCGTTGAAGCCTGCCGCCCCAATTCCTGCACCGGCGGAACCCGTGGTCGATCCGCTCGACCGCACGGCGAAACTCTACATCGGCGGCAAACAGGCCCGCCCGGACTCCGGCTACTCGCAGCCCGTCTACGGCCCCAGGGGCAAACTCCTTGGCCACGTCGGCATCGGCAACCGCAAGGACATCAGGAACGCGGTCGAGGCCGCCCACGCCGCGAAAGGCTGGGCGAAGACAACGGCCTACAACCGCGCCCAGGTCCTTTACTTCATTGCCGAGAACCTCTCTGCAAGGCACGCCGAATTCGCCGCCCGCCTGCGCGATCAGACCGGCCGGCCCGGCGAGGCCGAGGTGGATGCCTCCATCCAGCGCCTGTTCACCTATGCCGCCTGGGCCGACAAATACGACGGTGCGGCAAAGTCGGTGCCGATCCGCGGCATTGCCCTTGCGATGAACGAACCCGTCGGCGTGATCGGCGCCCTCCTCCCCGACGAAGCCCCCCTCCTCGGCCTCGTCTCGGTCATGGCCCCCGCCATCGCGATGGGCAACACGGTGGTCCTCGTCCCCGGCCAACACCCCCTGTCGGCCACCGACTTCTACCAGGTGCTCGACACTTCGGACGTGCCGGGCGGGGTGGTGAACATCGTCACCGGCCCGGCCGAGGATCTGGCGCGGACGCTTGCCGGCCATCTTGACGTGGATGCGGTCTGGAGCTTCTCCTCCCACCCCCTCTCCGCCCTCATCGAGCGCGAGGCCGCCGGCAACCTCAAACGCACCTGGGTCAACCACGGCCGCGCGCGGAACTGGACGGGAGCAGAGGGCGAAGGCCGGGCGTTCCTGTCCCAGGCGACGGAGGTCAAGACGGTCTGGGTTCCGTATGGGGAGTGAGGGCGACACCATCATCGCTATCGTAGGGTGCTGTCGCACGCCCTGCGATCCGTTCACTCCTGCTTGCGACATAACGTGACAGGCAAGTTGTTCGCAAGGTTGCGGTTCACGGCCTCTGCTGGGGCATCGTTAGCCTTCCGAAACAACTCAATCACGTGGCAGTTTTTTTGGCTTTCCTGGCGTTCATCTTGGCTGCCGTCTGGTTGGATCAGCTTTGGCCAACAGCCGGGAAAGAAGCCCTCAGATCCCGGGCAAAGCGTCGCAAGTCGCCGTAGGGTGCGCTACAGCGCACCGCACCGGCGAATCAGACGCGATTCGCCTCCCAAGGTTAACGCCCCACCCGCCCCCCAGCCCCACCCGCCCGCAAACCATCGGGACAGATGCTCGACACATGCCAGAGGGATGGCAGACCGTTAACCTCCCGGAAATCCCCCGGATTAACCCAGCGTTCCCAACCGCTTACCGGAGTTCCTTGCGGCCCCCGTCAGGCCCGCCCCGCCGCCGCACTCAGGGTCAAGGGATCAATCCCCATCCCCCGCAGCGCCGCCGACCACTTGGCCCCGTCATCCGCCGCGAAGACCAGCCCCTCCGCCGCGGGGCAGGTCAGCCAGTCGTTCCGGGCGATCTCTGCCTCCAGCTGACCCGGTCCCCAGCCGGAATAGCCCAGCGCCAGAAGCGCCTTGCCCGGCCCCCGGCCCTGCGCCAGTGCCTGCAGGATATCGAGCGTTGCGGTCATGCCATAGCCGCCCGGCACCGAAAGCGTCGCAGGGCCCGGCTCCCAGTCGGGCGTGTGCAGGACGAACCCCCGCCCGCGCTCGACCGGACCGCCCAGGTGCACGCGGATGTCACGGCCATCCGGGGCCATGGGAATCTGCAGATGCTCGAGAAGGCCCGCAAATGTCAGGTCTTGCAGGGGCTTGTTCACGATCAGCCCCATCGACCCCTCTGCCGAATGGGCACAGATCAGGATCACGCTGCGATCAAAGCGCGGGTCGGCCATGCCCGGCATGGCAATCAGGATCTGTCCCGCAAGGTCCATTTGTTCACCCATGTTCTCAACATGGACCCGGCGGGCCGGGGGCTCAAGCCCCCGATGCAGGGAAACCACGCTCACGCCCTGTCGCCGCAAAGTGATTTCCATGCCCCGATCCAGCGCTTATCTTCGCGCCATGACCCGACTTTGCCTTGCCCTCGTCCTGGCGCTGACCACCGCCCCCGCCCTTGCCACGACGCAGGAGGATGTACTTTCGGCCCGGCTGCGCACCGGCTGGCAGATGGAGGGCGGACGGCACATGGCGGCGCTGGATCTGTCCATGGCGCCGGGGTGGAAGACCTACTGGCGCAGCCCGGGGGATGCAGGCATCCCGCCGGCATTCGACTGGTCGGGTTCGCGGAACGTGCGGTCGGTACGCATTCACTGGCCCGCGCCTAGCGTGTTCGAACTGAACGGGATGCAGACCATCGGCTACCACAAGCAGCTGATCCTGCCGCTCGAAGTGACGCCCATCGATCCGGCGCAGCCGGTCAGCCTGGCGGTCAAGGTCGATCTAGGCGTCTGCGACAAGATCTGCCTGCCGGCAACATTCGCGCTGCAGTCCGATCTGACTGCGCCGGGGGCGCCCGACCCGGGGATCACGGCAGCGCTGGCGAACCGGGCAGCCACCGCCGGTGAGGCAGGCGTGACCCATGTCGGCTGCACCATCGACCCGATTGCCGACGGATTGCGCCTCACGGCACGGCTGCGCCTGCCCGATCCGGGCGTGCCCGAGGTGGTGGCCTTCGAAACGGCAGATCCCGAGGTCTGGGTGGCCGAGGCCACCACCACCCGCCAGGGGCACGACCTTGTGGCGGTCACGGAACTGGTTCCGCCGCAGGGCGCTCCTTTCGCGCTGGATCGGTCCGGCGTGACCGTGACGATCCTTGCCGCCGGCAAGGCTGTCGAGATCAGCGGCTGCCCCGCCCCCTGACCTGAACCGGCGCACGCATCTGCGCCAGGGCCAGCCCCGCCGCGACAAGCCACACCAGCAGCGCCGCCGCCAGGAAAAGGCCTACCGCGACAGGGCCGGCCGGCATCTGGGCAAGACCGGGGGCAAGCGCGATCAGCCATCCCGGCAGCGCACCGGTCAGCGCGACCCATAGCGGCAGGGCCAGTGCCAACAGCCCCATTACCCCCGCGGCCACGCCGAAGGTGGGACGGAGGCCACCCGCCCGCAGCGCCCGGCGCAAGGCGGCGAAGGCGCGGGAAATATCGGCCTGCGCCGCCATCAGCGCGGGCACCACCACAAGAACCAGGATCATCCCGAAGCCCAGCCCGAAGACCAGCGTGACGACCGTGGGCTTCAGGAACTCGGCCTGCGAGCTGCGCTCGTACAGCAGCGGCATCAGACCTAACACCGTTGTTGCCGTGGTCAGCAGAACCGGGCGGAAGCGGTCGGCCACCCCGTCAATGATTGCAGCGCGAAGGGTGCGGGTCCGGGCATACTGGTCGATGGTGCTGATCAGCACGATGGAATCATTGATGATGATCCCGGCCATCCCGATCAGCCCGACGATCGAGAACATCGACAGAGGCATCCCCCAGACCCAATGGCCGAAGATCGCGCCGACCAGGCCGAAGGGGATGACCGACATCACCACCAGGGGCCGCGTCCAGTGCGCAAAAATCCAGGCCAAGGTCAGGTAGATGCCCACAAGGCACAGCACCAGCCCGAGCGCCGCACCGCTAAGAAACGCGCGCTCGTCGCGGGCCTGGCCCGAAAGCTCCCAGGTCAGGCCGTAGTCCTCGGCGATGCGAGGCAGGATTTCCTCGCGCAGCGCGCGTTGAACCTCGGTGGCGCGCGCCGGATCGTCCTCGGCCAGGCTGCCCGAGACCGTGACGGTGCGCAGGCCGTTCTCGCGCCGGACGGTCGAGAACCCGGCCTGGCGTTCGACGCTGACCACATCGGCCAACGGCACATAGACACCCGGACCGGTGCGGATCAGGTTGCGATCCAGGAAATCCGCCGTCAGTTCGCTTTCGGGCAGTTCCACCCGGATCGAAGCCTGACGCGGCCCCTCGGGGAAGGTTGCAGCCTCGATCCCGCCCAGACTGTTGCGCAGATGGCGGGCAAGCGCGGCGGTATCCAGACCCAGGCTTTCACCCTGGGGGGTCAGGGTCAGGATCAGCTCTTCCTTGTCGTAGGCCAGCGTGTCCTCAAGCCCTGAAACCTCTGGGTAGGGTGCAAGAGCGGCCTTTAGCGCCTCGGCCGCCGCCTTCAGCGTCTCGGCTTCGCCTCCGTAAAGATCAACCGACAGCGAGGCACCGCCGGGGCCGAAGAAGGCGTTGCGGAAGCTCAGTTCCTCCAGCAGCGGATGCGGCACAACCTCCTCCTGAAGCGCATTCAGGAAGGTCGAGGTCGGATAGGGCCGCAGGTCGGGGCTGATCAGCTCCATCGAGATCGAGCCCAGAAGGTCAGGCGACTTCGTTTCGGCCGAGGCCAGGCTGCGACCGATCGCACCGCCCACCTCGGCAAGCACGAAGGTTGCCGGGTTCATCCCGTATTCCGCCTCGAACCGCGCGGTGACCGCATCCGCCGCGCGCTGCAATTCGCGCATCATCGCCAGCGTATCGTCGCGCGTGGCGCCCGGCAGCATGGCGAAGGATCCGGTGACCGAGGCCTGTTCCGGCGGGGCGAAAAAGCGGAACTGCACCTCGCCGCGCAGAAACAGCGCTGCCTGCACGGCCAGGGCCAGCATCGCCGCCGCCAGCACCGGATAGCGCGCCAGAATGACAAGGCGCGTCGCAGGGCGCACGACCCGGACCCCGAACCACGCCATGCCGCGGTTCACCTGGCGCGAGGGCCAGTCATACCAGCGGTCCTGGCCGATGTGCGTCAGAGAATGCTTCAGGTGGTTCGGCAGGATCAGGAAGCACTCGATCAGCGAGGCGATCAGGACGATGCTGACCGTGATCGGAATCGCCATGATCATCTCGCCGAAGCGGCCGCCCACGGCCAGAAGGCCAAGGAAGGCGATGATCGTGGTCAGGGACGAGGCTATGACCGGCGCCGCCATCCAGCGGGCGGCATTCTCGGCCGCCATCGCCGGTGGCTCGCCCAGTCTGCGCACACGGAAATCGGCATGTTCGCCCACCACGATGGCATCATCGATGACGATACCCAGCATGATGATCAACGCGAACAGCGAGATCATGTTCAACGTCAGCCCCATGACATGCATGCCGGCCAGCGCCGCAATCATCGCCACCGGGATGCCGGCTGCCACCCAGAAGGCGATGCGCGCGTTCAGGAACAGAAACAGAAGTATCAGTACCAGCGCCAGTCCGGTCAGACCGTTGTCGATCAAGAGCAGCAACCGGTCGCTGATCTGCTCGGCGCGGGTTCGGACCAGTTCCACCGTGACCCCCGGCGGCAGACCAAGCTGCATCTCCTGGGCGACCTCGGCAACGACGGCCTGCATGCGGATCGCATCGCCGTCGCTGGCCCGGTCCACCCGGATCGTCATGGCCGGGTTCTCGCCCACGAAGGCCGCACGCCCCGAATTGGCGGCATTGCTTCGCACCGAGGCCACGTCTCCGACGGTCAGCGTTGCCCCGTCGGCAGACGAACGCAGCACGATGGCCGAAATCTCGGCCACGCTGCGCCGCTCGGTTCCCGTACGCAGCCGCGCGGCCTCGCCCAGCTCTCCAGCCGGGGTCTGCGCGGTGGTCGCGCCGATCGCCGCGGCGATGTCGGCCATGGTCAGATCGTGCTGCATGAGCGTGGCCGACGCGACCTCGACCACGATCTCTGCCGCGGCAAGGCCCGAGATCGTCGCCCGGGTGATGCCCTCCGCGAAAAGCCGTGCGGTGAATTCGTCGGCAAAGCGGGCAAGCTGATCGACGCCGACCGGGCCCGAGATCAGCACATCCGTCACCCGGTCGCGCCAGGCTGACGAGGCGACAATCGGTTCGTCTGCTCCGTCCGGCAAGGTCGTGACGCTGTCGACGGCGGATTGCACCTCTTCCTCGGCGCGGGTCAGGCTGTAGTTCGGCTCGAACTCCAGCGTGACGACCGCCCGCCCCTCGCTGGCCCGGGACCTGACTGAGGCCACGCCGTCCAGCGTCTGCAGCGCGGGCTCCAGAACCTGAACGATGGCGCGGTCCACATCCTCGGCACCTGCACCGTCCCAGGGAACGGTCACGCTGACCTCGTTCACCACCACGTCCGGGAAATACTGCGCCCGCATCGTCACGGCCGAAGCCAAGCCCGCGACCAGCATCAGCACCATAAGCAGGTTGGCGATGGTGCGGTGGCGGGTGAAATAGCCGATCAGGTCCATCTCATCCGTCCGCCCGGCCTTCCAGCCGGTCAACAACCTGCAAAGGCACCGCCGGGGCCTGCAACTGTTGCAGCAGAAGCGCGCGTCCCTCGGGGCTGAGGCTTGTGTCAGCCTCGACAAGGGCGACCAGCTGGGCCCGGCGTTCGGGGGTCAGCGGAACCATCGCATCCGACGACTGGGGGCGAATCGGACGGATGCGGATGCCCTCGCCCAGAAGCGCCGAGCGTTCGGCCACGATCTCGCGGCCCGCCAGCGCCCCGACCCTCAGGATGACGTCGTCGCCCTGGCGCCGCAGCACCTCGACGGCGACCTCCTGCAAGCGGTCTTCGGGTCCAAGTGCCAGCACCGTGCCCTGACGACCGACCGCCGTTGCCGGCACCTGCGCCACATCGGTCAGGGGCGGCTCGGAAATGGCAACCGAGACGAAATCCCCGGGCTTCACCAGTTCCCGCCCCCGCGGCAGGGCATCCAGCGCAATATAGACAAGGCGTCCGGTCTGACCTGCGCCAACGGCCGGGCCCACGCGGTCAAGCCGGCCCGTCAGCGCCTCCAGACCCGGGGCCCCTTCCAGCCGCACATCGGCGGCCGCCGGCCGCAGAGCGCCAGCCTGATCCAGCAGCAGCGCGAACTGCGCCGTGGACAGGCGCACCACCACGTCGAGCGCCGCAGGGTCGATGATCCGGCCCAGCACCTCGTTCGCAGTCACCACGGCACCGGGAACAAGGCCTACCCCGTCCACCAGGCCGCCGATCCCGGCGTTAATCTCGGTCTCTGCCAGGGCCCGCTCTGCCTCGCCCAGCGCGATCCGGGCCCGGGTCACGGCAACAGCTGTCTGATCGACCCGCGCCCGCGCGGAAGCCAGCGCCTGCTTGCGCGACAGCACCGCCTGTTCGGCCGCCGACACTGCCAGCTCTGCCGTCTCGACCGCCTGCGGCGAACCTGCGCCACGCGCAGCGATCTCTTCCTGCCGCGCCAGTGCCTGACGGCGCAGGGCAAGCTGCGCCTCGGCCGCAGCCAGATCCTCGATCAAAAGCCCTGCCGCCGCCTCGGCCTCGGCCGCCGACGCCTCGGCCTCGGCCAGGTTGGCCCGGGCCAGGGCCAGGGCCTCCTCGGCAGGCACCGGGTCCAGACGGACCAGAAGTGCGCCCGCCTCCACGCTGCCGCCGTTTCGGAAGCTGTCGGCCACCCAGACCACCGTTCCCGACTGCCGGGTGCGGATGTCGAGCGTCCGCCGCGCCTCGACCCTGCCGTAGGCGACCAGCTTCGGGGCGATCTCAGACGGGGCAAGGGTCAGGACATTCGCCGCCACCACCCGCTCCTGCGCGGGGCGGGCCGGGCCACCGGGGGCAAGGCTTTGGCGGACCGCATTGCCAAGCGTGATCGCTGCCAGCCCCAAGAGCGCCAGCGTCACCGCCAGCAGCAGAAGACCTAGAAGGCTTCGTCCGACAAATCGCATGCCTGCCCCGTGTTTGCCGCGCAAAGACTAGCGCATCGGACCCCAACCGCCAGTGCGGAAGGTCCAACCTACGCAGATGTTACGCAGAAGACGGCTATTTCCGTCGGAGATGCTCCTCGAGCCGGGGCATGATCTCGACAAAGTTGCAGGGCCGGTGCCGACTGTCCAGCTGGAAGGCCAGGATCTCGTCCCAGGCGTCGCGGCAGGCGCCGGGGCTGCCGGGCAGGGCGAAAAGGTAGGTGCCCCCCGCAACGCCGCCTGTCGCACGGCTTTGCACGGCGCTGGTCCCGATCTTCTGCATGCTGACAATGGTGAATACCGTGCCGAAGGCCTCGATCTCCTTCTCGTAAACCTCGCGGTGGGCCTCTACTGTCACGTCGCGCCCTGTCAGCCCCGTGCCGCCGGTTGTCAGGATCACGTCCACCTGCGGGTCCGCGATCCAGGCCCGCAGCCGTTCCACGATCAGCGCGCGGTCGTCCGCCACGATGCCGCGGGCCGCCAGGATGTGGCCCGCCGCGGTCAGCCGTTCGACCAGGGCATCACCCGACCGGTCCGTCTCTGGCGTCCGGCTGTCGCTGACGGTCAGCACCGCGATGCGGACCGGGTGGAAGGGCAGGCTTTCGTCGATGCGGCTCATCTCTAGCTCCTTGGCATCAGCGCCAGCCGCAGGGCAAGCGCACCGAAGATGGTGGCGCTGATCCGGGACAGCCAGCGCGCCAGACCGGCCGACCGGGCAAGCCGCTGGCCGATGGACCCGGCAAACAGGCCCACCGCGCCGTTGACCAGCAGTCCGCCCAGACTGAACACCGCCCCCAGCATCAGGAACTGCGGCAGCATCGGGCGCGCTGGGTTCACGAACTGCGGCAGAAAGGCCAGAATGAACAGGATCACCTTCGGGTTCAGCAGGTTGACCGCCAGCGCCTGAAGGAACACCCGCCCGGCCGGGGCGTGCACCACCGCCACCTCGCCCGCGAAGGGCGATGCCCGCAGCGCCCCAACCGCCAGCCACGCCAGATAGCCGACCCCCAGCCATCGGATTGCCTCGAAGGCCGCCGGATGTGCCGCAACCAGAGCCCCCAGGCCCAGCGCCGCCAACGTCACATGCACCATGCCGCCCAGCGCAATGCCGAAATTCGCCGCCATCGCCGCCCGCCGCCCGGCCTTCAACCCCTGGCCCAGGCAGAACATCATGTCGGCCCCCGGCGTCAGGTTCAGCGCCAGCGCGGCGGGGATGAAGGCAAGAAGCACAAGCGGCTCGACCGGCAGCATCACCCGCGAAGCCTTTCCTGCAAGGACAGAAGATCCGCCCAAGCCTCACGCTTGGCAGAGGGATTGCGTAGCAGATAGGCCGGGTGGGTCATCGGCAGCAGTGGCCTGCCTAGGGCCTGCATCCAGTTTCCCCGCGCCCGCAGGATGCCGCGCTTGCCGGTCAGCGCATCCAGCGGCGTATTGCCCATGACCACGATCACCGCCGGATCGACCAGGGCTATGTGGCGCTCGACAAAGGGCCGCATCATGGCGATTTCCGCAGGTTCGGGGTCGCGGTTTGCCGGCGGGCGCCAGGGCATGACATTCGTGATGTAAAGCGCCGATTGCGGATCGGTGCTGGTGCGGGAAAGACCGATCGCCGCGAACATCCGGTCCAGAAGCTGCCCGGCGCGCCCCACGAAGGGCCGCCCCTCGCGGTCCTCGTCCGCGCCCGGCGCCTCGCCCAGGATAAGGACACGCGCCGCTGGGTTGCCGTCGGCAAAGACCGTGTTCCGCGCCCCCTTCTTCAGATCGCAATGGTCATAGGCCAGGATGGCCGATCGCAACTCCTCCAGTGTCCGGGCCCGCGCCGCCGCCGCCTGCGCCACCTGGACCGGATCGGCCGCGGCAACCGGCTCGGGCAACGCAGGTGCTGCGGGTGCAGGGACGGAAGGTTTCCTTCCCTCGGCTGCAAGCTCATAGCGGTTCAGCGGGCCGTCGCCGATCACCTCGTCGGCACCGGCCTCGACCTGCCATGCCAGCGCGGCAAGGGCGGCGTGCCAGTCCCCGGCGATGTCTGCGGCGATTCCCATGGCCCGAGACTAGGCCCTGGGCCGATCCGGTGCCAGAGCGATCCACGCCGCCTTGCGCTTGCCCCCGCCCCACCGGTTTGCGATAGAGGGTCAAATCTGCAGGGACTTGCCCATGGCCTTCCGCGCCCGCCACCTTCTGGGGATCGAACAGCTTTCACCGCTGGAGATCACCACGGTCCTCGATCTGGCCGAACGTTACGTCGATCTGAACCGCCGCACGGTGAAGCAATCCGACGTGCTGGCGGGAATGACGCAGATCAACCTCTTCTTCGAAGCCTCGACCCGCACGCAATCCAGCTTCGAACTGGCCGGAAAACGGCTGGGGGCGGATGTGATGAACATGTCGGTCGCCAATTCCAGCGTGAAGAAGGGCGAGACGCTGATCGACACCGCGATGACGCTGAACGCGATGCACCCGGACCTGCTGGTGGTGCGTCACGGGGCAAGCGGGGCTGTCAACCTTCTGGCGCAGAAGGTGGATTGTGCGGTGCTGAACGCGGGCGACGGGCGGCACGAACATCCCACCCAGGCACTTCTGGATGCGCTGACCATCCGCCGGGCGAAGGGGCGGCTGCAACGCCTGACCGTGGCGATCTGCGGCGACATCGCGCATTCGCGGGTGGCACGGTCGAACCTGATCCTGCTGGGAAAGATGGAAAACCGTCTGCGCCTGATCGCGCCGCCAACCCTGATGCCGTCCGGCGTCGAGGATTTCGGCTGCGAGCTGTTCGACGACATGCGCGAAGGCCTGAAGGGCGCCGATGTCGTGATGATGCTGCGGCTGCAGAAGGAACGGATGGACGGCGGCTTCATCCCGTCCGAACGCGAATACTACCACCGCTACGGGCTTGACGCGGAAAAACTGTCCCATGCCGCGCCCGATGCCATCGTCATGCACCCCGGTCCGATGAACCGCGGGGTGGAAATCGACGGCGAACTTGCCGATGACATCAACCGGTCGGTTATCCAGGACCAGGTGGAAATGGGTGTCGCCGTGCGCATGGCCTGCATGGACCTTCTGGCGCGGAATCTCAGGGCCGAACGCGGGCGGAAGATCGTGGGGATGATGGCGTGACCCGTTGGCCCGCCTTTCCGAGGTCCGTTTCCCTTCCGCCCTGCAGCGAAGGGCGCAAGAGATGCGACAACCAGCAGAAACGGGGCGCGACGTGACCCCGGATCCCGAGCGCAAGCCGACAAGGCAGGAACTGCGTCAGGGCGGCATGGTGGCTGCGGCCGTCCTTGTCTTTCTTGCGCTCTTCACCGCCCTCATCATCTGGATTGCCTGAGCATGTCCCGCATCGAACCCGACAGCATCATGGGCCATGCCACACCCCTGCTGGACGGCGAGACCGTGGTGGCAGAGTTCCGGGCCGACCGGCGTGCCTACTGGCAGGGACATCTGGTCATGGCGGTGGTTCTTGGCGCCGTGGCGGGGGTGATCCTCATGTGGCAGGGCAATCCCTACCCCGTCGCTGGGCCCCTTGGGGCAGCCATCGCGATCGGTGCAAGGGCGGCCTATCTGGCCTCGGAAGCCCTGGGCGAGACCTGGCGCCTGACGGACCGTCGCCTGCTCGGCCCCGGAGGCCGGGCGATCCCGCTGAAGCAGATCCGGACGGCCCGCCCCTTTCTTGGCGCGGTGCAGCTCGTGATGCTTTCGGGCGACAAGCATCTGATCAAGTATCAGTCCGATGCCGCAGCGGTCGCCGCGCGGATCGGTGCGGCCGCGAGCCGCGGAAGGTGACCAACCCATGACGACGCTGCACTTCGCCCATGCCCGCCTGATCGACCCCGAGGCCGGAACCGACGCACCCGGCAGCCTGACCGTGAAGGGAGGCGCGATCCTTGCCCGCGACGGAACTGCACCGAAAGGGGCCACGGTCATCGATTGCGCCGGCAAGTGCCTTGCCCCCGGCATCGTTGATCTGGGGGTAAAGATTGGCGAGCCCGGCGAACGGCACCGCGAAAGCTTCCGCTCGGCGGGGCTTGCTGCGGCGGCGGGGGGCGTGACCACGATCATCGCGCGTCCCGACACGATCCCGGCCATCGACACGCCCGAGACGCTTGAATTCGTGACCCGCCGGGCAGCCGAAGCGCCGGTGCGCATCCGCCACATGGCCGCGCTGACCAAGGGCCGCGACGGGCACGAGATGGTGGAGATCGGTTTCCTGCGCGACGCGGGCGCCATCGCCTTCACCGATGTCTTCCGCGTCTCGACCAATGCCAAGGCCCTGACTCGCGCCATGGCCTATGCGCGATCGCTGGGCGCGCTGGTCGTGGGGCACCCGCAGGATCCGTCGCTGTCGGCAGGCGCATCGGCGACCTCGGGCAAGTTCGCCAGCCTGCGCGGCATTCCCGCCGTGTCACCCATGGCCGAACGCATGGGGCTGGAACGCGACCTCGCCCTGGTCGAGATGACGGGTGTCGCCTACCACGCCGACCAGATCACAACGGCGAAATCGCTGCCCGCGCTTGCCCGCGCCCGCGCCGCCGGGCTGAACGTGACCGCCGGCACGTCGATCCACCATCTGACGCTGAACGAATTCGACGTGGGTGACTACCGCACCTTCTTCAAGCTGACCCCGCCACTGCGGTCGGAAGCGGACCGGCTGGCAATGGTAACTGCCGTGGCCGAGGGGCAGATCGACGTGATCAGTTCGATGCACACCCCCGCTGACGAGGAGTCGAAACGCCTGCCCTTCGAGGAAGCCGCCCCCGGTGCGGTCGCGCTGGAAACCTTCCTGCCCGCCGCGATGCGGCTTTACCACGCCGGACATCTTACCCTGCCGGCACTTTTCCGCGCCATGGCCCTGAACCCGGCCCGGCGCCTGGGTCTGCCGCAGGGACGCCTGGCCCCCGGCGCGCCGGCCGACCTGATCCTGTTCGATCCCGACGCGCCCTTCCTGCTGGACCGCTTCAAGCTGCGGTCCAAATCGAAGAACACCCCGTTTGACGGCGCCCGGATGGAGGGTAAGGTGCTGGCAACCTGGGTCGCCGGGACGCAGGTCTTCGCCGCGGACGACTGATCCATGCCCGACATCACCACCTCGCTCACGCTTCTGCTTGTGACTGCGCTGCTTGCCTATCTGCTGGGCTCGGTGCCGTTCGGCATCGTCATCACGCGGGCAATGGGTCTGGGAGACCTGAGGAAGATCGGTTCGGGAAACATCGGCGCGACCAACGTGCTGCGCACGGGGCACAAGGGCGCTGCGCTGGCGACGCTGGTGCTGGATGCGGCCAAGGGCGGGATCGCCGTCGTGATCGCACGCGCCGCCCTTGGCGAGGATGCGGCGCAGCTGGCGGGCCTTGCGGCCTTTCTGGGCCACCTGTTTCCAGTCTGGCTGGGCTTCCGGGGCGGCAAGGGAGTGGCAACCTTCCTGGGCATCCTTCTGGCACTCGCCTGGCCTGTGGGCCTTGCCGTCTGCGGCACCTGGCTGGTGGCAGCGCTGGTCACGCGCATCTCATCGATCGGCGCGCTGGTCTCGGCCGCCAGTGCCTCGCTATGGCTGTTCTGGTTCAACGAAGGGCGGATGCTGATCCTTGTCTTCTTCCTGACCGTCCTGGTCTATTTGCGCCATGCAGAGAACCTGAAGCGGATCAAGGCCGGCACAGAACCGAAGATCGGCCGGAAGAAAGCTGCCGACACCGGGGCCTGACCCGCGGCTCTTCGCTTTCGTGCGGCCGCCCGCGAGCGTCCGGCGAAGACCGACCGCAAGGAAGGGATAAGTGGCCCCTGGCGCCCCCAGGCTAAAGCGAGGCTGCCTCGTAAAGCGGCACAAGGCTGTGGCCCCACTCGCCCTCGTATAGCTCCAGCCAGCGGTCGGCCTGCACCTTTCCTGTCTTCAGGCTTTCGACCAGCGGTGCAAGCTGCGCCTCTTCACCCAGCCCGCGGGCCGCAAGGCCCGCATGGCTAAGCCCCAGGGCGGCGCTGGCCAAGTCCATCAGTTTGACGCCACCGGCCTCGCCCGCCAGAGCCCGCTCCGAGGCAGCGACCCGCAGCCCCTCGCGCGTCTGGGCATCGAAGCCCTTCACCAGATCCCAGGCGGCATCTAGCGCGGTCTGGTCATACATCAGCCCGACCCAGAAGGCAGGCAAGGCCACGATGTGCGCCTGATCCCCGCAATCGGCCCCGCGCATCTCGATATACTTCTTGACCCGGGCTTCGGGGAAGACCGTGGTCATGTGATCGGCCCAATCGGAAAGTGTGGGTCTTTCCCCCGGCAGCGCGGGCAATTCGCCCTTCAGGAAATCGCGGAACGACTGGCCCAGCGCGTCGATGTATTTCCCGTCGCGATAGACGAAATACATCGGCACATCCAGCACCCAGTCCACATAGCGCTGAAAGCCCATGCCTTCTTCGAAGGCGAAGGGCAGCATCCCCGTCCGGCTGTCATCCAGCCCCCGCCAGATGCGGCTGCGCCAGCTGCGGTGACCGTTCGGCCGGCCCTCGAAGAAGGGAGAGGAAGCGAAAAGCGCCGTCGCCACCGGTTGCAGCGCCAGCGCCACCCGCAGTTTCTGCACCATGTCCGCTTCGGAGGCATAGTCCAGATTCACCTGCACGGTTGCCGTGCGATACATCATCTGCGTGCCATGGGTGCCGACCCGGCCCATGTAGTCGGTCATCAGCCGGTAACGCCCCTTGGGCATCACCGGCATCTGATCATGCGTCCACTCGGGCGGTGCACCGATCCCCATGAAGCGCACGCCCATCGGCTCGGCGATCGAGCGGACCTCGTCCAGATGGGTCTGCAATTCAGCGGCTACCTCGATGGTCGAGGCTAAGGGTGCCCCCGAAAGTTCGAACTGTCCGCCGGGTTCGAGGCTGATGTTGGCGCCATTCCGGGCCAGGCCGATGACGTTTTCGCCCTCGCGTACCGGCTGCCAGCCATAGCGGGCAACGAGACCATCGAAGATCGCCGAAATCGAGCGCGGCCCGGCATAGGGAAGTGGCGCGCGGGTATCGGTAAGCCAGCCGAACTTCTCATGCTCGGCGCCGATGCGCCACTGGTCCTTCGGCTTGCAGCCGGCCTCCATGTAGGCGGCAAGCTGGTCGAAGCTTTCGATGGGTCCGCCGCCGGACTGGGGAATGGACATGGTGCAAGCTCCGGGCTGGCGGGTCTTCTCCGGCACAAGGTGCCGGGCGCCAAGAGGTGTCAAGGGCAGAGGGCCAAGTCAAGAGGGGTAAGATCCCCTGCCTGCCTCGTGGACCACGACACCGCTGCCCCTGCGCGCCCAGATCAGCCGGTCGGCACCATCCAGCGCCAGGTTCCTGCCGTCCGATGTCGCCGTGGTCCCCAGGGCTGCCACAAGGGCCGCCGTATCCATGCCGGGCAGGGCCGCGAAAGCATCGAACAGCGCCTCGGCACCCTCGGCCTCGACGGGGATGAAAAGCGTCTGTCCATCCCCCTGCCGCAGCCTCCAGACCCGGCGGCCGCGCAGGGTCAGCAGCCGCAGTTCGGCCAGGTCGGGAAGGCCGACAAAGCCGCCGACGCGCGGCCCCATGTAGGCGATCTGCGCCTCGGTCACGCGCACGATGCCCGGTGCCTCGCCCTCTTGCCGAAAGCGCAGGCGGCGAAAAGCGTAAAGCGCCCAGCCCAGGCCGAAAAGCAGGATCGCGCCGCCGATCGGCAACAGGAAGAAGCCACCCTGCGCGGCGATCCAGCCGCCAAGCAGGACCACCGCCCCGGCGGCGATCACCTCGCGCCACCGTCCCAGCGCCGAACGCAGTTCGGGGCGGATGAAGCTCACCGCCAGTCTCCGCAGGCCGCCTGCCACAGGGTGATGGCGGCCACGGCAGCGGTATCGGCACGCAGGATGCGCGGGCCAAGCGACAGGGGCACCACGTCCGGTCGCGCGCGCAGCTTCGCTGCCTCGTCGCCAGAAAATCCCCCTTCCGGCCCGATCAGGATAGCGGCGGGGCCTGCCGCCGGTGCAAGTAGCGCAGGACGGCCTGCCGCCGTCTCGTCACACCAGTAAAGCCGGCGTCCTTCCGGCCACGCGGCCAGCACCCGGTCAAGGGTGGTCAGATCCGCCACCTCGGGCACATAGGTCGCGCCGCATTGTTCTGCCGCCTCGACGGCATGGGCCTGCAGGCGGTCCTGCCGGACACGTTCGGAATTGGTGTGCCGGGTCTGCACCGGCAGGATGCGACGCACACCCAGTTCAACGGCCTTTTCCACGATGAAATCGGTCCGCGCCTTCTTGATCGGCGCGAACAGAAGCCACAGGTCGGGCGGCAGCACCAGGGGGCGGGTCATGGCCTCGCAGGTGGCAGTTGCCCCCCGTTTCCCTGCCGCGGTCAGCACCGCGCGCCATTCGCCGTCGCGCCCGTTGAACAGCACGACCGGCGCGCCCATACCCAGCCGCATCACGCCCACCAGGTAATGCGCCTGGTCCGGGCTGAGGGCCACGGCTTGCCCCGGTCCCAGCGGCTGGTCTACATGAAGCCTGACATCCGACATGAGCGCGAACCTATGACCCCTCCGCCGCAAATGCCAGAGGCCGAACCCGCCGGGCGGGTGGCAGACGCGCCGAAGGACAACTGGGTGGACCGTCTGGCCCCGACAGCGACCCGGCCCTACCTGCGCCTTTCCCGCGCCGACCGGCCAGTGGGCACCTGGCTTCTGCTGATTCCCTGCCTCTGGGCCATCGCTCTGGCCGGGGGTGTCTCGGGCTTCAGGGCCTGGGATCTCTGGCTGGTCGTCTCCTGCGCGGTGGGGGCCTTCCTGATGCGCGGTGCGGGCTGCACCTGGAACGACATCACCGACCGCGAGTTCGACGCCGCAGTGACGCGCACGCGCAGCCGACCGATCCCCTCGGGCCAGGTCACGGTGCGGGCAGCGCTGATCTGGATGGTGGTGCAGGCGGCACTGGCTGCGGTGATCCTGTTCACCTACAACTGGCTGGCCGTGGGGCTGGGTGTGGCGAGCCTGGCGCTGGTGGCGATCTATCCCTTCGCCAAGCGCTTCACCTGGTGGCCGCAGGTCTTTCTGGGGCTAGCGTTCAACTGGGGCGCGCTGCTGGCCTGGGCTGCCCATGCGGGAACCGTGCCGCCGGCTGCCATGCTGCTTTATGCCGCCGGGATTGCCTGGACATTGTATTACGACACGATCTACGCCCACCAGGACCGCGAGGACGACGCATTGATCGGGGTGAAGTCGACCGCACGGCTGTTCGGCGACCGCAGCCGCCTCTGGCTTCGCGCCTTCCTTGTTCTGACCTTGCTGCTGTTCGCCGCCGCCGTCATCCTGGCCCATGTGGATCAGGGCCGGGTGCTGGCGCTGGTCGTGGCGCTGGGGGGTGTCTGGGCGATGGGGTGGCACCTCCAGTGGCAGATGCGGACGCTCGACCTGGACGACCCGGCCTCGTGCCTTGCAGTCTTCCGTTCGAACCGGGACGCGGGCCTGATCCCTGTGCCGTTTCTTGCCGCCGCGGCCTGGCTTGGTTGAACCCCGGGCGGCGAAGGCCTAGGAACCCTTGGGCGAATGCCCTGCCCTGAGTCGACCGGAACCCGCCTTGCCCCAGTTTCTTCGCCAGTTTTCCGCAACCACGCTTGCACTGCTTGCCTTCCTTCTGGCAGCGACCGTCATGGTCGGCGTCGCCTATGCAACCGCCCTGGTGATCGAGACACGTACCGCAAAGGTAGTGAGCGCCCGGCTGGCAGAACAGAAACTCGACTGGATCACGGTCACCACAGACGGGCTCCAGGTCCACCTGACCGGCACCGCCCCGAACGAGGCGGCCCGCTTCCGCGCCGTGAACATGGTCGGCACCCTGGTGGACAATTCGCGCATCCGCGACGGGCTGGAGGTCGCACCGACAGCCGCGATCAAGGCACCGGATTTTTCCGTTCAGATGTTGCGGACCGAAGACGGAATCCAGCTGTTCGGCCTGATGCCCGAAAACCCCGGCGAAAACAGCCTTTCCGAAGCCGAGCTTGCCGAAGCGGCGGGGCAGCTCACACCGGGAATCGAGCCGACCAACATGCTGGAACTGGCCGATTACCCGGCGCCCGAGACCTGGGGGACGGCACTGGCATTCGGGCTGGAGGCGCTGAAGCGTCTGCCGCGGTCGAAGGTCTCGGTCATGGCCGACCGGGTCGAGGTCACGGCAATTTCCGACAGTGCCGCCGAAAAGCGGCGACTTGAAAACGAACTGCGGGCGCTCGCGCCGCAGGACGTGCGGCTGGTTCTGGACATATCGGCCCCCCGTCCGGTGATCACGCCCTTCACCTTGCGATTCGTTGTCGATACCGAGGGTGCACGCTTCGACAGCTGCTCGGCCGATACCGAGCGGGCCCAGCGCCAGATCCTTGCCGCTGCCACCGCCGCCGGCGTCACGGGCACGCCGAACTGCAGGATCGGCCTTGGCACGCCGACCCCGCGCTGGGCCGAAGCCGTGGTGCTGGCAATTCGTGCGGTCAAGGAACTGGGATCGGGATCGATCACCTTTTCCGATGCCGACGTGACGCTTCTGGCCGGCAGTGACGTGCCGCAGGCCACCTTCGACAAGGTCGTGGGCGAACTGGAAACCAGCCTGCCCGATGCCTTTTCGCTGACCTCGACACTGGAAAAGGCGGAAAGCTCGACCCAGGGACCAGCCGAATTCACTGCTGTCCTGACCGAGGCCGGCAAGCTGGACCTGCGCGGAAGACTGACCGACGAATTGCAGCGCCAGGCGGTCGATGCCTTTGCCCGCGCCGCTTTCGAGGGTGCCGAGGTGCGCACCGCCACCCGCGTGGACGAAACCCTGCCCGATGGCTGGCCGATTCGGGTGCTGGCCGGCCTCGAGGCTCTGGCCGAGGTCGAATACGGCTCGCTTCTGGTGCGGGCCGACACGGTGGAAGTGACCGGCGTCACCGGCTCGCAGGAGACGCGGGGCCGCATCACCCAGATCCTGTCGGGCAAGCTGGGCCAGGGCCAGACCTTCAGGGTGAATGTCCGCTACGACAAGGCGCTGGATCCCGTCGCCTCGCTTCCCACGCCGGAAGAATGCGCGGCGGACGTGAATGCCGTGATCGCGCGGACGAAGATCACCTTCACTCCGGCCTCGGCCGAACTGGCTGCCGGTGCCCGACCCGTGCTGGACGAACTGGCCGCCATCCTGACCGCCTGCCCGCCCATGCAGATGGAGATTGCAGGTCATACCGACAGCCAGGGGTCCGAAGGCGGGAACAAGGCGCTCAGCCAGGCCCGGGCCGAGGCGGTTCTGATGGCCCTTCAGGGCCGGCGGGTGGACATCTCGGGCATGACGGCAGTCGGGTATGGCGAATCGACCCCGATCGCCAACAACGCCACCGAAGAGGGGCGAGAAGCCAACCGGCGGATCGAATTCGTGCTGAAGGGCGACCATGCCGCCATGGTGCAGGATGCGGGTGTAGCTCCGGCCGAAGGCACCGCAGTTGGCGCCAATGGCGCGGCGTTGCCCCCGGCCGGTACGGCGGGGCCTGGCGCAGCACCGGCGACCGGCGGCGAAGGACCGGATTTCTCGAATGACACCAGCCCCTCTGTCGCTCCGGCGGAGAAGACGATACGACCCTTGCCGCGGCCTGCCGACCTGAAGGCCGGGGAAGACCAATGAACCGCACGGAATTCGTCATCGCCACCGCCATCATCCTGCTTGTCGCCTTCGCGATGGGCTGGTTCACGCACTGGCTTCTGCACCGCTTCACCCGGGTCAAGGGCGGCGACATGGCCGAGATGGACAGGCTCGCCCAATCCCTTCACGAGGCCGAGGAATTGCGCGACCAGGCGCTGGCCTATCTGGAACAGCGCGAGGCCGAGCTCATGAACCAGATCAACCAGACAGAGGCCGAGCTGAAGGCCGCGATGGAGGGTCTGCGCGAGGCGCGCCATGAGGCCGAAGAGATGCGCGCCTATATCGAGCGGATGCACGCGAACGGCTGAGCGCGGGCGAGTTCATCGAGGAAATCACATCGGAGCTTTCAAAGGCTACGGGCCGGAGATTTCGAAAATGCCGGCGCTTCGGTCCAGACGCGGCCAGGTTTGATCAAATCCTGGCACAAGGCAGGCTTGGAACTGGACATACCCGGCCCCGCGTGGCACCTGTCGCCCAAAGCATAAGGAGGGCCCACCCATGCTCGATTCCGTCACCGATCTTGCATCGCTTTTGAAGGATCCGTCGCTTCTGGCGACCAAGGCCTATGTCGCCGGCGAATGGATCGCCGCCGACGACGGCACGACCTTCCCCGTCACCAACCCCGCGCGCGGCGACGTGATCTGCCAGCTGCCGAACCTTGGCCGGGCGGAAACCGCCCGCGCGATCAAGGCCGCCCATGCCGCGCATCGCGAATGGGCTGGCCGCACCGCCAAGGAACGCGCCCAGATACTGCGGCGCTGGTTCGACCTGTGCATGGCCAACCAGGACGACCTGGCCACTATCCTGACCGCCGAGATGGGCAAGCCGCTTGCCGAGGCCAAGGGCGAGATCGCCTATGGCGCCAGCTACATCGAATTCTACGGCGAGGAAGCCAAGCGCACCTATGGCGACATCATCCCCGGCCATCAGCGCGACAAGCGCATCCATGTGCTGAAACAGCCGATCGGGGTCGCGGCCTCGATCACGCCCTGGAACTTCCCCAACGCGATGATCGCGCGCAAGGTCGCCCCGGCGCTGGCGGCGGGCTGCGGTTTCGTCGCGCGCCCTGCGGCCGAAACGCCGCTGTCGGCGCTGGCGCTGGCGGTGCTGGCCGAACGCGCGGGCGTACCGGCGGGGCTGTTCTCGGTCATCACCTCGACCCATTCCTCGGACATCGGCAAGGAGTTCTGCGAGAATCCACTGGTGCGCAAGCTGACCTTCACCGGGTCCACCGAGGTCGGGCGGATCCTGCTGCGGCAGGCGGCGCAGCAGGTGCTGAAATGCAGCATGGAACTGGGCGGCAACGCGCCGTTCATCGTCTTCGACGACGCCGACCTGGACGCGGCGGTGGAAGGGGCGATGATTTCCAAGTTCCGCAACAATGGCCAGACCTGCGTCTGCGCCAACCGGATCTATGTGCAGGCCGGCGTCTATGATGCCTTCGCCGAAAAGCTGGCGGCGGCGGTGAAGAAGCTGACCATCGGCGACGGGCTGAAGCCCGGCGTCACCACCGGCCCGCTGATCAACGAGGCCGCGGTCGAGAAGGTCGAGGAGCATATCCAGGACGTGCTGGCCGGCGGCGGAAAGGTCGTCACCGGCGGCCACCGGCACGAGCTGGGCGGAACCTTCTTCGAACCCACGGTCGTCACCGGAGTGAAGCCCGACATGAAGGTCGCGCAGGAGGAAACCTTTGGCCCGCTCGCGCCCCTCTTCCGCTTCGAGACCGAGGAAGAGGTCATCGCCATGGCCAACAACACGATCTTCGGCCTGGCCTCCTATTTCTACGCCCGCGACATCGGCCGCATCACCCGCGTTCAGGAGGCGCTGGAGTACGGCATGGTCGGCGTCAACACCGGCCTGATCTCGAACGAGATGGCGCCGTTCGGCGGAGTGAAGCAGTCGGGTCTCGGCCGCGAGGGCAGCCGGCACGGGATCGACGACTACATGGAGCTGAAATACGTCTGCCTGTCGATCTGACCGGTCTGACGCAGAGTTGGCAGGGGGCGGCGAGGTGCCGCCCCTTGTGCATTTTCGCAGAGCCAACCCGCCGTCGCGCCCCACTGGTGGCGCCGCAAGGGATGGACTAGCGTTGCGGCGAAACATTCTGCGGCAGCAAGAGCAGGCGTATGTCCAACGACTACATTCCCCCGAAGGTCTGGAAATGGGAGCAGCCATCCGGCGGCAGCTTCGCCAGCATCAATCGCCCCATCGCCGGGCCGACGCATGAAAAGGAGCTGCCTGTGGGGCGGCATCCGTTGCAGCTCTATTCTCTTGCCACGCCGAACGGGGTGAAAGTCTCGATCCTGCTGGAAGAGCTGCTGGAGGCCGGGCATCCCGCCGAATATGACGCCTGGCTGATCGAGATCTCGAAAGGCGAACAGTTCGGCTCGGGCTTCGTGAAGGTGAACCCCAACTCAAAGATCCCGGCGCTGATGGATCATTCGCTGAACCCGCCGCAGCGCGTGTTCGAAAGCGCCTCGATCATGCTGTATCTCGCCGAGAAGTTCGGAGGGGCCTTCATCCCCGAAGACCCCCGGCAGCGGACCGAGATGTTCAGCTGGCTGTTCTGGCAGATGGGATCTGCCCCCTTTGTCGGTGGGGGGTTCGGGCATTTCTACGCCTACGCCCCGATGAAGATCGAATACGCGATCAACCGCTACGCGATGGAAACGAAGCGCCAGCTGGACGTGCTGAACCGGCACCTGGCGGAAAACGAATGGATGGCTGGAATCTATTCGCTGGCCGACATCGCGATCTGGGCCTGGTACGGCAACCTGGTGCTGGGGCGGGCCTACAACGCGGCCGAATTCCTTGATGTGCAAAGCTACGCCCATGTCCTTGCATGGGCGAAACGCATCGACGCCCGCCCCGCCGTGATCCGGGGGCGCAAGGTCAACCGCAACTGGGGCGAACCTTGGGAACAGCTGCCCGAGCGCCACTCGGCAGCCGATTTCGACGCCCTTCCGAAAGCCCCGGGATGAACCGCGTCGCGGTCGCGATCGGCTAGGCCGGAGGCCCGGGCCGGGCCTTCACGGACCGGCTTCTCGCCGACGGGTTGCGTTGGTTGGCGTGATCCTCGACGACGGCGTGCTGTTGACCGTTACTGCCGCGTGCGAGCGCTTCTTTCCCTAAATCGTGGACCCGACCGAGAAAGACGCCATCGCCGGACTGTTCGATCGCCTGGCATCCCGCTTCGGCGGGCTGGATGTGCTGATCAACAATGCCGGAACATGCTTCATGTCGGGCTTTCCCGAGATCCCCGCGGCGGAACCGGAGCGGCAGAGGCGGATCAACTTCCGTTCCGCCTTCCAATACTGCCGGCAGGCGGTGAAGGCGATGGCGGGGCGGCCGGGCGCGCGCAAGATCGTGAACATCCGGTCGAACGGTGCCTGCAACTTCGACGCCCTCGACCCGGACACGCGGCAGGAAGACGGCCTGGACAGGGTGGGCTGCTGTCTGCCGATGCGACCGGCGTGACCCAAGGCTTTGAGATCTATTCCGTTATCCGATAACAAACAGACGTTCTTCCCTAACACACCAGCGTTTTTGCCTATCGCAGCGGCCATGCCCATACCTCGTGGCATCGCCCCGGACACTCCGGATGCACCACGAAAGGAAACGCCATGCTGCCCGTTGCCATGACCGCGAAACGCAATCTGGTCGCCGCGCTGACCGCCGCCGCGATTGCGGCCGTCCCCGCCGCGCCCGCCCTCGCCTTGAACGACAAGGAAAAGGGCTTTGTTGCCGGTGTCGCCACCGCCGTCATCGTGGACGAGCTTCTGAAGATCAACCGCAAGGCCCGGCTTTACGACCGTGGCCATTCGGCGGCCCCGGCGCCCGTCTATGTCCAGCCTGCACCAGTCTATGTCCAGCCGGCCCCGGTCTATGTCCAACCCGCCACCTCGATCCATTCGACCCCGGCGGCGCTTGCCTTCAACCGGTACTCGCTGGCCGAACGCAAGGCGATCCAGCGCAATCTGCGGGCCTGGGGCTATTATACTGGCGGCATCGACGGCGCGTTCGGTCCCCGTACTTACAACGCGATCCTTGCCTATGCCCGCGACGAAGGGCTGAGCAACCGCCTGTCGGCCACCAACACCGCCTTCGCGGTCTACGACAGCCTGATCTTCTGATCCCTCTCCCCAAGTGATCGCACCCAAGATCAGGCACCCAACCCCCGGACCGGACCCTGACCGGACCGGGGGTCTTTTCGTCCGGGGCAAGGACTTCCGGGCGCGGCCCAAGAATTGCCGCCCGGCTTGCGTCGCAGATAACGTGATGCTGATGGACACACCCGACGAGATGCTTGCCTCTGCCGCCGCCAACGGCGACCGCGTGGCGTTTGCCACCCTGGTCGGTCGACATTACAAGCGAATCCATGCCTTGGCCTGGCGGCTGACCGGCAGCCGGACCGAGGCCGAGGATCTGGCACAGGACATCTGCGCCGCCCTGCCCGCCAAGCTGCGCAACTGGCGCGGCGAGGCGCGCTTCACCACCTGGCTTTACCGTGTCATCGTCAACGCCGCACATGACCTGCGCCGCCGCCAGGCCACCCGGACCCGCGCCGCGCTTGGCTGGGGCGACTGGGAACTGGCCCGCCAGGCCGAGATCGCCACCCTGGCCGAGGCGAACGACTGGCTGGCCCAGGCGATGACCCGCCTTTCGCCCGAACTGCGCGACACCGTGGCGCTGGTCCTGGGCGAGGAGATGACCCAGGCCGAGGCTGGGCTCGTTCTGGGCGTATCCGAGGGGACGATCGCCTGGCGGATGAGCGAAGTGAAGAAACGCCTGCGGGCCATGGCGCGGGAGGAGGCGAAATGACCGACGACCTCGAAACCCTCCGCGCTGCGCTGAAGTCGGCCCCCGCGCCGGAATACGACGCGAAGACCCGCGCCCTGCGGCTGGCGATGCAGAATTTCGATCGGCTGCACGACGCCTCCCAAGGATCGGCGGAGCCCGACCTTGCCGGTGACGATCCCCCGCAAGGGGCGGTCGCCTCGAACGGAATGCGTCGCATGCTGGGCTTCCTAACCTTGCGCCCTGTCCTTGCTGTCACCACCTCGACCGCAGCCCTGGTGATCGGCGTGGCCGTGATCCTGCCCATGGCCGATCTGCGCCTGCCAGGTGGCAGCGGCCCGGTGACCCATCAGGCGCCCGAACCCGCGCTTGCCACCGACACCCCGACCGCCAAGACCGCTGCGGCCCCAGACGGCCTGACGGACGAAGCGGACAGCCGCGGCCAGATCGCAGCGACCAAGGCAGAACCCATGGCCGAGGCGCTGGCCGCACCGTTAGCCGCAACCGATACGGTCGACGTGGTGCTACCCCCAGCCCCCACGGTCAACGCCCCTGGCGGTCTGTCACCGCTGCGGATGGCGGCGCCGGGCGGATCTGCCGATGGCACGGCCGGCGATATTGCCGCGGCCGAATCCATCGTCGCCCCGCTGCCAGACATGGCGCAGCCGGGACTGCCCGATACCGAAGCCCATGCCAACGTGGCGCCGAACCCGGTGAAGGTGACGGTCGAAGATTCCGTCTCGACCTTCCCGATCGACGTCGATACCGCATCTTGGGCGCTGATCCGCTCCAGCCTGAACCGTGGCAAGATGCCCGCACCCGACCGGGTGCGGATCGAGGAGATGGTCAACTATTTCCCCTATGCCTATTCTGCACCGACGCCCGAGGCCACCTTCTCGACCACCGTCTCGGTGATGCCCACGCCCTGGAACCCCGGCACCCGCCTGGTGACCATCGGCATCCAGGGCGCGCTGCCCGCCATGACCGACCGCCCGCCGCTGAATTTGGTCTTCCTGATCGACACATCCGGCTCGATGGGCGGGCCTGACCGTCTGCGCCTTCTGACAGGCTCGCTTGCCCTGATGCTGCCCGTGCTGCGGCCCGAGGATCAGCTCGCCATCGTCGCCTATGCCGGATCGGCAGGCCTTGTCCTGCCCCCTACTGCAGCCACCGACCGTGCCGCCATTCTGGCCGCGCTCGACAACCTGGCTGCCGGTGGCGCCACAGCCGGGGGCGCAGGGCTGGAACTGGCCTATCAGGTGGCCGAGGGGATGAAGGCCGAGGGTGAGATTTCACGTATCCTGCTGGCCACCGACGGAGACTTCAACATGGGCACCTCCGACCCCGACGGGATTGAGGCACTGGTTGCGAAGAGGCGCGAGACCGGCACCTATCTGTCGGTGCTAGGCTTCGGGCGCGGCAATCTTGATGACGCGAAGATGCAGGCGCTGGCGCAGAACGGGAATGGCCGGGCCAGCCATATCGAAACGCTGTCCGAGGCGCGGAAGGCACTGGCCGATCAGCTCACCGGTGCGCTGTTCCCGATCGCGGACGATGTGAAGATTGAGGTCGAATGGAACCCCGCCAAGGTCGCCGAATACCGGCTGATCGGCTACGAAAGCCGCGCCCTGCGGCGCGAGAATTTCAACAACGACCGCGTGGACGCGGGCCAGATCGGCGCGGGCACCCAGGTCACCGCGATCTATGAGGTGACCGCGCCCGGCCCGGATTCGCTGTTGAACAACCCGTTGCGCTATGGTCCCGCGGCGGAGATCGGGGCCAGCACAGAGGAACTGGGCTTCCTGCGCCTGCGCTGGAAGGCGCCGGGGGCCGAGACCTCGACCCTGATCGAGACCCCGATCACCGGCCTGGAGGAGGCGACGGAGGAAACCCGCTTCGCTGCCGCCATCGCGGGCTTCGGCCAGCTGCTGCAAGGCTCGGCTCATCTGGGCAACTGGGGCTGGGACCAGGCGATCGACCTGGCGGCCCGGAACCGCGGCGACGACCCTTTCGGCTACCGGGCAGAGGCGCTCAAACTGATGCGGCTGGCGCAATCGCTGGCAGCGAACTGACCGGCCGGACCGCGCGCCGACCCCTTCGCCAGCCTCGCTTGCGGCAGGACGGCGAAAAGTCGAAGGCGGATCGGTCAGTCAAGCGCACGGCCAAGGTCTGCGATCAGGTCTGCGGGATCCTCAAGCCCCACTGACAACCGGAACGCCCCTTCGCCTGCCCAGTACTGCCAGCGCCCAAGCGCCGCGCCTTCCATCCGGAAGGTGCTGCGCTGGATGTCATCCGTCCCGATATGGACGCAGATCGACCGCTGGTGACCCAGCGAAAAGGCATAGTGGATCACAAGGAAGCGTGCGGCCATGCGGCGGCCAAGCTCCGCAGGAACCTGCCGGCTCTGGAAGGCGATCATGGCGCCGCCAAGCGCCAACTGGCGCCGGGCAAGGGCGCGCTGGGGATGGTCCGCCGCGCCGGGCCACTTAACGCGGGTAACCGCGGGATGCGCCGTCAGCCAGTCGCAGATCCTGCCCGCGGTCTCGCAGGCCGTCCGCAGGCGCGGAAACAGCGTGTCGAGGCCACGCAGGATCAGCCAGGCATTCTGGGCTGACAGGGTCGCGCCCAGATAGACCCCGGCGCGCGACCGGATGGCAGAGATCAGATCCCGCCGTCCGATCACCGCGCCGCCAAGGGCATCGCCATGGCCGTTGATCAACTTGGTCAGCGAATGGATCACCAGATCCGCCCCGTGCTCCAGCGGCCGGGTGAGATGACCGGCGTCGCAAGCGTGCTGTCCACCGACAGAAGCGCCCCGGCCTCGCGTGCCAGGGCCAACAGGGCCGCAAGGTCGGTCAGCCGCGGTATCGGGTTGCAGGGCGTCTCGGCGTGGATCAGACGGGTCGTGGGTCGAAGCGCGGCACGCACCGCGGCGGGGTCGGTCAGGTCGCAGGGGGTGACCTCGATACCCAGGTCGGGCAGGGCGCGGGTGGCAAGTTCGTAGTCACCGGCATAGCAGACTTCCGACACGATCAGATGATCGCCCGCCTTCAGAAGCGACAGGAAGACAGCAGCCGCAGCGGCGAAGCCGGTGACGGTGGCAAGCGCATCCTCGACCCCTTCAAGACCCGCCAGGCGTTCCTCCAACGCGCGGACGGTCGCGTTCGTCCAGCAGGCATAAAGAAAGGGTTGCGCGGTCAGGTCGGCACCTTCAGCCGAGAAGCCGGCAGACCCGGGGGTGAAGATGTGGTTGACCTAGGCGACAATGCCGGGTGCGATGGCTCCTGTCACCGGGTCGGGCATCAGCCCGGCGTCGAGGGCGCGGGTGGCAGGCTGCATCTGGAACGGGGGCAGCTTGTGGTCGGACATGCTGCGGGCCTTTCCTTTGGCCCTTCATCCGTCGTGCGCAGCGCATGCGCAAGATGCAAAGAGCCCGGGCGCGAACCCGGGCTCCGGCAACAGATGATTGAGAGGGTCTAGTTGACCGATTCCGGCTTTGCCTCGATCACCGGGGTCGAACCGTTCGCGCGGACAATCTCGATCCGGCGGGGTTTCATGGCCTCGGGAACCTCGCGCACCAGATCGACGTGCAGCATCCCGTTCTCATGCACGGCACCGGTCACGCGTACATGGTCAGCCAGGGCAAAGCGGCGCTCGAAGGCGCGCGTGGCGATGCCGCGGTGCAGGTAGGTACGCTCGGTCTCGTCGGCTGCCTTGCGGGCTGCAATGTGCAGATTGCCGTCCTTGACCTCGACGCTCAACTCCTCGGGGGCGAAACCGGCGACGGCGATCGAGATGCGATAGGCATCCTCGGCGGTCTTTTCGATATTGTAGGGGGGATAGGTCGGCTGAGCCACGTCGCTGGACAGAACACGGTCCATCAGATCGGCGATCCGGTCGAAGCCGACGGTGGCACGGTAGAGCGGGGCGAAATCCAGATTGCGCATTGTCATCCTCGTGCAAGCGATGTCAGGGGCCCTCCCGTCAACGGGCAGGGCAAGGGTTCTTCCGGGCCCATTGTGGCACCCGGACGAAGTGAATCTGGGAAGCCTCAGAGTGGCTTTCAAGACCTCAGGTCAGGGCTTCACGAACCTTGCGCCGATGTCGCCGCCCTCGCCCACGGTGATCGTCTTTTCGGCCCTGCGCCGAGGCACTTCTTCAGGTACCGCTTCGCTTGAAACGCGACCGGCCCGCAAGGCCGCCTTCAACCTTGCCACGACCTCCGGCAGTTCCATGCCCACCGCGACGCGCCGACCTTCCCAGGTCGATCCGACCGAAATGATCGAGACGATCTTCGCCCGATATCCGGCAGAGCGGTCCAGCACCGGTGCGCCGGACGAACCGAAGCTCACATCGCAATCGACTGCGATCAGCCCGTACTGCCGCCCCAGGACATTGCAGACCGGCTGCCAGGTCAGCG
The DNA here is from genome assembly GCF_004959785.1 of Tabrizicola sp. YIM 78059. Classification (NCBI taxonomy): domain Bacteria; kingdom Pseudomonadati; phylum Pseudomonadota; class Alphaproteobacteria; order Rhodobacterales; family Paracoccaceae; genus Tabrizicola; species Tabrizicola sp. YIM 78059. Next base: position 182,444 of record NZ_SJZH01000004.1, read on the forward strand.
CCTCGGCTCGCCCGGAGGCATAGGAAACGACACTTACCTTGTCGCCCCGCCCTGGCAAGGCGATGGCGAAGGGCGGAATCTGCGTGGTCGGAACCGGTTCGGCCAGCTGCATCAGGGCCACGTCGCGCCGGATGATCTCGGGTGGTGCCGGACTGACCGGGCGGTATTCCGGGTCGATGACTGTGCGCGCGACCTGCGCCTCGACCAGCGACTGTCCGTCAGCCAGACCCGCACGGAAGGTGATCCGGCCTGCGGGAACCGGGTTGCCTTCCCTATCGACCACGCAGTGCGCCGCCGTCAGCACCAGATCGGCGGCGATCAATGCCCCCGTGCAGAACCCGCCATCCTCGATATCGACCCGGCCAACCGGCTCGAACCCGCGCAGATCCTCGCGCGTGGTCAGCCGGCTCTGGCCCGCGCCGTCCTGCGCCCAGGCGGGCCAGGCCAGCAGCAGGGCCAGAACCGCAACCCTCATGGCTTGATGAACTTGGCGCCGCCGCCCTTTTCGCCGGGCGGAACCGGACTGCCCCCCACATCCATCCGCCCGCGCAGCTTGCTTTCCGCAAGCGCCACCCGCAGCGCCTTCAACGGCGCGGCCAGTGGCACCGCCAGCGCCACCTTGCGCCCGTTCACCTCGGCCTTTGCCGAGATGATCGATACCACCCGAGACACCCCGTCCACCGACGAGAAGACCGGTGCGCCGGATGATCCGAAATCGACACTGCAGGACAGCACCAACGTATCCCGTCGCCCTGCCAGAACCTCGCAGGGCTCCTGGATCGAGGGGGCCTCGGCCCGATCCTGCGCATAGGACACCACGGCCACTGCATCGCCTTCGACCGGGGCGGCGCCCGTCTCGAACGGCAGGATCGACGGCAGGCGGATCGGCTGGCTGAGTTCCAGCAGTGCAAGATCCGCTGTCACCCGCTCCAGCTTGTCATTGCCGCTGTAGCGGTAGTCGGGATGGGTGACCGCCCGCTTCACGCTGCGATAGGCCACGGCCCGGCCATTACGCCAGCCTGCCTGGAACTGGATGTCTTCGGGCCGCATCTGCACACCGGTCTGCTTGTCATACAGGCAGTGCGCCGCGGTCAGCACGAGATTCGGTTCGATCAGTGCGCCGGTGCAGAAGCCGCGCCCGCCCAGGATCAGCTTGCCCACGGCATCCCAGCCACGGGAATCGTCGGCGGTCTGAAGGCTGACCATTTCCGCGTCCTGGGCGCGCGCCGTGCCGCCAGATGCCAGGCACATCGTCAGAAGGCAAAGGATCAGGCGACGCATGGAACCTCCCCTTCACATGACGATCGGCACTATCCTGCGACTGTGGCGGATTTTCGCCCCTTCGCGCAAGCCTGCGCTTCAGTCGCGGCCCCGCAGCGCGCGCGGCTGTGGCCCGCCGGTCGCCCAGTCGAGCAATTCGACCGTATGGACGACCGGTATCGCCGTGCCCGACCCGATCTGCATCATGCAGCCGATGTTGCCCGCGGCGATGACCTGGGGGGCCTTCGCCTCGAGCGTCGCGACCTTGCGCCGCTTCAGCTCGGCGCTGATTTCGGGTTGCAGCAGGTTGTAGGTGCCCGCGCTGCCACAGCACAGATGGCTGTCAGTCGGCTCCACAACCTCGAAGCCGGCGCGCCTCAACAGATCCTTCGGCGCGGTCTTGATCTGTTGCCCGTGCTGCAGCGAACAGGCCGCATGATAGGCCACGCGGAGGCCCTTTGGCGCGCCCTCGGGCAGGCCGAGGCGGGTCAGCACTTCGCTGATGTCCTTCGCCAGCCCCGCGACCGTCGCCGCATCCTCGGCCAGGGCGGGATCGGTGCGGAACATGTGGCCGTAATCCTTGACCGTCGTGCCGCAGCCGGAGGTGTTTATGACGATGGCATCCAGACCGGCTTCGCGTTTCTCGGCCATCCAGGCCCGGATGTTGGCGGCGGCACTGGCATGGGCCAGGTCCGCCTTGCCCATATGGTGCGTCAGCGCCCCGCAGCAGCCCGCACCCCTGGCCACCACCACCTCGCAGCCCAGCCGCCGCAACAGGCGGATCGTCGCGTCGTTGATGTCGGTGTTCAGCGCCTTCTGCGCGCAGCCGGTCAGCAAGGCCACCCGCATCCGGCGCTCGCCTTGCGCCGGGAACACCTGCGGGTCGTCGTTTCGACTGACCGGCGGGATGGTCTTCGGCGCCATGGCCAGCATCGCCCGCAAACGCGCGTCCGGCACCATACCTGCGAACGGCCTGCCTATCTTCGCCGCCAGCAGCGCCAGCCGGAACCGCCTCGGATAAGGGATCACCCGCGCCAGCACCGCGCGCAGGACCCGGTCCATGAACGGACGGCGATAGGTCTTCTCGACATGCGCCCGCGCGTGGTCGATCAGGTGCATGTAATGCACGCCCGAGGGGCAGGTCGTCATGCAGGCGAGGCAGGACAGGCAACGGTCGAGGTGCTTCACCGTCTTCTCGTCGGCCGGCCGCCCGGCCTCCAGCATGTCCTTGATGAGGTAGATCCGACCGCGCGGACTGTCGAGCTCGTCCCCCAGCACCTGATAGGTCGGGCAGGTCGCGGTGCAAAAGCCGCAATGGACGCAGGACCGCAGGATCTGGTTGGCCCGCGCGATGCCGGGATCGGCCAACTGCTCGGGCGAAAAGTTCGTCTGCATCAGCCCATCATCCCCCGGTTAAGGATGCCCCTCGGATCAAACTTCGCCTTCAGTCCCGCGACCAGCGCCGCCACCTCGGGCGCCTCGGGCGGAAAGACTGGCCCACCCTGCCCCCGGACCAGCGTCGCATGGCCCCGGCCCGCCAAGGTGGCCGCCACCTCGGCGCCGCGCCCCGGTTCGGCCAGAAGCCAGATCAGCCCCCCGCCCCAATCCCAGAGCGCCTCACCCCCGATGCGCGCAACCACCTCGGCCGCCGCAGTGGGCAAGGTCACGACCCGCCAGACCTCCCCCGGCCGGCCCTGCAGGGGCACCACATCCCGCACCGCCCGCCACAGCGCCGCCGAGGACTCGCCCTCCACCAACGAGACCTCGCCCCCGACCAGCGCGATCAGTCGTCTGACCCGATAGGCGACCGAGCCCGCCATCCCCTCGACCCGGATCAGGCTGAGCCCGGAATGCCGCGCCGCCCCCGAGACATCGAAGGGCGAACCCAGCGCCGCCCGCAGACAGGCCAGCCCGGCCGGATCGTCCAGCCCCTCGACGACCAGCGTCGCCTCGGCCTCCGGCATCGCCTGCACCTTCAGGCTCACCTCGGTCATCACCCCCAGCACGCCCCGGCTGCCGGCCATCAGCTTCACCAGGTCATAACCGGTGACATTCTTCATCACCCGCCCGCCGTTGCGCACCATCGTCCCGGTGCCATCCACGAACCGCACCCCCAGTGCGGCATCGCGGGCCGCCCCCGCCTGCACCCGGCGAGGCCCCGAGGCATTGGCCGCGACCACCCCGCCGATGGTCGAGACGCCCTCGCGCCCGAGGATCCCCCGCAGGTCCGGCGGCTCGAAGGCCAGCCGCTGCCGTTCGCCGGCAAGCACCCCTTCCACTTCCGCAAGCGGCGTGCCCGCCCGAACGACCAGCGTCAACGCGCCCGGTTCATACAGCTCGACCCCCGAGATCCCCCCGGTCTCCAGCACCTCGCCGACCGCATGGCCCAGTGTGCGCGTGCCTCCGCCCCGCACCAGCAAGGGTCTCATGGACCCTGCAACGGCGTCTGCCAGTTCCGCTTCGCTAGAAGGCCGCATGCCTTGCCCTTTGCTCAAATACTCTGCGGGGGTCCGGGGGTGCAAAACCCCCGGACGGTTCAGACCGCGCGCCGCCCGGCACTGGCCTCAAGCGGAAAGACCTTGGCCGGGTTCAACAACCATTTCGGGTCGAAGACATCCTTCACCCGCATCTGCGCCTCCATGTCGGCGGCCGAGAACTGCACCCCCATCAGGTCGCGCTTCTCGATCCCCACGCCATGCTCGCCGGTGAGGCAGCCGCCGACCTCGACGCAGAGCTTCAGGATCTCGGCCCCGAAGGCCTCGCATTTCTCCAGGTCGCCCGGCTTGTTGGCGTCGAACAGGATCAGGGGGTGCATGTTGCCGTCGCCGGCGTGGAACACGTTGCCCACGTCCAGCCCGAAGTCGCGGCTCATCTCGCCGATCCGCTTCAGCACATGCGGCAGGGAGGAGACCGGGATGGTCCCGTCGAGGCACATGTAATCGTTGATCTGCCCCATCGCGCCGAAGGCCGACTTGCGCCCCAGCCAGATGCGTTTCGCCTGATCCTCGTCCTCGGCCTCGCGGAACTCCACCGGATCGTGGGCCAAGGCGATCTGGCGGATGCGGGCAAGCTGCTCGGAAATTTCGGCCTCTGACCCCTCGACCTCGATGATGAGAAGCGCCTCGCAATCCGGGTATCCGGCATGGGCAAAAGCCTCGGTCGCGCGGATGCAGGGGCGGTCCATGAACTCGATCGCGACGGGCAGGATGCCCGCCTTGATGATGTCGCTGACGCAGGCGCCCGCGACCTCGTTCGAATTGAAGCCCACCAGCACCGGCCGCGCGCCCTCGGGCCTGGGCAGGATGCGCAGCCAGGCTTCGGTCACCACGCCCAGCTGCCCCTCGGACCCGCAGACGACGCCCAGGAGGTCAAGCCCGGCCGGCTCGCCCCAGGGCCCGCCCAACGTGACCACCGTCCCGTCCATCTGCACCAGAGTCACGCCCAGAAGGTTGTTCGTCGTCACCCCGTATTTCAGGCAATGCGCTCCGCCCGAGTTCATCGCGATGTTCCCGGCAATCGCACAGGCCAGCTGGCTGGAGGGGTCGGGGGCGTAGAAGAACCCGTCAGCCTCGACCGCGCCGGTGATCGACAGGTTGGTGCGGCCCGACTGCACCCGGATGAAGCGGTTCTCGTAATCGGTCTCCAGCACCGCGTTCATCCGCGCGACGCCCAGGATCACGCTGTCCGCCGTCGGCATCGCCCCCCCGGCCAGGCTGGTGCCCGAGCCGCGCGGCACCACCGGAACGCCTTCCTCCCAGCAGACCCTCAGCACCGCCGAGACCTCTTCGGTCGTGCGCGGCAGGACAGCGGCCAAGGGCGGGCAGCGGTAGGCGGTCAGCGCGTCGCATTCGTAGGCGCGCAGCTCCTCAGGCGCATCGATCACCGCGTCCACCGGCAGGACGGCACGCAACCGCGCCACGATCCGCGCCTTTCGTGCAAGGACGCCCGCGTCCGGTTCCGGCATCTGCATGGGCGCCTCCCGCCTTGATTGGTAAGATAATATAACCAATCCCTCGGATCGCAAGCAAAAACCCCAACCGGTCGCCCCGTCCTCCCTGCACCCTTGCGGGCAGAGGATGAAAGTGGGGCACTACCGGCAAAACCGCCCCTTCCGTACGCCTTCGGGGGACACTAGTCTGCGGTCATGACGCTGCCTCTGGGCCCACTTGCACCCCTTGATGCCGCCGCCCTTCTGGCGCTGGTCATTGCGTGGACGCTCTCGGGCTGGCTGATCGAAAACCCGCCCCGCGGGCGCCCATCGGTCAGTTTTCTCATGCAGGAGTACCGGCACGACTGGATGCGCACCTTTGTCACCCGCCAGCCGAGGATCTTCGATGCGCAACTGATCGATTCGCTGCGCCAGGGCACCGCCTTCTTCGCCTCGGCCTGCCTGATCGCCATCGGTGGTGGGGTCGCGCTGATCGGCAATGCGGCCACCGTGCAGAACCTGGCCGACGATCTGCCGCTGGCCAGCCCCGGCCCGGATGTGGCGCTCAGGATGCTGCCGGTGATCGCGCTCCTGGCGAATGCGCTGCTGAAGTTCGTCTGGGCGCACCGGCTGTTCGGCTACTGCTCGATCCTCATGGCCGCGGTCCCGAACGACCCGGCCGATCCCCTTGCCTTCCACCGCGCCGGACAGGCGGCCGAGATCAACATCACCGCCGCGAAAAGCTTCAATCGCGGGCTTCGCTCGATCTACTTTGCGCTTGCCGCGCTCGCCTGGCTGCTTGGCCCCTGGGGCCTGCTCATAGGCACAGGGTTATCGACGGCAGTCCTTGTCCGCCGCGAATTCGCCAGCCATTCGCGTCAGGTCATCCTGTCACGCCAGCCATAGCGCCGTCTGCCCCGCCGCAGCCTCGCCCGACAGCCGCGCCACTGCGGCGGCCTGCTTCAGCCAGCCGGTGAGCGCCTCGCCCGCGAACCAGACGCGCGCGCCAACCGGTTCCGCCAGAACGTCGCGCGATCCGGCCCTTCCCGGCCGCGCTGCGGCATAGACGCCACGGACATACCGGTCGGCGCCCCCAGTTGGTCATCGTACCGTGCCTGACCGCACGCCACACGTCCGACCCGAAGGTGTCCGCCAGCCGGTCGGTCACGAAATCCACCGCCGCCGCCCGACCCGCCGCCTCCATCTCCCAGGCGAAATCGCCGCCGACAAATCCCACCAGCAGGTCCAGGTCGAAGGGGAATGCCAGGAAATACAGGTCATGCCGCGCGTGCTGCTCGATCACCACATCGTCGAAAAGGGGCCAGGTCCAGCCGTGCGCCTTCGGTCTGCAAGGGAATCTTGGTAAGAAGGCCCATCGGCAGATCGAAGATTCCTGGTGGCCAGGGGGCAGGTCGGGGGTGAAGGCGATCTCTTCGAAGGCAATAACCCCGATCGAAACGGTCACGATTGCTGCGCGGCCCCGGAGCGCGCCGTGTGCCGTCTCGACCTCTACCCCCGGCCCGTCCCAGAAGATGCGACGAACCGGGCAACCGGTACATCCGCCCTCCAGCGGTGGATCAGCGCGCCATAGCCTTCCTTCGTGAAAGAGTTCCGGTCCAGGTCCGCCGCTGCCCTGTGATCCGCGATCGAAATCTCGTCATGATCGGCGCCGAAATCCATCGGGCCGGCAAAGGTGGAATTCGCCTGCAGGCAATGGCAGTCGGCGATCAGGTCCGACAGCCGGTCGTATGGCACCTCGTGTGCCTCAAGGCAGGCCTGCAAGGCCGCATCCGCGGCCGCGACCCGCTCCATCTCCTCGGGTGTGGCACGCCTCTTCGCGAACCACAGGTGATCCAGCCCCCAGTCATGGTGGTGCAACGTCCAGCCTGCCGCCTGCGCCTCGGGACAGAACGGGTTGCGGCCCGCGGCATGCACCCAGGCACAGCCGATGTCGAAAGGCACCCCGGAATCGGTTGTCATGGTCCAGGCCCGGCCACCGATGCGGTGCATCGCCTCGACCACCGCAAAGCGTCGCCGCTCGGCCCGAAGCCGCCTGGCCGCTGCCAGACCGGCGCAGCCTGCACCGACGATCACCACATCGACATCCATCATCGCAAAATCCCCTGTCCTGAAATGCGGTCAGGATGCCGGCCCCGGGGTCTCGCGCCAACCCGAGCATGCGAGCCCCACCCGGATCTTGCTCCTTGGAAATACTGCCGTGGGTCCGGGGGTGTGCCCCCTGCGGGTGCGGCCTGCCGCTTATCGCTCCCTTCGGACGCTCTTCGCTGCGCCCGGAGAATACCGATCGCAAGTAAGGTACGTCCCCTCAGGCCGCCTTTGCGCCCCTGCGCCCCTCGACCAGCCAGGCCGCCACGGCCAGACCGGCGGCAATCAGCAGCCACGCCCAAGCCGGCAGGAACGGGGCCACGTTCACATCGGTGGTCAGATAGGCCTCGCGCGGGGTGACCCCGATCCAGCCGCGCCCCACCGCCGGGCGCCCCTCGGCCACCTGACGAATATCTGGCGTGCCGTCCTCCAGCCGCGTCACGCCACCCCGGCTTGCCTCGGCCAGCGGTGCCAGCTCGGCGCCAGAGGCGATGGTCTCGACGAACTCGCGCGGGGCGGCGGGGCCGACGGCGATCACCCGGGTCAGATCGTCCTGCTCCAGCCGGTAAAGGCCCAGTTCCGGTGCCTGCCAGACGGCCTCATACTTGCCGGGGCTTACCTCGGGCAGGTCCACCAACGCCTGCGCCCCGTCCGGTCCGATGACCTTCACCGGGCCGGGCGGTACCTCCTTCAGCGACCGGCGGGTGATCGTCATCGCCTCACCTCGCACGGTTGCGGTCAGCGTTTCCTCTTCCAGGTCCGGCTCCTTCAGCATCCAGTGCGCCAGCCGCCGCAGCAGCTCCAGTTGCGGTCCGCCCCCCTCGTAGCCCCGCCCCCAGAGCCAGGCATGGTCAGAGGCGAGCACGGCCACGCGGCCCTGCCCCACCCGGTTCAGCACCAGAAGCGGCAGGTCGCGCGGACCGGTCATCAGCACCTGCCCGTCAAGAAGCTGCACCTCGATGGCCCGGAACCAGCGGCCCCAGCCGCCCTCGGGCGCCTCGTCCTCCAGCCCCTCGGTGACAGGGTGACGCCGACCCAGATCGGTCAGCGCCGGGCGGAAGCCTCCCTCGACCACCTGAGCCGTCGGTGCAACCGGCAGGATCTCGGCCAGAGGCGAGCGATAAAGGCTGTCGACCGCGCCATACTCCGGCCCGGCCGCGACCAGCACTGTCCCGCCGCCGCGGACATAATTGACCACATTCTCGATGTAGGACATCGGCAGGATGCCTCGCATCCTGTAGCGGTCGAAGATGATCAGATCGAATTCCTCGATCTTCTCGACGAACAGCTCGCGCGTGGGAAAGGCGATCAACGACAGTTCGTCCACCGGCACGCCGTCCTGCTTTTCCGGCGGGCGCAGGATGGTGAAATGAACCAGATCCACGGCAGCATCGGATTTCAGAAGGTTGCGCCAGACCCGCTCGCCCGCGTGCGGTTCGCCCGAAACCAGCAACACCCGCAGCCGGTCGCGCACGCCATTGATCTGGATTGCGGCGGCGTTGTTGCGGTCAGTCAACTCACCCGCCACCGGGGCCACGCTGAACTGCAGCACGTTCGCCCCTCCGTGCGGCAGCGTCACTGGCAGGTCCAGGTCGGTGTTCATGGGCACACGGTAGGTCGCCGGCGCCTCGGCATCGACCGAGATCGTCAGGTCAACCTCGCCACCGACCCCGGCCGGGACGGCGCCGATATCCTCGATGCGCAGGGTCAGATTGAATTCCTCGCCGATGATGGCAAAGGCCGGGGCATCGCGCACCACCAGGCGGCGGTCCCAGTCTGCGGCGCGTCCGGTCAGCAGCACCTGCAGGGGCGCCGGCAGATTGGGCACCAGGCCCAGATCATGCACCCGGCCATCGGTGATCAGGATAGCCCCGGCCACACGCGCCCGGGGTTCCTCGGCCAGGACCTCGGCCAAGGCGGTCAGGGCCAGCGTTCCGGCATCATCGGCCCCGTCGCCCACCCGGCGGATGCGCAGTTCTGTGTTGGGTAGCGCCGCCACCTCGGCCTCGACCGCAGCAACAGCCGCAGCGGTCTGTGCCGCCCGGTCGCCCAGACCCTGGCTTGCGCTTTCGTCCACCACCAGGATCACGATGTCGGACAGGTTCGCGCGCTGTTCTTCTTGCAGCGCGGGATTGGACAGCGCCAGCACAAGCGCCGCAAGGCCAAGACCACGCAGCCACCAGCCCGCCAGCCCGCGCCAGACCGCCAAGATGACCAGGGCCACCGCGACCCCGGCCAGAACCCAGATTACCGGCCAGCCGACCAGCGGCGCGAAGACCACCGTCTGCGTCATTGCCCCAACCTTTCCAGAAGCGCTGGCACATGCACCTGATCCGATTTGTAATTGCCGGTCAGCACATGCATGATCAGGTTTATGCCGAAGCGATAGGCAATCTCGCGCTGGCGTTCGCCGGCCATGCCGCGCCCGATCGGCAAGAGCGGCGCGCCGATGTCGTCCACTGCCCAGGCCGCCGCCCAGTCATTGCCGCCGATCACGACCGGGGTCACCCCGTCATTGAGGTTGCGGAAGGGCATCCCCACGGGCGCCTCTTCCTCGGCAAGAGGCGCTGCCTCGACCCAGAGCCCCCCGCGCGGATGGCGGCCCGGAAATTCCTGCAAAAGATAGAAGGTGCGGGTCAGCACATGATCCGGGGGCATCGGCTCGAGGGGCGGGATGTCCAGCCCCGCCGCAATCCGTTGCAGCGCCTGCCCCTCGGGGGTCGCGCTGCCGAAGCCCGCCACATCCGCATCGCGCGTGTCGAACAGGATCATCCCGCCCGTACGCAGGAACTGGTTCAGCTTGGCATAGGCCTCGGGGCTGGGGGTCGGCTGATCGGCGGTGACGGGCCAGTAGAGGAAAGGAAAGAAGGCCAGCTCGTCGCGTTCGATGTCCACCCCGATCGGCAGCGCCGGCTCGATCGAGGTGCGCTGCCACAGCTTGTCGCCAAGCCCGGTCAGCCCGGCGCGGGCCACGTCGTCCACCCGTCGGTCGCCGGTCAGCACATGGGCCAGCACCACCGCCGTCGTCGCCTCCAGCGCCAGCGCGTCGTCGGGCATGGGTGCGTCCTGCGCCCTCGCGCCCTGCGGCTGCAAGGCCACCAGCCCCAGCGCAACCACCGCCACGCCGCGGCGCAGGCCCGAAAGGCGACCCGCAACCCACAGCGCCGCCAGCACATCGAGCAGCAGGAAAGCCGCCGCCGCAGTCAGGAAGGCTCCCTTCAGCGCCTGCGCGGCACGTCCTTCCAGCCCCTCGATCGGCACGCTTGGCGGCCAGAGGGCAGGGCGCAGCTCGGTCTCGGCGCCGACAACGTTCAGTGCCACCCGGCGATCCGCCCCGGCATAAAGCCCTGGCGGCAGGTCAAGCGTCGGGCCGGCCTCCATCGCCGCGGCAAGCACCTGGCCCTCGACCCCCGGCAATTCGCCCGCATCCGTGGCCTGGCCATAGGCATCCAGCACGACCTGCGGCACCCAGGTCTGCCCGGCCAGCTCCGCCGTCCCCGGCACCGCCGCGCGGGTGGAAACCGCCAGCCGCTCCAGCATCTGCACGAACAGGCCCGACAGTGGCAGCGAGGACCATTCGGCATTCGCGGTCACATGCACCAGCACCACCTGACCGTCGCCCACTGCCTTGCGGGTCACAAGCGGTGTGCCATCCTCCAGCGCCGCGATCGTGCGGTCCGACAGGTTCGGGTCGGGCTGCGCCAGCACCTGTGCCCGCACTGCCACGTCGCCCGGCAGCGGCAGCCCGAAGAAGGGAGAGCCCTCGGGAAAGGGCGCCAGCGCCTTGGGGTCGCCCCAGCTCATCGCGCCGCCGACAGAACGCCCGCCTTCGCGCAGGCGCACGGGCATCAGGGGATCTTCCTGAAACCGGCTGACATCACTTGCCGCCAGCCGCGGCCCGGCAAAGCGCAGCAGCAGCCCGCCCCTCTCTACCCAGTCCAGCGTTGCTTCGGCCTCGGCATCGGTGAGGCGCGCCACATCGGCCAGGACCACCACATCGGGGCTGGCCAGAAGCACATCGGTCAGGCTGCCCTCGATGATCTCGGCCGTCGGCTCAAGGGCCTGGCGCAGATAGTGCAGGGGCGAAAGCAGTTGCAGCCCCTCCTGATCGGGGGTCGCCGCGATCAGCGCGATCTTGCGCCGCTTCAGGCTGTCATCGGTCAGGCTGACCGCGCCGGCCGTACGCGCGGCCTCTATCTCGAACCGGGTCAGGCGGTTGCGCAGTTCCGGCGGCAGGTCAAGCGTCGTCTCCGCGCGCGCGGCACCGGCGGCAAAGTCCAGCGTGGCGCGTGCCAGTTCCCGATCAATCCCATGCGGATCGGGCCCCCGCGCGATGACCTCGACGCTGGCCGGATCGCCGGCGGGCAGCCGGCTGGCGGCCAGCGTGACCTTGCCATCCTGAAATCCCGCCGGATGCAGCCCGAACAGCGGCCGCGGGCTTTCGATCACCCGCACCGTGCCGCGTCCCTGCAGGGCCGACAACAGATCGGCGCGCCCGGGATGGTCCAGGCCATCCGACAGCCAGACTGTTTCGAACCGCCCCTCGGGCAACGCCACCAGCCAGTCGGCCATCGCCGGGGCCCAGGCTTGCGGCTGCAAGCCTGCCGCCCGGCCCGCCCAGACCTCGGCGGTCTGGAAGACCACGACCTGCGGCGCATCGGTCAGCCGGACAAGCGCGACTGGTCGGCCCTCGGCCCCCGCTTCGGCCACCAGTGCTTCGGCCCGCTCCACCCGGCGCGGCCAGTCGCGTGCGTCGGCCCAGGAACCATCGACCACCACGAGCAGAGGCCCAGAGCCTTCGGTCCGCACCTCGGGGTCAAGGATCGGCCCGGCGAACCCGATGATCGCCGCCGCCACCGCCAGCATCCTTAGCAGCAGTAGCCACCAGGGGGTCTTGTCGGTCTCGGCCTCCGCGTCCTTCAGGCCCAGAAGCAACGCCACACCCGGAAATCGCCGCCGGATCGGCGCAGGCGGCACGGCACGCAAGAGAATCCAGAGGATCGGCAGCGCGACCAGTGCTGTCAGCAGCCATGGCACCACAAAGCCGATGGGGCCGACCATGAACATCTAGCGCCCCCCCTTCAGGGCGGCATAGGCCCAAAGCAGCGCCGACTGCGCCGGCTGTCCCGTGTGATGCGTGGTGAAATGCCAACCCACTGCGCGGGCCAGCCCCGCCAGACGGTCCTTCCGTTCGGCTAGGCGCGCCAGATAGCGCGCGCGCAGCTCGCCAGCCTGCTGCGTCTCGTGCCGCATCGTGCCGCCCATCGATTCAAAGATCGTGCGCCCGTCGAAGGGAAACTCTTCCTCCGCCGGGTCCAGGATCTGGATCAGCGCCCCCTTGCCCCCCCGATCTGCCGCCCGCGCCAAGGCCGTCTCGACCGTCGAGAGATCGCCCAGGAAATCCGACAGGAAGACAGCCCGGCCATGGCTGACCATACCCTCTGTCTCCGGCGCGCCGTATTCGCCTGACGCATCCTTCCCCGCCAGCCGCGCCGCCAGGCGCAGAAGCTGCGCCCGACCCGCCCGCGGCTGCGCCAGCCCCGCCAGCCCCACCCGCTCACCCCCGCGCAGCAGCAGCACCGCCAGCGCCAGCGCCAGCAGTTTCGCACGATCCGCCTTCGGCGCACGGGACTTGTCGCCGCTGAAGGCCATCGACTTCGACGGATCGACCCATAGCGTGACCGACTGCGCCGCTTGCCATTCGCGTTCCCGCACGAAATGCGCGTCCGACCTGGCGCTGCGTCGCCAGTCGATCATCCGGGCGCTGTCGCCCGCATGGGCCGACCGATACTGCCAGAACTCATCCCCCAGCCCCGCACGCCGCCTGCCATGCTCACCCAGCATGACGGTGGCTGCCAGCATCTCGGCCTCGGCCAGAAGTGGCGGCAGCGTCTGGCCAAGCGCCTCGGCCCGCGCGCGAAGATCGGGGGCCATACTCACGCGGCGGCCTCAAGTCCCAGCGTCCGCTGCACCGTCCGCGCGATGATGCCTGACAGGGTCTCACCCCGCGCCCGTGCAGCAAAGGACAGGGCCATCCGGTGCACCAGTACCGCTTGCGCCAGGTCCGCCACATCCCCGACCGAGGGCGCCAGCCGACCGTCCAGCAGCGCCCGCGCCCGAACCGTCAGCATAAGGGCCTGCGCTGCGCGCGGCCCCGGCCCCCAGGACAGGCTGTCGGCCAGATCGCGCCCCTCGGGCTCGCCCGGGCGGCAGGCGCGCACCAGATCAAGGATCGCCTCGACCACCTGCTCGCCCACCGGCATCCGCCGGATCACGCCCTGCGCCTTGATCAACTCCTCGGCGGTGAAGACCTGATGCGCCTCGGCCTCTTCGGCCCCGGTGGTGGCGATCAGGATGTCGCGTTCGGTCGCGCGGCTGGGGTATTCGACATCGACCTGCACGAGGAACCGGTCGAGCTGCGCCTCGGGCAGCGGATAGGTGCCCTCCTGCTCGATAGGGTTCTGCGTGGCCAGCACGTGGAAGGGGCGTCCCAGCGGCCGGTGCTGGCCCGCGATCGTCACTTCCTTCTCCTGCATGGCCTGCAGCAGTGCCGACTGGGTGCGCGGCGAGGCACGGTTGATCTCGTCCGCCATGAGAAGCTGGCAGAAGATCGGCCCCTCGACGAAGCGGAACGCCCTGCTGCCGTCGGGCGCTGTCTCAAGCACCTCGGACCCAAGGATATCGGCCGGCATCAGGTCGGGCGTGAACTGGATGCGGTTCGCCTTCAGCCCCATCACCGTGCCCAAGGTGTCCACCAGCCGCGTCTTGCCCAACCCCGGCAGGCCGACCAGAAGCGCGTGTCCACCGCACAGCATGCTTGCCAGGACCAGGTCCACCACCTTCTCCTGCCCGATGAAGCGCCGGTTGATCGAGGCCTTCGCCTGCCCCAGGGTGGTGCCCAGCGCCTCGATTTCCGCCACAAGCGCCTTGGTGTCGGCCATGCCAAATGCTCCCTTCTGGGTGATCAAGTCCAGTAAAGCGAACTATCCCGCCCGGCACAAATGGCAAAAGGCGACTTGACACAAATGATCGTGAGACCGCCGTCGCCGCCCGCGCCGGACGCATCGGAACGCTTCCGCAAGCCCTTGTCGCACATGTTTACGCCCTGCCCGCCCGTTGCGCGCCCGGCAAAGGCCGCTAGACTGCACGCCATGTCGAAACCCACTGCCGACACCCTCGCTGCTGCCGCATCGGCAGCCACAAAGAAGGGCCCGCCCCCGGTCCATCTGTGGAATCCGCCCTTCTGCGGCGACATCGACATGCGGATTGCCCGCGACGGCACCTGGTTCTACCTAGGCACCCCCATCGGCCGTGCGCCACTGGTGAAGCTGTTCTCCTCCATCCTGAAACGTGAAGGCGACCGCTACTTTCTTGTGACACCGGTCGAAAAGGTCGGCATCCAGGTGGACGACGCCCCCCTGGTCGCCATCGACTTCGAGGCAGAGGGCGAAGGCCGCGACCAGCGCCTGACCTTCACCACGAAGACCGAGGACCGGGCCACGCTTGGCCCCGACCACCCGCTGCGGGTGGAACGCAATCCCGCAACCGGTGAGCCGTCGCCCTACATCCTGATTCGGGCCGACCTCTGGGCGCTGATCGACAGGAAATCCTTCTACCGGATGATCGATCTGGGTTGCCACGAACGTCATGACGGGCAAGACTGGTTCGGTATCTGGTCCTCGGGGCAGTTCTTCCCGGTCATCCCCTCGTCGGAATTGCCCTGAACGCAAATGCCCCGCTTCGCCGCGAACCTGACCTTCCTCTTCACCGAAGTCGCGATGCTCGACCGGCCCGACTGGGCGGCCCGTTCGGGTTTTGACGGGGTCGAGATCCTGTTCCCTTATGACTACACGATGGCCGACTGGGAACACGCGCTGAACGGCGTGCCGCTCGCCCTGATCAACACGCCACCTGGCGACTGGGCCAGCGGCGAGCGCGGCTTTGCCGCTGTTCCGGGGATGGAGACCGCCTTCCGCGACAGCTTCCTGCGCGCCGCCGACTATGCCACACGGCTTGGCGCGCGGCGCCTGCATGTCATGGCAGGCGTCGCCAAGGGTCCGCAGGCCGAACTCTGCTACGCCGAGAACCTCGCCTGGGCGCTTGCCGCGGCGCCGGGACTGACCCTGACCATCGAACCCCTGAATCCCGATGACATGCCGGGCTACTTCCTGAACGACTTCGATCAGGCCGCCCGGATCCTCGACGACCTCGCCAACCCGCGCATCGGGCTCCAGTTCGACCTCTGGCATGCCGCACGCCTGCACGGCGATGCTTCCCGGGTCTGGGCGGACCACCGTCACCGGATCAACCATGTGCAGATCGCAGGCTTCCCCTCGCGCAACGAACCCGGCGGCGGCGGCTTTTCGCTGCCTGACCTCTGCGACGACATCGATGCCCACAGCCCCGAAACCTGGATCTCGGCCGAATACCTGCCGGCGAAAGGCACCGCCCAGGGCCTCGGCTGGCTGGCCGCGCTGAAATCCCGCACCGCGCTGATCGGCGCCTGAACACTCAGCCTTGCCCCTTGCCAAATACTCTCGGGGTCCGGGGCAGAAGGCCCCCCGCGCCGAGGAGGAGGCAGCGGGTGCGACGACGAGACGAAAGTCCTTCGGCCGCATGTCAGCCCCGTGAACGCGCCGTGGCCCCGATTCGCGCCGCATGGCTGATGCGGCCCTTGCCCACCCGACGAAAGGACGGAAGGTCGGCACCTGAAGGGCGGCAAAGCGCGCCCGATTCTGCCCGCACCCCCGACTTCGGGCAGGGATCAACCGGGGCCATCGGAATTGCGCGCACAGCCCGTCTTGTGCCCCGCCCCCCTCCGCCGCTACAAACGCAAGCGGACAAGACAGGATCCCGCGCCATGCCCATCGAAGCCCCGGAAACCCAGATCGTAACCACCTGGAAAGTGGCCTGCGACGGCGGCGAAGGCGCGCTCGGCCATCCGCGGGTCTGGCTGACCATTCCGCGCGATACCGGCTGGGTCGAGTGCGGCTACTGCGACAAGCGCTACGTCATCGACCGCGAGCACGCCCACGACGATCACTGATCATTCGGCCGCGACACCCCAGGCTGGCGGCACATCCAGCGGTCGGGCCGCCCGGAAGGCCAGCACGGCCCCGTCGCAGCAGGGGTGCGTCATGATCGTGACGCCGGCAGCTCCGCAGCGCGCCGCCTCGGCCCGTGCCGCTGCGACCAGCGCCCGCCCGATACCCCGGCGGCGGTCGGGCTCCTGAACGTGAAGCTGCTCGACCATCCCCCAGTCCGCCCCTGCGATCATGTTCCTCCCGATCAGCAGCAACACATGTCCGACCGGGTGTGTCTGCGGGCTATCCTGCCGGACGGCCACGAGAATCCGCGCAGCCGGGCCCTGCGCGATTTGCGCCAGCAGCCGGGGCGTGATGGTCACCGATTGCCCGCGC
Source organism: Tabrizicola sp. YIM 78059 (assembly GCF_004959785.1). Classification (NCBI taxonomy): domain Bacteria; kingdom Pseudomonadati; phylum Pseudomonadota; class Alphaproteobacteria; order Rhodobacterales; family Paracoccaceae; genus Tabrizicola; species Tabrizicola sp. YIM 78059. Next base: position 199,157 of record NZ_SJZH01000004.1, read on the forward strand.
TGCGCGGCCAGCCCGCAGATCATGCGGTGCACTTCGGGCAGGTCCGTCGCCCTTGCGGGCCGGATCGTGACGGGTAGATCCATGGTCGGGGTGGTCATCGCGTCTGTCCTTCGCTTTCGGCCCGCGAAGGGAAGCCCGCACCATCAGCCTTTCCCTTGCGGGCGGCTTGATGGGTTTGTTCCGGTCGTGAAACGCTGCCCTGCCGCCTATGTGGCGCAGGTCCAATAAAACGGCTGAGAGGGCATCAGGTGCAGCATGCCCGGCACCGTGTAACGCGTCGGCCCGCCCGTCAAGCCCCCTTTCGCCGGACGGACCGGGTAGCCCCCAGCGCGGCTTTCTGCCAATAATCCCCCGACCAAAGGGAGCGACCCATGCGTTTCGGAAAAGGCCACCATCTGCACCTCATCGACGGCTCGGCCTATATCTTCCGTGCCTACCATGCGCTGCCGCCGCTGACGCGCAAGTCCGACGGTTTGCCGGTCGGTGCCGTTGCCGGCTTCTGCAACATCCTGTGGAACGAACTGTCCCGTGCCACCTCGAACGGCAAGGCCGCCACCCACCTGGCCGTCGTCTTCGACCATTCGGCTGAAACCTTCCGCAACGCGATCTACCCGGAATACAAGGCAAATCGCCCGGAACCGCCCGAAGACCTGCGCCCGCAGTTCCCGCTGACGCGCGAGGCCACCCGCGCCTTCAACGTCGCCTGCCTGGAAACGCCAGGCTACGAGGCCGACGACATCATAGCAACCCTTGCCCGCCAGGCGGTCGAGGCCGGCGGCACCTGCACCATCATCTCCTCCGACAAGGATCTGATGCAGCTGATCCGGCCCGGCGTTGACATGTTCGACCCGATGAAGAACCGGGTGATCGGCCCCGACGAGGTGATGGAAAAGTTCGGTGTTCCCCCGGAAAAGGTGATCGACGTTCAGTCCCTGGCCGGCGACAGCATCGACAACATCCCCGGCGCGCCGGGGATCGGGCTGAAGACGGCGGCGCTTCTGATCAACGAATACGGCGACCTCGACACGCTCCTTGCGCGGGCGTCTGAAATCAAGCAGCCGAAGCGTCGCGAGGCGCTTTTGGAAAATGCCGAGAGAATCCGCATCAGCCGCGATCTGGTAACGTTGAAGGACGACACGCCCCTCGACGTGACGCTGGACGATCTGGAAATCCGGCTTCCCGATCCGGACAAGGTCATGGAATTCCTCACGAAGATGGAGTTCCGAACGCTGACGAAGCGGGTGGCCGAAAAGCTGGGCATCACGCCCCCTGCCCTGCCCGAGACATCGCAGCTCCAGACCGCCCCGCGCGAGGAGGCGCCGCAGGCGACCGAGGAGCAGCCCGCCTTCGACCACGCCGCCTACACCTGCATCCGCGACCGCGCCACGCTCGACCGCTGGATCGCCCGTATCCGCGACATCGGCCATGTCGCGGTGGATACCGAGACCACCAGCCTTGACGAGATGCGCGCCGATCTTGTCGGCATCTCGCTCTGCGTCGATCCGGGCAAGGCCGCCTACATCCCCCTTGGCCACACCACCGGCGGCGGCGACCTCTTCGGCGCGACCGCCCTTGCCGAGGGCCAGTTGCCGCTGGACGAAACCCTGGCCGCATTGAAACCGGTGCTCGAGGATCCGGCGATTCTGAAGATCGGCCAGAACATGAAGTATGACTGGAAGATCTTTTCCCGGCTCGGGATCCGCGTAGCGCCCTTCGACGACACGATGCTGATGAGCTATGCCATGCACGCCGGCCTGCACGGCCACGGCATGGACGAGCTGTCCGAACGCTACCTCTCCCACAGTCCGATCCCGATCAAGTCCCTGCTCGGCAGCGGCAAATCCCAGCTCACCTTCGACCGTGTCGCCATCGACGACGCGGTGAAATATGCCGCCGAAGATGCCGACATCACGCTGCGCCTCTGGCAGGCCTTCAAGCCGCGCCTGCACCGGGCGAAGGTCACGACGGTCTACGAGACGCTGGAACGCCCGCTGGTCCCCGTGCTGGCCGACATGGAGATGACGGGCATCAAGGTGGACCGCGAAACCTTACGCGGCATGTCCAACGTCTTCGCGCAAAAGCTCGTCCAGCTGGAAGAGGAGATCCAGGACATCGCGGGCGAGAAGTTCAACGTGGGCAGCCCCAAGCAGCTGGGCGAAATCCTGTTCGACCGCCTCGGCCTGCCCGGCGGCGAGAAGGGCAAGACCGGCGCCTACGGCACCGGCGCCGACATCCTGGAAGACATCACCACGCTGGAGGACAGCCACCCGCAGGGGGCGAAACTGGCCGCCCGCATCCTCGACTGGCGCCAGATCGCCAAGCTGAAATCCACCTACACCGATGCGTTGCAGACGGCGATCAACCCCGATACGGGCCGCGTCCACACCTCCTATTCCATCGCCGGGGCGAACACCGGGCGCCTTGCCTCGACCGACCCGAACCTGCAGAACATCCCCGTCCGCACCGAGGAAGGCCGCCGCATCCGCGAAGCCTTCGTCGCCCCCGAAGGCCGGGTTCTGGTCAGCCTCGACTACAGCCAGATCGAACTGCGCATCCTCGCGCATATCGCCGACATCCCGGAACTGCGCCGCGCCTTCGACGAAGGCATCGACATCCACGCCCTGACCGCCTCCGAGATGTTCAACGTGCCCTTGGACCAGATGACTCCCGACATCCGCCGCAAGGCCAAGGCGATCAACTTCGGGGTAATCTACGGCATCTCCGGCTTCGGCCTTGCCCGCAACCTGCGCATCCCACGCGCCGAGGCGCAGGGCTTCATCGACCGCTATTTCGAGCGATTTCCGGGCATCAAGGGCTACATGTCCGATACTGTAAAGTTTGCCCAGGAAAACGGTTTCGTTCAGACGCTTTTCGGTCGGAAAATTCATACCCCCGAGATCAACGCCAAGGGCCCCGGCGCCGGCTTCGCCAAGCGTGCGGCGATCAACGCGCCCATTCAGGGCACCGCCGCCGACGTGATCCGCCGCGCGATGATCCGCATGCCCGCCGCGATCCGGGACCTGGACGCGAAGATGCTGCTTCAGGTCCACGACGAACTGCTGTTCGAGGTCGCCGAGGCCGACGCCGACCGCCTGACCGCCACCGCGAAAGAGGTGATGGAAGGCGCCGCTCACCCCGCCGTGAGCCTGAAGGTCCACCTCGCCGTCGAGGCCGGGCGGGGCCGCAACTGGGCCGAGGCGCACTGAACCGCGCCCAGGCCGCAAAGCAGGCAGAGGGCAGACCGCGCCCCGCGCCCCTTCCCCTGCATGATTGCCCTTTGCCCAAATACTCCTGGGCGCTCGAGGGGCAGCGCCCCTCGTCAGCTTCGGCCGCGCGCGCAAGGCGCGCGGCCGAGAACACGGGCTTGCGGCGCCAGCCGCTCTGCCCGGACCCTGCGGTCACGCGCGCTCGATCCGGCACTGGTAGCAATTGTTCCGGGCCGACCGCACATGCAGATAGGCCACCCGCGCGTCCGCCAGAAGCTCCGCCGCCCGCGCCGGGATCGCCGTGGTCGCAACCACGCCCCCGGTGCCATAGACGATCCGGTCGTCGTCCCCGTAGCCCCGCAGGATGTAGTCGGGCGCGGCCAGCATCTCCGGCAGCCCCGCCTCGTCCCCGGCCTCGCAGGGATCGGCGCACAGGAAGATCGGCCCCACCTCGGCATAGGGCTGCGGCGCCGGGAAGGGCCGGTAGGCAAGGACCAGCATCCCCGCCCCCTCCGGGATCATCCGCAGGCAATGCCGGCAGGGATTGCCGTCCCCCTCCGACCGCTTCCGTTCCGGCACCTGGCCATTGGCATCCGCAGCGCCAGCCTGAAACTCCCGCACCTGGTCGGTCGGGATTGCAAGAAATCGCATCGCATTCTCCGTATCTTACCGGAGGATGCCCCGCGACGCCCCGTCCGGCGACCCGGATCCTGCCAGATCAGATGCGCTCCAGCATCCGGCCCAGCGGCCGCCCACCCAGGATATGCAGGTGGTAGTGCGGTACTTCCTGATGGCCGTTCACCCCGGCGTTGGTGATTGCCCGGAAGCCCTCTTCACCAGACAGGCCCAGGATCGCGCAGACCTTGGCGACCGTGCGGTGGAAATCGACGATTTCCTCTTCCGACGCCTCGGCCGAGAAGTGATCCAGGCTGACGTAGGCGCCCTTCGGAATCACCAGCACATGCACCGGCGCCTGCGGGCGTATGTCGTGAAATACCAGCGTGTGCGGGGTCTCCATCACCGTCTTGTTGGGAATCTCGCCGCGCAGGATGCGGGCGAAGATGTTGGTCGGGTCGTAGGTCCAGCCCATCGGGAGACTCCTTTCAATCCACGAACAGGTAATCGGTGGCCGCGATCTCGCGCGCCTGACTTGGCGACAGCCCCAGAAAAGCGGCCAGCGGGCCGGCATTTTCCTCTGGCGAAGCGGTTTGCCGGATACGGTAATGGCCGGCCAGGTTCATGTCGCGCAGGCGGTCGCTTTCGAACCGCACGTCATAGCGGATCGTCGGCAGAAGCCGCCGCATCGCTGCATCAGGGGTGTGCGGGCCTGCCAGACCCACACGACGGGCGTGGCCAACCAGATAATCGTCGGTGAATTCGCAGCCAACCTCCAGCAGCCGCACCTCGCCCCGGTCGCTGTAGAAGTCCTGGATCAGTTCGGTCGAGGCCGGATCGACGCAAATCACCAGCCGGTCGCTGTTCCAGTAGTCGAACAGCATCCTGACCAGTGCGCGGCGGTGGCGCATGCGCTTTTCCAGCGTGGTCTGGATGCCGCCCAGATCGGGCAGCGGTGTAGCCGCCTCGTTGAACAGGTAGTGCACCGCAGGCACGCCCGTAACCTGGCTGATCCGGTCCGCAAGCCGCTTTGCGACATGCCATTTCTTGCAGGTCACCAGCATCAGCGTGCGGTCGCGGCCGATGCTGGCCTCGGTTTCCCAGAACCGTGGAGCGAAGCGGCGACCAATCCGCCCGCGCCCGGTCAGGAACGCGAACTGCCTGCGTCCGTCGCCGCTGATGTCAAAGTGGCGGCCGGTTTCGGAATATAACACCCCAAGCCTTTCCTTCAGCATCAGCGCCTCCGGGCTGATCTTGCGCGCAAAGAGGTAATCCTGCGCAAGAAGCAGATCGTGGTGGTCGTCATGGAACGTCACGGGCATGCCGTAGTCGGTGAACATCAGGAAGGTCAGCGTCCGCGACCGGATTTCCCGTTCCGGCACCAGATGGTAAACGATGGTCTGAAAGAAGCTCTCGTCCGGGATCCATGTGGTGCGGAAGAAGCGCACCACGTCGCGGCGACGGTCGATGAAGTCCAGCACCGCTTCCACGGTTCGGCGGCGGAGACACCACCATTGGCTGCCGATGCGGATCTTCAGATCCTCGGGCACCTTGCGGGTCAGCCCCAGCCGTTTCTGCAGGTTCAGCGATGCATAGAACAGCTTCTTGCGCCGCCTTTCGTTGAACCAGTGGCGATAGATCAGCCGCTCTTCCTTGATGCCGGTCTTGATCCAGTCCGAGCTGTGAAAATCGAAGCTTTCGATATAGTCGGCTTCGTCGCGAGACAGCCATTCCCGCGCAAACTCTGCCGTCTTGATAGGCATGCAGTCGCCTGAAAGCATGTAGAAATGCGTCGCACGCGGAAAGGCCGCCACGGCGGCACGGACGGCTTCCAGCGTGGCGGCGACAAGGCTCCATTCACCCCAACCGCATTTCACCCGTCGCCTGGCAAAGGTGATCTGCGGGTTCGCAGCCAGCGCCTCGCGAATGCGGGCGTAATCTGCCGGTTCCGCGCGCGCGTCGAAGTGGATAGAGACAAAGTCCCCGGCGGCGGTCAGCCGTTGCGCCTGCGCAATGATCCCCTCGGGATCCTTGTGGCACAGCAGGATATAGGCGATCTGCGTCATCCGGTTCGCATCTGTGCTGTGCGGGTCATCCCCGCTTCCCTAAACCGCAGCGCAGTTCCTTGAAAAGCCCGAATTTGTCTGCTTGACTGCTACGACCTTGGCCTTGGCCATGTCTGATATCGATTGGCCTTCGGAGGATTGCCGCATGGGGTTTCCCGGCACGTGGATGACGGAATCGGAAAGCGTCGTCTACCGGGTTGTTCCGAAATGCGCCTGTTCGACAATCGGACAGATCATGTATTTCTCGGACCATGGCCGGTTCTTCGACGGCGACATCCACGATTCCACCACCGGCCTGCACAAATGGGCGCAAGAGCATAGCCAAGCCCCGATCGAACGCGCGGTGCGCGGGCGCCAGGTCTACGCCTTTACCTGCGTGAGGAACCCCTATACGCGCATCCTGTCCTCTTTCTTCGACAAGATCTGCGGCATCCAGCGCAACGGCCGGCGCTATCGCGGCAATCTCGTGCCGCTGCTGATCCAGAAATACGGGATCGAGGTCGGGGGCGAGGACGGCAAGCAGGACTTCGACCAGATCGCCAGCTTCCGCCGGTTCCTTCTGTTTGCGCGCGACACGATCCGCTGGAAGAAACCGATGGAGCCCGACATCCACTGGTCGGCCATGTCGGGGCACATCTCGACCTTCATCGTCAACGGCGGGCGCTACAACCACATCTTCTTCACCGAGGATTTCAATCCCGGAATGCAGGTGGTGCTGGACAACATCGAGACGCGCCATCCGGTGGACCTGACGCAGATCCCCCGGTTCAACGAAAGCGAAGGCCACGGTCCGAAACGCGCCCACCCGGTAGAGGCCTATTTCGACGATCTCTCGATGCACCTGATGTGGGAGATCTACAAGCGGGACTTCCAGCTGTTCCGCTATGATTTCGAGAACCCGGCAAACAAGATGCCGAAAGGCCCGGTCGATCTGGACGAGGTGCATGCAAAGCTGGGCGACTGAGGCCAGCCCGCGGTCGGTTTGCCCCTTGCGCACTGACCGCTTCTGTCTATAACCCCCGGCAATTTGCGACATGGATGGGGGCAGGACATGCCGAAGCGGACCGATATCAAATCGATCATGATCATCGGCGCGGGCCCCATCGTCATCGGCCAGGCCTGCGAGTTCGACTACTCCGGCGCCCAGGCCTGCAAGGCCCTGCGGGAAGAAGGCTACCGGGTAATCCTGGTGAACTCGAACCCCGCGACGATCATGACCGATCCGGGGCTGGCCGACGCCACCTACATCGAGCCGATCACCCCCGAAGTCGTCGCCAAGATCATCGAGAAGGAACGACCCGACGCGCTTCTGCCCACGATGGGCGGGCAGACGGGCCTTAACACCGCACTGGCGCTTGCCGACATGGGCGTGTTGGAAAAGTATAAGGTAGAGCTGATCGGGGCCAAGCGCGAAGCCATAGAAATGGCAGAAGATCGCAAGTTGTTCCGTGAGGCGATGGAGCGGATCGGGCTGGAAAACCCGAAAGCGACCATCGTTGCCGCGCCCAAGCTCGCCTCGGGAAAGTATGACATTGCCGCCGGCGTTAAGCAGGCGATGGAGGCGCTGGAATACGTCGGCCTGCCCGCGATCATCCGCCCGGCCTTTACCCTCGGCGGCACCGGCGGCGGCGTGGCCTACAACCGCGACGACTATGAACAGATCGTCAAGCAGGGGCTAGAGGCCAGCCCCGTCGCCCAGGTGCTGGTGGACGAAAGCCTGCTGGGCTGGAAGGAATACGAGATGGAGGTCGTCCGCGACAAGGCGGACAATGCGATCATCGTCTGTTCCATCGAGAACGTCGATCCGATGGGCGTCCATACGGGCGATTCCATCACCGTCGCCCCGGCGCTGACCCTGACCGACAAGGAATACCAGATCATGCGCAACGGCAGCATCGCCGTCCTGCGCGAGATCGGGGTCGAGACCGGCGGGTCCAACGTGCAATGGGCGATCAACCCGAAGGACGGCCGCATGGTCGTCATCGAGATGAACCCCCGCGTCTCGCGTTCCTCGGCGCTGGCCTCGAAGGCCACGGGTTTCCCCATCGCCAAGATCGCGGCCAAGCTGGCAGTGGGCTACACGCTGGACGAGCTGGACAACGACATCACCAAGGTCACGCCTGCATCCTTCGAGCCCTCGATAGATTATGTCGTGACCAAGATCCCGCGCTTTGCCTTCGAGAAGTTCCCGGGAAGCGAGCCGAACCTGACCACCGCGATGAAGTCGGTCGGCGAGGCCATGGCCATCGGCCGCACCATCCACGAATCGCTGCAGAAGGCGCTGGCCAGCCTTGAAACCGGCCTGACCGGCTTTGACGAAATCGCCATTCCCGGCGCACCCGACAAGGCGGCGATCATCAAGGCGCTTGGCCAGGCCACGCCCGACCGGCTGCGAACCATCGCCCAGGCCATGCGCCACGGGCTTACGAACGACGAGATCCAGGCCGTCACCGCCTTCGACCCCTGGTTCCTCGCCCGGATCCGCGAAATCATCGACACCGAAGCGCGCGTCCGCAAGGAGGGCCTTCCCGTCACCGCCGAAGGATTGCGCGCGCTGAAGATGATGGGCTTCACCGATGCGCGTCTGGCGAAACTGACGGGCCGCGACGAAGCCCAAGTCCGCCGCGCCCGGCAGCGGCTGGGGGTCACCGCCGTCTTTAAGCGCATCGACACCTGCGCCGCCGAGTTCGAAGCGCAGACGCCTTACATGTATTCCACCTATGAAGCGCCTGCGATGGGGGACGTGGAATGCGAATCCCGTCCCACGTCGGCGAAGAAGGTCGTCATCCTCGGCGGCGGCCCGAACCGGATCGGTCAGGGCATCGAATTCGACTACTGCTGCTGTCACGCCTGCTTTGCCCTGACCGCGGCCGGTTATGAGACCATCATGGTCAACTGCAACCCGGAGACGGTAAGCACCGACTACGACACCTCCGACCGCCTGTATTTCGAGCCGCTGACGCTGGAACATGTCCTGGAAATCCTGCGGGTCGAGCAGGAGAATGGCACGCTGCATGGCGTCATCGTCCAGTTTGGCGGCCAGACGCCGCTGAAACTGGCCAATGCGCTGCATGCCGAAGGCATTCCTATCCTCGGCACCTCGCCCGATGCCATCGACCTGGCCGAAGACCGCGAACGGTTCCAGAAACTCCTGCACGACCTTGGCCTGAAGCAGCCCAAGAACGGCACCGCCCGCTCACGCGAAGAGGCGTTCCGGGTGGCGCACGAGGTCGGCTATCCGCTGGTCATCCGCCCCTCCTTCGTCCTTGGCGGCCGCGCGATGGAAATCGTGCGTTCCGACGAACAGCTCGACCGCTATATCTCCACCGCCGTCCAGGTTTCGGGCGACAGCCCGGTTCTGCTCGACAGCTACCTCTCCGGTGCCGTCGAGGTTGACGTCGATGCGTTAAGCGACGGCAAATCCGTGCATGTCGCCGGAATCATGGAACATATCGAGGAAGCCGGCGTCCACTCCGGCGACTCGGCCTGCTGCCTGCCGCCGCACCAGCTTTCGGCCGAGACCGTGGCCGAGCTGAAGCGGCAGACCGAAGTGATGGCCCGCGCGCTGAATGTCGTCGGCCTGATGAACGTACAGTTCGCAATCAAGGATGGGGTGATCTACGTTCTCGAGGTCAACCCCCGCGCCAGCCGCACCGTGCCCTTCGTCGCCAAGGCCACCGATTCGGCCATCGCCTCGATCGCCGCCCGGCTGATGGCCGGCGAACCGCTTTCGGCCTTCCCGGTCCGCCCGCCCTACCCCGAGGGCGTCGGCCCCGACAGCCCGCTGCCGCTCGCCGACCCGCTGACGCTGGCCGATCCGCAGACGCCCTGGTTCAGCGTGAAAGAGGCCGTCCTGCCCTTCGCGCGCTTCCCCGGCGTCGATCCGGTGCTGGGGCCCGAAATGCGATCCACCGGCGAGGTAATGGGCTGGGACCGCACCTTCCCGCTGGCCTTCCTGAAGGCCCAGATGGGCGCAGGCACCATCCTGCCGACCGAGGGTCGCGTCTTCCTGTCGGTCAAGGATGCGGACAAGACCCCGGCCCTGGCCGCCGCCGCGAAAGATCTGGTGGCGATGGGCTTCACCATCGTTGCAACCCGGGGCACCGCCCAATGGCTTTCCTCGCAGGGAGTACAGGCCGAACCCGTCGCCAAGGTCTATGAGGGCCGCCCCAACATCGTGGACCGTCTGAAGAACGGCGAGATCGCCCTGGTGATGAACACGACCGAGGGCACCCAAGCCGTCAGCGACAGCCGCGACATCCGTCGTGTCGCTCTGATGGACAAGATTCCCTACTTCACCACGGCAGCCGCGTCGATTGCTGCGGTCGCGGCAATGAAGGCCCGCGACGAGGGATACGGCGTTCGCACCCTGCAAGGCTGACCGCTGCCTGGTGCCTTGGGACAACGCGCAGGGAGTCTGCAGAACGCTTGCCGGGGCAAGTCTCAGGCAAAGCCTGCCGTGACCCGGCAACGGGTCTTGCCGCGTGCTAGGCTGCCAGACCGGTTTCGGACACGGCCTCCTGCCACTTAAGTCCTGGGCGGTACCGGGCGGCAACCCGGCCATTCTGCAACGCGAACAGGTGCAGCCAGCCGTTGTCGAACAGCTGCCGCACTGCATCATGCTTGCGCAGGACTTCGGTCATCGCCTCGGTCGGGGCCTCGATCATCACCGAAAGCCGCAGCGCGTCGTGGGCGGGGCGTTCGCCGTCATGCACGGTCTGGACCGGCAGACCGGGGCGCAGCAGGCCCCCGTTACCTTCAACAACGCCGATGCCGCCGACGACATTGTGGATCAGCTTGTTCCCTCCGCCAAAGACCTGCGGCGCTAGGGTCGAGCCGTAGTATTGCAGACTGATCCAGCTGGCGACCACCACGGGCGCGGTGAGGATCAGTTCCAGCGTGGCAAAGCCCTTGTCCTGGGCCCAGTCGTAGCTGTGCAGGAAGGCCCGGCCCTTCAGATCGCGTCCGGCCGTCACGCCGCGTGGCGCAGCGATGAAGGCGGCGCAGCCGGCAAGGCCCCATTCTGGACGCACCTCTGCCCAGTCCCTTGCGCGCCGCATGAGGGTGTCGGGCGTAGCCCCGGGCAGCCTTGGCGACCGCTCGGCCCGCGCCTCGTGTCCGGCGGCGGCTAGCCAAGCCCGGGCCTGGGCCAGATCCGCGGCATGGCCCGGCGCCGGCGTGTCGAGATAGAGCGTGACCTTGTCGGTCACCGTGTCATGCAGGCCGGCAACGAAAAGGGTGTCGTCCGGCAGGCTCAGGCCGAGGCCCGGCAATCCGGCGCGAGTTTCCGGGTGGTTCAGCAGCGCGGCCAGCAGCCGGGAGGAAACCTCGCCCGTCTGGCCCGAACAGGCGCCGCAGTGATAGGCGCTTTCGTGCGGATTGTTCGTGACCTGCGCCCCATGACCAACCAGCAGGACCAGCCTGGCGTGGCCCTCGGTCAGGCTCATCGCCCGCAGCACCGCCGCCGCCGTCTGCGCCTTCTGTTCTGCTGTCAAGCCGCCCTCGATCCTCGGCATCGGCGCAGGTTTCAGCCCCTCTGCCCCCAGCCCCAGCACATCCCGCATGAGCTTGCCGCCATAGACCGGACCGGCCGCTTCCACGAATGCGAAAGAAGAAACTGCCGCCTGCCGGAAACGCCCCCAGGCCCGCCTTGCCCTTGCGGCGATCCGCCTTGTGGCTTCCTCGTCCTCGGCCCCGTGGCTCGTAGAGGTAAGCGCCGGGGTCAGCAGGGCAGGCAGATGGGCCTGCAGCTCATCCGTTCCCGCAGGCCGATGCGCAACCGGAAGGCCGAAGAAGCCGGCGAAGCCCAACGTCTCGATCGCCTCGTCCTGCGCTTCAAGAGCCCGACGCAGGACTTCGGACCGCACGTCGATGCAGAAGGCAGCCTGAAGCCTGGCCCGTCCCCCGCGCGCGACGGTTCCAGTCAGTTGCGCGGCAAGCCGGCGCTGATGCGCCCGTTCGGCAGCATCCTGAAGGATCGCGTCAAGCACCTGCTCGGCCGTCGGCTGCACGGGTTCGGCATGGGTGGCGACAACGGCCTGCCAGTCGGCGGCAACCGCGGGACAATGGATCAGCAGCGCCTCTTCCCAGACCAGGCGGATTGCAAGCAGGTCGGTGATCGTTGCGTCGGTTCCACCCGCAAGTTCGGCCTGCCACAGCATCCAGCGCGCGTGCATCGGCCAGCCGCCAAGGTCGATGAGCAGCCGGTGGAATGCGGTTTCTGCGGCATCGGGTCCAAGCCCCAACCTGTCAGCCGCGCGCAGGATGGCGCGGTCGGCGGAATCGGGTGCCGCGGCCACATGGGCAGAGAACCCGGTCAGTCCGGCGATTTCCGGTGTCAGGTCATGCGTCGCCCATTCACGCCAGGCGGCGTAGGCACCAGGCCCCGGGCGTGGTGTCCACAGGGCCTGCCCCCGGTCGAAATGACCCGCTGCCCACAGGCCGACAGTGCGGGCAATGATCGCCGGCCAGTCCGTCCCGGTGGCTGCAGCGGCCAGTTCCGCAACCGTCGGCAGCGCCTGCGGTGCCGGCGCCGGACAGTGCATCCGCGCCTTCAGTGTGGCAAGATCCCGCGGCTTGACCGGCGAGGGCGATGCGACCAGGGCGGCGGCAAGGTCATCTTCGGTGATCTCTCCCGCTGACACCTTTGCCGTCAATTCGGCGCGCGGCCGGGTGAGGCAAACCCCGGCCACCCTGGCCAACCGGCCCGACGCGGTTGCAAGATCTTCACCGGTCTGCCCGAGGAAGGGGTTAACGGCGACGGTCGCATCCAGCGGAAAGGCGGGCGGGATGGCCCTGGCCGCGGCATCGGCGGCGACCAGCAGCTGCGAGGCCAGGGTCGGGGCGATGTGCGTGTGCTTGTGGAACATGAAGGGTCTCCAGGATCAGGATTTCGTTGGTGCCCGGTAGCCGCCGATCAGGCGGTCAAGCAGCGCATTCAGGTAAAGGCCGTTCGCCAGATGCACGCGCAGTCCTGCCGTTGCGGGATGATGCGCCCAAAGCGGGAAAAGCGCCTGGGCAAAGGCAACCAGGCCGAAGCTCAGGACCGCAAGAACGATCAGCGCCCATTCCAGCGGGCCAGCCAGCGGTGCTGCGGGAAGCGACGGGCCCCAGACGGCCTGCGCCAGAACCTGGAAGCCGAAGTAGGCCAGGGCCGCGGCCAGCGAGGCAGCGACGGTCCGCCGGGTCAGGGCTCCGGGCGCGGCATCTGCCAGCCCCTGTGCGACAAGGTAGGAGACTCCGAAGATCAGCATGGCCCCCAGCGCAAGTGCCTGCGGCGCCTTTTCGCCCACCAGCGCCGTGAACGCGACCGCCACCGCGGCATAAAGCGCAATGGCCAGTGCGAATGACCTTGTCACGGCCGAAAGGTCGGGCACGGCTACTGGCCCCGGCTTGCGGATGGCGTTGACAGCCCCGACCGCGCCTCCCGACGACAGGAATGCGTGCGCCTTGTAAAGCGAATGGGCGACGATGTGCAGCAGCGCAAGCGCCCAGAGGCCCAGCCCGCATTGCAGCAGCATGAAGCCCATCTGCGCCACCGTCGACCAGGCAAGCGAGGTCTTGACCGCGGCCTGGGTCAGCATGACCAAGGCCCCGAACAGCGCGGTCAAGCCGCCGATCATGACCAACGCGGCCATCGCTCCGGGGCTTGCCTGGACCAGACCCGACAGCGTGATCAGCAGAACGCCGCCCGAGTTGATGATGCCCGCATGCAGCAGGGCCGAAACCGGCGTCGGCGCTTCCATGACTTCGGTAAGCCAGCCGTGCAGCGGAAAGGCGGCCGTCTTCATTGCCGCAGCAAGAACCAGCAGTCCGACAGCGGCCTGCGCCGGCATCGGCAGGGCCTCGGCCCGGGTCAGCGCGGCGATCTCGACGGTCCCGAAGCTATGCCATAGAAGCACGGTTGCCGCTATCAGTGCCAGATCGCCCGCCATCCAGACGCGGGTAAACTTTGCCGCCGCGCGCCGTGCCTCGGGCCTGTCAGGGTAGAACAGAAGAAGCTGCCGCAGGACCAGCCCGGTTGCCATGAAGGCTGCGACAAGAACGGGCAGGCTTGCAGCGTGGACAAGGGCCAGCACGCTGGCCGTCGCAGCCAGGGTCAGGCCATGGAACCTGCCTTCCCTGGACTCTCCGTCCAGATACCGGCACGAGAAGCGCACGACCACCCAGCCCACGAAAGACACAAGCAGCGCAAGCGTGACGCTGACGGCATCAAGCCGGAATACGGCAAGACCACCTGGGTTCAATGTCAGCGGACCGGCCGTCAGAAGCTGGACAAATCCTGCCAGTCCGAGGGCCAGGGCGGCAAGCATGGCGGCCTCGGCCATGACAAGCAGGGCGCCGGGACGGCGACCGGGGCGTGCGGCGAAGGTGACTGCTGCGGCAAGCAGCACGAGCGGGGCAAGGACAATCAGCGGGAAATCTGGCATGGCCAACTCCGGGGTTTGGATCACGCCCAGTCATCTAGCGCTTGCGTTAATTCTAAAAAATTACATATATTATGCGTAAACGTTCTATTTGTTAGAACAATGGCCCTGCTGAACCTTCACCACTTGCGCCTGTTCCGGGCCGTTGCGATCGATGGCACCCTTACAGGTGCCGCACGGCGCCTCAGACTTTCGCAATCGGCCCTGTCCAGCCAGCTGAAGGCGCTGGAAGCGTCGCTGGGCCAGGATCTGTTCGAAAGGCGCGGCCGGGGTCTGGCCCTTACCGAGGCCGGGCGCATCGCCCTTGACCATGCAGAAACGATCTTCCGGACGGCAGATGACCTGACCGCGACCCTGCGCGAGACAGGACGGGCGCGGCGGGCCCTGCGCGTCGGGGCCCTTGCCACGCTGTCGCGCAACTTCCAGATCCAGTTCCTNCGCTGTCGCGCAACTTCCAGATCCAGTTCCTGCACCCCCTGATCGGGCGCCCTGATGTCGAGGTTGTCCTTCGCTCCGGCTCGCAGGACGAGCTGCTGCGCGGGCTAGAGGCGCTGGCGCTGGACGTGGTGCTGACCAACCTTGCCCCCGCGCGCGATGCGGCCAGTCACTGGCTGGTGCATCGCATCGACGAACAGCCGATCAGCCTGATCGGCACGCCCGCGCGACTTGGACCGGATAGCCGGCCACTTCGTGCCCTGCTTGGCGAAAGCCCGCTCGTCCTGCCCACCCGCGAGACTGCGCTGCGGTCGGCCTTCGACGCCCTTGTCGATCGGATGAACGTGAGCCCGGTCATCGCGGCCGAAGTCGATGACATGGCAATGATCCGGCTTCTGGTGCGGGCGGATGCCGGGCTTGCCATCATTCCGCCGATCGTCGTGCAGGACGAACTGCAAGCCGGCACACTGGTCGAGGCAGCCCGGCTGGACGGAATCAGCGAAACCTTCCTGGCGGTGACCAGGGAACGGCGATTTCCCAACCCGCTGCTTGCGGATGTCCTGTCGCGCTGACAGGACGACGCGGCCTATTTCGCCATTCCCGAGGTCCAGCCCCGCGTCTTGCCTGGGTTCATCAGCCCGTAGGGATCGGCCTCGCGCTTGAAGTCGATCTGGACGGTGTCGATCGCCTTCATGCCGCCGTCCTCGATCGTGATCGCATGGGGATCGTAGATCGCGCAGCCCTCGGCCTCCAGCTCTGCGATGATCTGATACATCCGTTCTTTCGTCGTCCAGCGCACGATGGGCAGCGCGAAGAAATGCACCTCGCCGGCCATGCGGGCGGTTTCGTGGTGCCAGTAGATTTCCTCGCCATAGCGGTCCCGTTGCCGGGCGCAGAGCGCATACTCCAAGGGGGGCGCGTAGGCGACCTGAAGATAGGTCCAGATGCCGGGCTCGACCTTCAAGGCCTGCAGCGTGGTATGGTTCCAGCCGCATTCCCAGACCGGGGGCAGGCCAGCCGCGTCCATCTCGGCGTCGGTCTTCACCAGCACGATCTTGCCGCCGTGAGCCGCGACCAGTGCCTCGAAATCGGCAAGGCTTTCGGGGCCGATCATGGCGAAGACAGCGTCATGGGTGGGGGGGAAGATGTTCGCGAGCTTCTTGTAAAAGCGCGAGAAGCGGCGTTCGCAGACCGTCAGCAGGAAGCTTTCGATTCCCGCTTCAGCCGCCGTCACCGTCGCCTTCAGCGCGGTGTCGTAGCCGTCGAACAGCGCCACCACCTGGCGGTAGTCGATCTTCGGCGTCAGGCCATAGTCCATGGCCGTGATGATGCCGTTGGTGCCGTAGGCGTGCTGGACCTTCAGGATATCCGGCCCCTGCAACTCGATCACCCTGGGGGTTTCCTCGAGCGTCACAAGGCGGATCCAGGTGATATTCGTGCCATCCCGCAGCATCCCGTTGCGCAGCGACCCGATGCCTCCCGACCCGCCCGAGACGAAGCCCGCCATCGTCGCCAGCCGCTTGGTCGAGGGGAACATCGACAGCATCTGCCCGGTCTCGGCGACGGCATGCTCGACCCGCTCGATCCGCGCACCGGCCTCGCAGACGACGCGGCCGGGGGTGATCTCGATGATCCGGTCGAGCTTCGTCATCTCCATCACCACCCCGCCTTCCAGGGGCACGCACTGGCCATAGTTGCCGGTGCCGCCACCGCGCAGGGTCAGCGGGATGCGCAGGCGCGCGCAGGCGGCTGCAACCGTGATCACCTCGGCCTCGGTCCGGGGCTGGACGACCAGCTGGCCGCTCAGCGGGTCAAGCTGTTCCTTCAGGATCGGCGAATACCAGTAATAGTCGCGCGACTTGGCCTGGACGTATTTCGGATCGTCCATCGCCGGCACCTCGCCGATCATGGCTCGGAAGGCGGTCAGTTTTTCCATCGGCACGGTCATGGCGCTACCCGTTCGGCTTGGGGACAACCCGCGCGCCAGACCTGACGCGGCACGCCCGGGCGGGCGAGTGCGGACAGAAGGTCTGGGGCGGGGAACAAGAGGAAATCGGCAGGCTCGCCCACGGCCAGCGGCTGAGGTGCAAGGCCCAGGGCGCGGGCGGGGGCCTCGGTGATCGCGCCCAGCCATTCGGCAGGGTCGAGATGCGCGGCCAACGCCGCCAGACGCAAGGACTCCAACGGGTCATGAACGCCCATCGGATAGAACGGGTCGCGCACGTTGTCGGTACCCAGGAGGACCGGCACCCCGGCGGCGCGCAACTCCTGCGCCGGGGCAAGGCCGCGCAGGCGGGGGCTGCGGCCGGGGGTCATGTCCTGGAGGTAAAGGTTCGTGGTCGGCATCACTGTTAGCGCCACGCCCGAGGCCGCCAGCGCGTCGATGGCGCGGTCGGCGTCGGACCGGATCGAGAGCGAGCAGGCATGGCCGCAAAGCACCCGGTCCCCCATGCCGCGCCGCGTCGCCTCGGCCGTGATCAGATCCAGCGCGGCGGCTTCGACCTCCAACCCTTCATCGACGTGGAAATCAAGCCACAGATCGTGCCTTTCGGCCAGGTCGAAGACGAAGGGAATGCCGTCCTCCAGCCCCGGATGACGGTAGATGAAGGCCCCCAGCACCTGCCCGTCGCGCGCAACCCTTTCGGCGATCTTCGGCCCGTGGCCGGGGTCGCCCAGCAGGTCGATCGGCGAAAGCGAGGCCCGCACCAGCATCATCCGGTCGGCCCATTCCTCGGCGACCTCGGCGGCGACCTCCCACGCCAGCGGAACGGCGGGTTCGGTCCAGTCAATATGGGTGCGAACCGCGCGGCAGCCGGCGGCCCACGCCTCGGCCATCCCGTCCTCGATCCGCGTCAGCAGATCAAGCGGCGT
This sequence comes from Tabrizicola sp. YIM 78059, assembly GCF_004959785.1. NCBI lineage: Bacteria > Pseudomonadati > Pseudomonadota > Alphaproteobacteria > Rhodobacterales > Paracoccaceae > Tabrizicola > Tabrizicola sp. YIM 78059. The sequence continues at coordinate 216,776 of NZ_SJZH01000004.1, forward strand.
CCAGCGCGCCTTGTCCGCCGCCATTGCCTCGATCGCGCCGAAAAGGCCGGGCCGGTCAGCCCGGGCGCGGTGGATGGTAAAGGCCTTGTCGAGGTGGACATGCGGTTCCACCGGCAGCGGGATCGCGGTCTGCGTTGCCGGGCCGGGCATGGGCTCGATCGCGGCGATGCGGCCATCCTCAAGCACGAGGCGCACGGTCGCGCCGTTCAGGTTGACCGCATCAAGGATCATGGCGCGTCAAGGTCCGGGCTTCGGGAAAGATGATCCAGCTGCATCCGGTCCACCTCTTGCAGCAGCGTCACGATCTGCCGGGCGGCGTGGTCGATGACCTGTCGGCCCTTCTCTGCCGTCGCAAGGCTTGCGTTGCCGCAGGCTCCGGCCGGGTGCATGTCCTGCGCGGCCCAGGCAAGCTTGCCCGCGGGCGTCAGGCCCAGGTGCCGCGTGCCGAGGTCGGCAACCAGCGGGCGGAAGTCGCGGGCGTGGTCCATGCGCACGAGATCGGGGTGCAGCGCACGCATGACCGAGGTCTCGATATCGCCGGCATGGATGCCGAAGCGTTCCTCTTCCGGCGTGAACAGACCCGGCGGCATGCCCATGGCAAACCAGTTGGCGGCGACGACCAGCATCCCGTGGCGCAGCCGCAGGTCGCGGGCGACGATGTCCATGGGGGCGATCTGGCCGCCATGGGAATTCAGGATCACCAGCTTGCGCACACCCGCGCGCGCCACCGAGTCGCCGATCTCGGACCACATGGCGATCAGCGTAGCGGCGGAAAAGGTCAGCGTGCCGGGAAAGGCGGAATGTTCGTCTGACTTTCCTACCGGAAGTGTCGGCAGGATCAGCGCGGGCAGATCGTCAGGCAGCAGCGGGATCGTCGCGGCAATGATGCCGTCAAGGATCGCCTGATCCACTCCAAAGGGCAGATGTGGCCCGTGCTGTTCGATGGCCCCCACCGGCAGGACGGCGATCAGCCTGTCGCGCGGCAGGGCGGCAAAATCGCGGGCCGTGAAGTCGGCCCATAGACGGTGTTGCATCGGTCCTCTCCCCCGGTCACGGGAAGGTTGGCGCGACAGGCGGCGAAGTCAAACGCTTTGGCGCGACAGGGGGATCAGTTCGATGGCCTTGCCGCCTTTCCGCGCGACAGGACGGGCCACGCACCGAATTTCCACCGTGACGCTCAGGATTGGACAGGTCGCTCAGACGGCTTCGCCCGGGCGCCGGTCAGGGCAACAAAGGCATCGTATTGCGACTTGAAGACCTTTCCCGTCAGGTGCTGAAGGAAATCGGTGGTCTGCAACCGGTCCATCACCGGGCCCTTGACCTCGGACAGGTGCAGGCGGATGCCGCGGGCCTGCAATTCGCGTTGCAGTTCCTCCAGCGTTTCCAGCGCCGAATAGTCGATCGAGTTCACGGCCGAACACATCAGGACCACATCGGTCAGCTGCGGGTCCCCGGAAATGCGGTCGAGGATCATGCCTTCAAGAAAACGGGCGTTGGCGAAATACAGGCTTTCGTCGATGCGCAGGGTCAGCAGCGTCGGGCAGGTTTCGACCCTATGGCGATGGATATTGCGGAAATGTTCGGTACCGGGGACGAGGCCCACTTCAGCCACGTGCGGTTTAGCCGTGTTCAGCAGGTGCAGAAGGATCGACAGCGCCACCCCGACCGAGACGCCGGTTTCCACCCCCAGCGCCAGGGTGACAAGAATGGTCGCCGCCACGGCGGCGAAGTCGCGTCGCGAATAGGCCCAGGTGTGGCGCAGGATCTTCAGGTCCACCAGGCTCAGGACCGCGACGATGATCGTGGCAGCCAGCGTGGCCTGCGGCAGGAAGTAGAGCAGCGGCGTCAGCGCCAGCGCAGCCAGTGCGAGGCCGACCGCGGTGAAAGCCCCTGCGGCAGGCGTCTCGGCCCCGGCATCGGCATTGACGACCGACCGGGCGAAGCCCCCGGTCACCGGCAGGCCCCCGGTGAATGAGGCCCCGATGTTGGCGGCCCCCAGTCCCAGAAGTTCCTGATCCGGGTCGATCCGCTGGCGGCGGCGCGAGGCCAGCGTCTGCGCGACCGAGACGCTTTCGACAAAGCCGATGATCGAGATCAGCGCCGCCGGGATCAGCAGGACCGAGACCAGCGATGGCGAGAGGTCGGGAACCGTGAAGGGTGGCAGTCCTTGCGGCACCTCTCCCACGACCTTGACGCCCCGGTCGGCAAGGCCCAGCCCCCAGACCAGTGCGGTGGTCGCTGCTACGGCGAAGACCGGGCCGGCCTTGGTCAGGATGTCCGCAACCCTGGTCGGCGTGCCCAGCGCCAGCAGTGCCGGCTTCATACCCTTGCGCACCCAGAACAGGAAGGCCGTGGCACCTGCCCCGATCGCCAGCGTGACCGGGTTCGTCTCACCGGCGTGCAGCCACAGCGCGTGCAGGATTTCGGGCAGGGTGTCGCCTGACCCGGACACACCCAGAATGTGCCGCACCTGCCCAGCCGCGATCAGCACACCGGCGGCGGTGATGAAGCCCGCGATTACCGGATGGCTCAGGAAATTGGCCAGGAACCCCAGCTTCAGCATACCCATCGCGAACAGCATCAGACCGGACAGCAGTGCCAGCGTCAGCGCAGCCGCGGCATAGCCCGCCGTGCCGGCCTCTGCCACCTGGCCCACGGCGGCGGCGGTCATCAGCGAGACCACGGCCACCGGCCCCACCGCCAGCACCCGGCTGGAGCCGAACAGGGCGTAAAGGATGATCGGCAGGATCGAGGCATAGATCCCCGCCTCGGGCGGCAGGCCGGCCAGCAGCGCATAGGCCAGCGACTGTGGCACCAGCATGATGGTGACGATCAGCGCCGCCATAAGGTCGGCGCCAAGCGTCGCGCGGGAATAGCTGCGGCCCCAGTCGAGGATGGGAAGCCGTCTGGCAAACGGGGACATGGATCAGGCTTTCGGTTGGGTCGGGGGGCGCATTTCCCTGCCTTGCGGCCGGTCTTCTGTGGCGAAGAGCAACCGCAAGGACGCGATGAGCAGTGGGCTTACAGCGCGTTGATCGGCACCTTGAGGAAGCGCTTTCCGCTTTCGTCAGGCGGCGGCAGGTCGCCGCCACGCATGTTCACCTGCAAGGACGGGATGATCAGTTTCGGCATGGCCAGCGTCTTGTCGCGTTCGGTGCGGAACCTGATGAACTCTTCCCGCGTCTTGCCACCGCCGACATGGATGTTGTGGGCCTTTTCCTCGGCCACAGTGGTTTCCCACCGGATGTCGCGGCCGTTCGGGCCGTAGTCATGGCACATGAAAAGCCGCGTCTCGTCGGGCAGCGCCAGCACCTTCTGGATGCTGTCGTAAAGCGTTCCGGCATCGCCGCCGGGGAAGTCGGCGCGGGCCGAGCCGCCGTCAGGCATGAACAGCGTGTCCCCCACGAAGGCCGCGTCGCCCATGATGTGGGTCATGCAGGCCGGCGTGTGGCCTGGCGTGTGCATGGCGTAGCAAATCATCGTGCCGACCTGATAGGTGTCGCCATCATCGAACAGACGGTCGAACTGCGACCCGTCACGCTGGAACTCGGTCCCTTCGTTGAAGATCTTGCCGAAGGTGTCCTGTACCACGGTGATGTTGCGGCCGATGCCGATCTTTCCGCCCAGATGCTTCTGGATGTAGGGCGCGGCCGAGAGGTGGTCGGCATGGACATGGGTCTCGATCAGCCATTCGACCTTCAGACCCTTCTCCTTCACATAGGCGATGATCTCGTCGGCATGGTCATAGGTGATGCGCCCGGCGGCATAGTCGATGTCCATCACGGAATCGACGATGGCGCAGGCGTTGGACCCCGGATCCTTCACCACATAGCTGATGGTGTTCGTAGCAGGGTCGAAGAAGCCCTTCACCTCGGGCTTTACGGTCAGATCGACCTTGACGGTCATGTCGTCCTCCATTCGGTCAGGCCGGCTTGCGGGCCAGAATGCGGCGGGCTTCGATCGCCCGCGCCAACAGAAGGCCGCCGATCAGGGCAGCTACGAAAAGGAACACCTCGATCCGGCCGGTGCCGAGCGCGGGCAAGGCACCACCCGGGCAGAAGCCCGACATGCCCCAGCCCACGCCGAATGCAGCCGAGCCGAGAACGAGGCGACGGTCGATCACCCGGGTCTGCGGCAGGTCGAAGCGGTCGGCCATGACAGGAGCCGGGCGGCCAAGAACCAGCCGGTATCCGGGGATCGCCACAGCCAGCGCACCCCCCATGACGAAGGCAAGGCTGGGATCCCAGGTTCCGGCAAGGTCGAAGAAGTTCAGCACCTTGGCCGGGTTCATCATGCCCGAAAGCGCAATCCCCGTTCCGAAGATCACACCGATTAGCAGGGCGGACAGCAGGCGCATCTCAACCTCCGATCACATGGCGTATGACGAAGACCGTGGCAAAGGCCGTCGCCATGAAGGTCAGTGTCGCCACGATCGACCGACGCGAGAAGCGGGCGTTGCCGCAGACCCCATGGCCCGACGTGCAGCCGCCCCCGTAGCTGACACCCACACCGACAATCAGCCCGCTCAGCACGACGGCAAGGGTCGAAACCGGAAGATCCACGGCCGGCACCTGCCCCGTCAGCCCCAGCATCACCAGCGGCCCGGCTGCCATGCCCGCCAGCAGGGCGGCCCGCAGGGACCAGTCCGCCAGGTCGCCCCACCGCATGATACCGCCCAGTATGCCGGTGGCCCCCATGATGCGGCCATGCAGCGCCATCAGCAGCACTGTGGCCAGACCGATCAGTACGCCGCCGGCAAGCGACGCCAAAGGTGTGAACTCTGTTTCCATGAACTCCTCAGGTCTTGCAGGTCTTGATTCCGATCACGCCATAAAGCGGGCAGTTCCCCAGCGCCGACGTCGCCAGCATCACCACCCCGACCACCGTGGCCACCCAGACCACCCAGCCCGAGAACCAGCCGAAAACGAAGGCCCCAAGAAGCGCGAGAATGCCCACGATGGCGCGCAGGCCGCGGTCGATCGTTCCCATGTTCTTCGTCATGTCGCTCTCCTTTCGAGAATCACCCATCCCGACACCATGCCACAGCCGGATGGCCGCGCATGGTGATTACGTCACAGACCGCGCATGCCGGTCCAGAGCTTCGCGGTTCAGAACCCGGATCAGCCCGCGGGATTGTTCCACCCAGCCCCGGCGCTGGAAGTCGCCCAGCGTGCGCGAGACGACCTCGCGCGCCGTTCCCAGTTCAACCGACAGCGCCTGGTGCGTCGCCCGAACCTCGTCCCCCCGGGCCAGGCTCAGCAGCCGCGCCGCCAGCCGCACATCGACGCGCTGGAACACGATGTCGTGGATCAGCGCGAACAGATCGGCGATCCGGCGCGAATAGGCACGGAAGATGAAGCTTCGGAACCTGTCCGAACGTCCTGCCAGATCTTCAAAGACCCTGCGAGGGATCACGACCGCCTCGACCTCCGTCTCGGTGATGCCTTCGGCCGAATAGTCCTCGTTCGCCAGCATGCAGGCGGTCGTCAGCACGCAGCTTTCCCCGGCATGAACGCGATACAGGAACACCTCGCGGCCGGATTCGGACCGCTGCTGCACCCGGACCGTTCCGCCCAACAGCAACAGCAGGTTGTCGGCATGCTGGCCCGCCTCGAATACCCTGGCCCCGGCCGGCAGCGACACCACATTGCTGCCCGAGACCAGCGCATCGGCGATCTCGGCGGGAAGGGCCCTCAGGCCATCAAAACGGTCGATCCAGGTCATGCATTCATCCGAGGCAGAGGCTGCCCCGATCGGCCCCGTCGCGCCAGTGATGACGCGCCAACGCAAACCGAGGCGACGAATCGGTCCCCCAGGTCAGGACCGAGGGTCAGACGAACGATGCAGCGGGAGGCCGAGGGTCATTGGTGGAGCAGAGGGGGATCGAACCCCTGACCTTATCATTGCGAACGATACGCTCTCCCAACTGAGCTACTGCCCCAATGACCTCGCGCGGCTCAATCGCGCATCGTGCGGTCGTTGTCAAGCGGCCCGCGCGGGTGCCTAGCTGCCGATGTGCTGGCGCACGAAGGCAACGATATCGGCCGCCGGACGCGCACCCGCAAGCCGCGCCACCTCGCGCCCGTCGCGATACAGGATCAGTGCTGGAATCCCGCGGATTCCCGCCCTGGCCGAGATTTCGGGGTGGTCCTCGGTGTTCAGCTTCATCAGCCGCACCTTGGGCGCCAGCGCCTGCGCCGCCTTGGCGAATTCCGGCGCCATCATCCGGCAGGGCCCGCACCAGGGTGCCCAGTAATCCACCAGAACCGGCAGACCATCGCCGCGCGTCACCTTGTCATGGGTCGCAGCGTCCAGTTCTGCAACCTTTCCATCGACAAGCCCCGCCCCGCATACGCCGCATTTCGGCCCTTCAGCCAACCGGGACACGGGCACCCGGTTCGCCTGCCCACAGGAAGGACAGGTCAGTTTCACCGCATCAACTACAGCCATTGCGCACCTCATACATCTATTGCTTTGAAGATGTGTATTCGACTTGCGCGATGCAAGACCTTGCTTCGGTCAAAGGAAATCCTCTTCCTCGCCCGTCACATCGACCCCGAGGGCATCAAGTCCCGCCTCCAGGTTTTCGGCCAGGTGGGGCATGCCCATCAGGTAATCGGCTGTGGGTGTCGTGGCCTCTGCGGCGGCGGTGGCCACGGCCTCTTCGAAATCTTCCGGCTCGAAGGCGCCACGTCCGATCCAGGCCACGGCGGTCAACTGGGCCTTTTCGTCGTCATTCAGCGCATCGATGAAGGCGTGCAGTTCCGCATCGCCGACCGAGCCCTCGCGGGCAAGGTAGATCACATGCACCACCTTCTGCGGGCTGATCTCAAGCATGTCCGGCCTCCCCCTGGCGTATCCCCTTTGATGGTCGCCGATGCCTGCATCCTGTGCAAGCAGAGATCAGCCCAGCGCCCAGACAGTCGCACCGTGCAGCACCGCCCCGGCAAGGGTTGCGATCACAACCGAACGTGTCGCGCCCCAGGCGGCCAGCACGACCAGCGTTCCGACGACGAAAGGCAGCGGCCATCCCTTCCCTGCGGAAAGTTCCGGCAGGACCGCAGCCACGAACAGGGTCGCTATGGCGGCCGGGCCGGTCGCCGACAGAAACCGCTCCAGCAGCCCACCGGGTGTCAGGCGGTCCGTCCGGGCAAGTGTAGGCAACACACGGAAAGCCCAGTTGGCGGCTCCGGCCAGCAGGGCTACGGCCAGAAGGTCGGTGTTCATCGCCGCACCACCCCCGCCGCGGCCCCGGCGAGCATCCCGAGCAGGATGCCGGAGGTAGAGCTGAGCGCCAGGGTTCCGGCCACCGTCGCGGCGCCCGCAATCACGATCACCGGCACCTGCCTGCGGCTGAGGATCGACAGAAGAAGCGCCAGGAACAGGGCAGGCAGCATGAACCCCAACCCCGCGCTGACGGCTGGCCAGCCATCCAGCGCCCCGCCCCCGGCCAGTGCGCCAACCGCGGTTCCCGCCAGCCAGCTGGCATAAGCGCCGATCCCCAGCCCGAACATGTAGCCTTCCGAAAAGGACTGCCCCCGCGCCAACGCACCCAGGGCCTGACCGAAAACCTCGTCGGTCAGCCCGAAGGCCCAGGCCCAGGCGCGGCGGGTCGTGGCCCCCCGTCCCGCTGCCTTCATCAGCGCCGGGCCATACAGGACATGCCGCAGGTTCATTGCGATCAGCGTGAAGGCAGAAACCAGCACCGGCGCGCCCGAGGTCAGCAGGGCCAAGGCCAGGAACTGCGAGGCGCCGGCATAGATGATCGCCGACAGAGCAAAGGCCTCGAGCCCGGTGAATCCTGCCCGTGTCGCCGCCACCCCGAAGGAAAACGCTATGGGGAAATAGCCCAGAACGATAGGCAGGCTGGCGATCAGTCCATCAGCAAGGGGGGGGCGCGTCCCGGTCATCGGCGGCAATCGCTAGCCTGCGGCTGATCCGGGGTCAATGCCGTGCAACACCCGGGAAAGCACGACTTGCGTGCCGACGTGCCATCGGGCCATGCCACGGGGAACTGCATCAGCAAGGATATCTGCCATGCGCATGCTTGCCCTTGCCGTCATCCTGGCGCTTTCGACGGTGCCGCCTGCAAATGCCGACGAAATTCCGGGCAGCCAGTTTTCGGCCGGGAGCTGGAATGGCTCGGGCCATACCGATGATCGGGGTGCATTTTCCTACTGCTGGGTTGCAGTCGAATTTACCAGAGGAGAGACCCTCTGGATGGGGCTTTACGCCGATGACACGCTTGCCGTCCTGCTGAGCCATCCCGATGTGCGCTTCGCGCCCGGTCAAACCTTCGACAGTTGGCTGATGCCTGAAACGGGCCTGCCGACGCGCGGGCTGTCGGAAGCCTGGGATGGCAGCTTTGCCGGAATGACCCCGCAGGGGATCGACGCATCGATCGACTTCCTGACCCAGGGCCAGTGGCTGCGTCTGCTGGGGACCCCGGCACCGAAGCCTGCACCTTGAAGGCGAGGCGCGCGGCCGGACCTGCCCTTAAGGCAGGCCCGCACCCCGCGGCGGCAGCCGTGTGCCTATTCGGCAGCCTCGGCGTAGGCTTCGACCGGCGGGCAGATGCAGACGAGATGGCGATCGCCATACACGTTGTCCACCCGGCCCACCGGAGGCCAGTACTTGTCCACCCGGAAGGACCCCGGGGGGAAGCAGCCGGTCTCGCGGCTGTATTTCCGGTCCCACTCGCCCACCAGGGCCGCAACTGTGTGCGGGGCATGGCGCAGTGGCGAGTCCTCGGCCGCGATCTCGCCGCGTTCCACCGCCCGGATCTCCTCGCGGATCGACAGAAGCGCGGTGACGAAGCGGTCGATCTCGGCCTTGGTCTCGGATTCGGTCGGTTCCACCATCAGCGTGCCGGCCACCGGCCAGGACATGGTGGGCGCATGAAAGCCGTTGTCGATCAGCCGTTTGGCGATGTCATCCACGGTTACGCCCACCTCGGCGAATGGGCGGGTGTCAAGGATGCACTCATGCGCCACCCTGCCCTTGTTGCCCATGAACAGGATCGGATAGTGCCCCGCCAGTCGTGCCGCGATGTAGTTGGCGTTCAGGATCGCGACCCGCGTCGCCTGGGTCAGGCCCGGTCCGCCCATCATCAGGCAATAGGCCCAGCTGATCAGCAGGATGCTTGCCGAACCGTAGGGCGCCGCGCTAACCGCCCCATCTCCACCCGTTTCGGGGTGCCCCGGCAGATGCGGCGCAAGATGTGCCTTCACGCCGATCGGCCCCATGCCCGGCCCCCCGCCGCCATGCGGGATGGCAAAGGTCTTGTGCAGGTTCAGGTGGCTGACATCGCCGCCGATCTCGCCAGGTTTCACCAAACCCACGAGCGCGTTCATGTTCGCCCCGTCGATATAGACCTGCCCGCCATGATCATGGGTGATCCGGCAGATCTCGCGCACGGTTTCCTCGAACACCCCGTGGGTCGAGGGGTAGGTGATCATGCAGGCCGCCAGCCTGTCGCCCGCCGCCTCGGCCTTGGCGCGGAAATCGTCCACGTCCACGTCGCCGTTTGGGGCGGACTTGACCACGACGACCTCCATTCCTGCCATCTGCGCGCTGGCCGGGTTGGTTCCATGTGCGCTGGTCGGGATCAGACAGACCTTGCGCTGATGGTCGCCGCGGGCCCGATGATAGTTCAGGATGGTCAATAGCCCCGCATATTCCCCCTGCGCGCCCGAGTTCGGCTGCATCGAGAAGGCGTCATAGCCGGTGATCTCGCACAGCTTGGCCGACAGGTCGGCGATGGCCTCGTGATAGCCCGCCGCCTGATCGCGCGGGACGAAGGGGTGCAGGGACGAGAACTCCGGCCAGGTGATCGGCATCATCTCGGCTGCGGCGTTCAGCTTCATCGTGCAGGAGCCGAGCGGGATCATCGCCCGGTCGAGCGCGAGGTCGCGGTCCGACAGGCGGCGCATGTAGCGCATCATTTCCGACTCGGCCCGGTTCATGTGGAAAACCGGATGGGTCAGATAATCAGAGGTGCGCAGCATCTCTTCGGGGAAGCCAAGGGTGGCGCGGTGGGGCGGCACCCCATCAATCCCGAACGCGCGCAGAACCTTGATCAGCACGCGCTCGTCAGTGGTCTCGTCGAGGCTGATTCCGATTCGGTCGAGGCCGATCTTGCGGAAGTTCAGCCCCTCGGCCCGCGCGGCTGCAAGGATGCCGGCCTGACCCACGCCGACCTCGACGGTGATCGTGTCGAAGAAGGCCTTCGGCGCGACCTTCGCTCCCGCAGCCTTCAGCGCGCGCGCCAGCCGCTGGGTCAGGAAGTGCACCCGCTCGGCGATGGCGCGCAGGCCCTTCGGCCCGTGGAACACCGCATACATGCTGGCCATCACCGCCAGCAGCGCCTGCGCCGTGCAGACGTTCGAGGTCGCCTTCTCGCGCCGGATGTGCTGTTCGCGCGTCTGGAGCGACAGGCGATAGGCCTTGTTGCCCTGCGCGTCGATCGAGACCCCGACGATGCGGCCCGGCATCTGCCGCTTGTAAGCGTCGCGGCAGGCCATGAAGGCCGCATGCGGCCCGCCATAGCCCATCGGCACCCCGAAGCGCTGCGCCGAGCCTACGGCGATGTCGGCCCCCATCGCACCGGGTTCCTTCAGCAGGCAGAGCGCAAGCAGGTCGGTCGCCATGATCGCGATGGCCCCGGCCGCATGCAGGCTGGCGATGCGCTGGGTAAAGTCGGTCACATGGCCATAGCTGGACGGATACTGGAAGATCGCGCCGAAGACCTGCGATGGGTCGAGCTTGCGCACGTCGTCCTCGATGATCTCGATGCCCAGCGGCAGGGCTCGGGTGCGGATCACGGCGATGGTCTGGGGATGGCAGAAGCGATCGACAAAGAAAGCCTGCGCCTTCGACTTTGCCACCCGCTGGGCCATGGTCATCGCCTCGGCCGCTGCTGTCGCCTCGTCCAATAGCGAGGCATTGGCGACGTCCAGACCGGTGAGGTCGCAGACCATGGTCTGGAAGTTCAGAAGCGCCTCGAGCCTTCCTTGCGCGATTTCCGGCTGATAGGGCGTATAGGCGGTATACCAGGCCGGGTTTTCCAGGATGTTGCGCTGGATCGCGGGCGGCGTGACCGTGCCGTAATAACCCTGCCCAATCAGGCTGGTCATCACCCGGTTCTTCGCGGCGACCTCCTTCATCTTCGCCAGAAGCTCGTGCTCGGCCAGCGGCGCCCAGGACAGGGGCTGCGCCTGCCGGATCGAGGGCGGCACGGTCTGGTCGATCAGCTCGTCCAGAGTTCGCACGCCGACCGCCGCCAGCATCTCCTCCATCTCCGAGGGCGAGGGGCCGATGTGCCGGCGGTTGGCGAAATCATAGGGGTTGTAGTCGGTCGGCGTGAAGGTCATGGCGCATACCTTTGGCAAGGGGCGGGCAAATTCCTGCAAAGGAATCTGCAATTCTCTTCGAAGAAACTTGCCCGGAGTTTTCGAAAACTCCGGGCCGGGGCGATCAGCCGATCAGATCCTGATATTCGTCCTCGTCCATGAAGTCGTCGAGCACGCTCAGGTCATCGACCTTCATCTTGAAGAACCACCCCTCGCCAAGCGGATCCTCGTTTACCAGGGCCGGATTATCCACCAGCTTCTGGTTCACGGCGACGATCTCGCCATCCACCGGCGCCAGGATGTCGCTGGCTGCCTTCACGCTTTCGATCACGCAGACCTCGTCACCCTCGGCCACCTGGGTCTCGGGTTCGGGCAGTTCCACGAAGACCACATCGCCCAGTTGCGTTGCGGCATGTTCGGTGATGCCAACGACCACCAGGTCCCCCTCGACGCGCAGCCATTCATGATCCTTGGTGTATTTCATCGTCTTGCCTCAACGCTTGTAGCTGGTGGGATGGAAGGGAAGGTCGGCAACGGTGACGGGATGGCGCTTGCCACGCAGTTCGCCCTGAAGAATCGTGCCGATGGTAGCATGGGATCGCGCAACGTAACCCATCGCGACTGGGGCATTCACGCTGGGACCGAACCCGCCCGAGGTGACGCGGCCGGCAGGCGTGCCGTCATCGGTGAAAAGTTCCACACCCTCGCGCATGGGCGCACGGCCCTCGGGGCGCAGGCCGACGCGCAGCCGCGCCGGCCCTTCGGCCAGTTCGCGCAGGATCCGCGCCGCGCCCGGAAAGCCCCCCTCGCGCACGCCGCCCGCACGGCGGGCCTTTGGGATCGCCCAGGTCAGGTTGGCCTCGACCGGGCTTGTGGTGGTGTCAATGTCATGGCCGTAGAGGCAAAGCCCCGCCTCCAGCCGCAGGCTGTCGCGCGCACCAAGACCGATGGGGGCCACACCGGGCTGGGCCAGCAGGCGGCGCGCGAAGCTCTCGGCCTCTGCCTGCGGCACCGAGACCTCGAACCCGTCCTCGCCGGTATAGCCCGAGCGGCTGACCCAGATCCCGCCGAAGATCCGGTGATCCATGAAACGCATCGCCGCGACGCCCGGCACCAATCCCTCCAGCGCCGCCTCGGCGCCCGGTCCCTGCAAGGCCAGAAGCGCACGGTCGGTCACTGGCTGAACTTCCACGCCTGGCATGGCCGCAGTCATGTGGGCGATGTCGGCTGCCTTGCAGGCCGCATTCACCACGACATACAGGTGATCGCCGCGGTTGGTGAACATCAGGTCGTCCAGGATCCCGCCCTGATCATTGGTGAACAGGCCATAGCGCTGCCGCCCCTCGGCCAGCCCCAGCACATCCACCGGCATCAGCGCCTCGAATGCGCGCTTGAGATCCTCGATCGACCCTTTCGGCCTAAGGATCACCTGCCCCATGTGGCTGACATCGAACAACCCCGCCGCCGAGCGCGTGTGCAGATGTTCCCTCAGCACGCCTTCGGCATATTGCACCGGCATCTCATAGCCCGCGAAGGGCACCATCTTGCCGCCGAGTTCAACATGCAGGTCATGCAGACCCAGCCGGATCAAGCCCTCAGGGTCGGCCATCGCCGTCCTCCCACAGTTCGGCCGGAAAGCAACCGGCACCGTTCCGGCGGGCTGATCCCCGCCGCTCGATGCCCCCTCTGTCCCTGCGCCGGCTGGCGCGCCTGAGATCGTTATCCCTTCGGCGTCCCGGCCCTGGCCGGGAACTCTCCAGAGTCTGTCGTCAGCTACGGTCCCTTGCGCCTGAGAGTTTACCGGGGCGGTTGCTCCTTCGGCACCGGGCTTTCCCCGGATTCTCCCGAAACTGACGCATCCTGACTAACCCATCCGGGGCGGGGCGGGCAAGCGAAATCCGGAATACGATCGCATACCGCGCCAGGCGTCATGCCCGGCGTTCACCGGGGCTGGCGACCGCTTCGGCATCAGGCTCAGGCTGCGGGCGCGCGCGGGCATGGGAAACGGCCGGCGAATGGATCACCAGCAGGGCAAGCCAGATTGCCGCCAACCCGAAGATCACCCCGCCGACGGCCTGCCCGACCAGCACCCCCTGCGCACCCCAGTAGCCGCCCAGCCACAGGGCCAGCGGGACGGTTCCCAGCGTGTGCCGGCCCCAGTTCACCACCGTGGACCAGAACGGCCGTCCCAGATTGTTGCAGACCGCATTGCCGACGAAGATCGCGCCGTTGAAGAACCACAACAGCGCCAGCGGCCCGCAGAACAGATAAACCAGATCGCGCGTCAGCCCCTCGGCGCGGAACGCATCGGCGATGGGCCCGCGCAACGCAAAGAGCAGCGCCGAGACCACAAGGATCACAATAGCGGTGAAGATCAGCCCGTCCAGAAAGGCGCGCCGCACCCGGTCGATCTGCCCGGCGCCGAAGTTCTGCCCGATGATCGGCCCGATGGCCCCGGACAGCGCGAAGATCACCCCGAAGGCGACCGGCGTCAGCCGGCCGGCGATCGCCATGCCCGCCACAGCCGCCTCGCCATAGGCACTGGTGGCACGGGTGACGAAGGCTTGGCCCACGGGCGTCGCCACCTGGGTCAGGATCGCGGGCACCGCGATGGCCCAGATTGGCCCCATGTCGGCAATAACCTGTCCCGTCGTCGGCCGGTCGAAGCCCCCGTACTTCCGCCGGATCGGTTGCAAGGCGACCCAGGCTATCACCACGCGCGCTGCAAAGCTTGCAATCGCCGCCCCCGTCAGCTCCAGCCCGAGGCCAAAGATCAGGATCGGGTCCAGCACCGCCGTCGCAACCGCCCCCCAGACCGTGGCCATCATCGCCGCCCGCGCATCGCCATGGCTGCGCAGGATCGCGCCGCCCACCATACCCACCATCAACAGGGGCTGCGACGGCACCACGATGGCCAGAAAGTGCACCGCCAGATCATGCGTCTCGCCCGTGGCACCCAGAAGGCTCACCAAGGGCGACAGCGCCAGCCATACGACGGCCGCGAAGATCGACCCGAAGACGAAGCCCAGCACCAGGCCGGTCGTCGACTTCTCGCGCGCCAGCGCCGGATCGCGCGCGCCCAGCGCCCGCGCCACCAACGCCCCCACGGCAATCGACATGCCGATTCCGAAACTGGTGGTGAAGAACAGGATCGCCCCGGCATAGCCGATCGCCGCCGCCAGCTCCTCGCGCCCCAACAGCGCAATGTAAAACATGTTGACCAGATCGACGACGAAAACCGCCATCAGCCCGACAGACGAGGTCAGCGCCATGACCGACACATGCCGGAACAGGTTCCCCTCGACGAACTTCGCCTGCGGTCCGGCCATGTGCCAGCCCCTTCTTCCGTTCCCAAATATCCTCGGGGGTCCGGGGGCAGACGGCCCCCGGGGCGGTGCACGAGGGCTCAGACGCTCGGAACCTTGCGCAGAAGCGGCATGACATCGGCCATCTCCGGCCCCGCTTCGCGCCCCGTCAAGGCCCGGCGCAGCGGGCGGAAAAGATCCTTGCCCTTGCGCCCCGTCGCCTCCTTCACGGCCTGGGTCCACTCGCCCCAGGTTGCCGTGGTCCAGGGTCGCGGCGGCAGCATCGCCAGCGCCTGCCGCACGAAGTCGCGGTCGGCCTCCTCCACCACCGGCTCGGCCCCGTCGCGGAACAGCGTCCACCAGTCCGCCAGATCGGCGAGCACGGTGATGTTGCCCTTGGCCACATTCCAGAAGGCTTCGGCCTCGGCCTCGGGCACGCCCAGCGCCAGCACCCGCTCCTTCACCGCCGCGAAGGGCAGCGATTGCAGATGCTGCCGGGTCAGCGGGAACAGATCCTCGGCATCGAACTTGGTCGGCGCGGTGCCGAAGGAACCCACGTCGAAGCCCGCAATCAGCTCTTCCATCGAGCGCGCAAGTTCCACCGGCTTCGACGACCCCAGGCGCGCCATGAGAGACAAAAGCGCCATCGGCTCCACCCCCCGCGCGCGCAGGTCGCGCAGCGAAAGCACGCCCAGACGCTTCGACAGTTCCTCGCCCTGCGGCCCGGTCAGAAGGCTGTGATGCGCAAAGGTCGGGGGCGTGCCGCCCAGCGCCTTCATGATCTGGATCTGGGTCGCGGTGTTGGTCACATGGTCGGCGCCGCGCACGATATGCGTCACCCCCATGTCCACGTCATCCACCGACGAGGCGAAGGTGTAAAGCACTTGCCCGTCCGCCTTGATCAGCACCGGATCGCTGACCGAGGCCGCGTCGATCGAGATTTCGCCGATGATCCCGTCCTTCCACTCGATCCGTTCCTGATCCAGCTTGAAGCGCCAGTAGCCCTTGCGGCCCTCGGCGCGATAGGCGGCCTTCTGCTCCTCGGTCAGGCTGAGGGCCGCACGGTCATAGACCGGGGGCTTGCCCATGTTCAGCTGCTTCTTGCGCTTTAAATCCAGCTCGACCGGTGTCTCGAAACATTCGTAGAACCGGCCCGCAGCCTTCAGCTGCTCGGCGGCTTCCGCATAGCGCGCCAGCCGTTTCGACTGCTGCTCGACCCGGTCCCAGGTCAGGCCCAGCCAGGACAGATCCTCCATCAGCCCATCGATGTATTCCTGCTTCGAGCGTTCCTGGTCGGTATCGTCCAGCCGCAGGATGAAGGTGCCGCCGTTCTGCCGCGCGATGAGGTAGTTCATAAGCGCGGTGCGCAGGTTGCCGACATGGATCCAGCCGGTGGGCGAGGGGGCGAAGCGGGTGGTGACGGTCATCGGGGCGGCTCCTTGAACCGCCCTTCCCTGTCACAAGCCCCGCGTCTTGTCCAGTTTTGCGCCGCGTCCGGTCTGGTGGACTCCGATGCCGCCGGCCGTGGCAACGCCGTTGCCGGGGGTTCGATGCCCCCGGCAACGGCCCCGCCCCGCCGGGCCGCCCCCCTTCCCTCCGCTCCGGGGCCTGCCTATCTTCAGGCCATGACCAATCCAGCCCCCGACAGCATCGCCCCGACCCTGGCCTTCCTCGAACAGCTTGCCCATGAGGCCATCTCGACCCTGCCCGATCCGTTCCGCGAGCCCGCCACCCATGTCCGCCTGCGCGTCGAGGATTTTCCCGAAGACGACATGGTCGAAGAACTGGGCCTGGACGACCCGTTCGAGCTGACCGGTCTGTACGAGGGTATTCCCCTGACAGAGAAATCGACCGCCGAGCAGATGACCAGGCCCGACGTGATCTGGCTTTTCCGGCGGCCGATCCTTGACGAATGGGCCGAACGCGGGAACGTCTCTCTTCAGGAACTGGTGACCCATGTGGTGATCCACGAACTGGCGCACCACTTTGGCTGGTCGGACGACGATATCGCCGCCATCGATCCCTGGTGGGAATGATCCGCTTCCCGTCCCTGCCGCACAGTCCATGTGCAGACAGGCACCGCCCCTGACGCGCCCGTGATCCGCCTTCCGGTCCCCGTGCCCTATCTGCCGGTCATGGACCCAAAGGAGGACATCGTCATGCTTTCCCGTCGTCAGGCCCTTGTCGCCGGTGCCACCCTGCCCTTGGCCGCCACGTTCATGCCACGCGCCGTTCAGGCGCAGGCGCCCATGCAGGGCGCGGGCTTCGCGCCGTGGAATCGGTTCAGGCTCGGCAGCTTCGAGGTGACCACGCTCTCCGCCGGCAGCCGCCTGCTTGACAATCCGCAGGAAACCTTCGGAACCAATGCAAATCCCGAAGATTTTGCCGCCCTCAGCGCCGCGAACTTCATCCCCGCCGACAGGTCGCTGAACTTCTTCACCCCGACGGTGGTCAACACCGGTGCCGATGTCGTGCTGTTCGACACCGGCCTGTCCGCCGAGGGAACACTGGCCGCGCTGACTGCGGCCGGGATGACGGCCGACATGGTGACAACGGTCGTCCTGACCCACATGCACGGCGATCACATCGGGGGGCTGATGGGCGCCGACGGCACCACGCCAACCTTCGCCAATGCCCGCTACGTCACCGGAGCGGTGGAACACAACCACTGGTCGGCCGCCGGCAACGAAGGCTTCGACAGGAACGTGAAACCCCTGAACGACAGGTTCACCTTCCTTGACGACGGCGGCATCGTGACCGGCGGCATCACCGGCATGGCCGCCTTCGGTCATTCGCCGGGGCATATGGTCTATCAGGTCGAATCGGACGGCCAGCGCCTGATCATCACCGCCGACACCGCCAACCACTATGTATGGTCGCTGCAACGGCCCGACTGGGAGGTTCGCTTCGACATGGACAAGGCCGCCGCCGCCGCGACGCGCCGGCGGGTCTTCGGCATGATCGCCGCCGACCGCATCCCCTTCATCGGCTACCACATGCCCTTCCCGGGCCTCGGCTATGTCGAGGCCATGGAAGATGGTTTCCGCTATGTGCCGGCCAGCTACCAGCTGCTGCTGAACGGCTAAGTCGGCAACCCCGTTCGCGCGGCGCACTGCCCCCCCCGGCATGGCCTGCCGGGGGCGGTTCCATTTCGCTGTGGAGGGTTTATGATAGCGGTAACACGAACAGGTGCCGCATGACCCAAGCCCCGATCCTGACCCTGACGCTGAACCCCGCGCTCGACATGGCGACCGAGGTGCACGAGCTGATTCCCGGACAGAAGCTGCGCTGCACCGAGCCCTTGCTCGATCCCGGCGGCGGGGGGCTGAACGTCAGCCGGGCGATCAAGGCGCTGGGGGGCGACAGCCTGGCGCTGGTGGCCATCGGCGGGCTGACGGGCGACCGGCTGGCCGGTCTGATCCGGGCGGAAGGCGTGACGTTCCTATCGATCCTCGGCCCCGGCGAGACGCGGCAATCGCTGACCGTGAACGAGGTCACCACCGGCCGGCAATACCGCTTCATGCTCCCGGGCCCGGTCTGGGGCGAGGCCGAACGCGCCCGCGTGTTCACCCTGTTGCGCGCCACGGCACGGCCGGGCGGGATCTCCGTGATCTCGGGCAGCCAGCCCCCCGGCGTGCCGGTCGATTTCCCGGCACAGCTTGCGGCCTCCATGCCGGACAGCCGTGTGGTGCTGGATACATCCGGCGCGACCCTGACCGAGGCGGTGCGCCACCCGATTCCGGGGCTGGAAGTCCTTCGCATGGATGGACCAGAGGGAGAGGAACTGGCCGGCAAGTCCCTTCCCAGGGTAGAGGACACCGCCGATTTCGCGCAATCTCTGGTCGGGAAGGGCGTGGCACGGACCGTCATCATCGCCCGCGGCGCCGAGGGCAACGTGCTTGCCGACGCCAACCAGAGGCTGTTCGGCAAGGCTGCCAAGGTCAGGGTGAAATCGACCGTAGGCGCCGGCGACAGTTTCGTCGCCGCTTTCGTCCTGTCGCTGGCCCGCGGCCAGTCCAATGCCGAGGCGCTGGCCCTGGGGTCCGCAGCCGCTTCTGCCGCGGTGATGACCGATGCAACCCAGCTTTGCCGGCCCGAGGACGTGATGCGCCTCTTGCCCGAATGCACGGTGACAGCGGTCTGAGAGGTTCATGCCGCACTGGGGCCGAAGTTCAGCCGTTCCAGCGCAGAAATCCCGCCACTGGTTCGCCGATGAGCCGCACCTTGGCCTCCAGCCCCATCCGCGCCAACCAGTCCAGCATCGCGGCAGTTGCAGGGCCGAAGAGCAGCACCTCCTCCAGATCGGCCGAAGCTCTCGGCGCCGCAGCCTCGGACCAGCTCGTGACCAGATCGTGGTGGCCGATCCAGGCCCCGGGGTCGGCATAAGTTACCACGGCGCGACCTTCGGCCCGGCCGGAGCAGAAGAACCGGCAGGCCAGAATGCCGGGGTGGCCTTCGTCACACACCCTGGCCGCCAGCGCCGCGGCCGCAGCGCGGAACGCCCCCGCGTCGCGCAGGCATAACGGTTGACCGCGACCAGTTCAGCCATCGTCCCGCCAGCTGTTGGTGATCGGATAGCGGCGGTCCAGCCAGAAGGCCTTCTGCGTCAGCCGCACCCCCGGCGCCGACTGGAACCGCTTGTATTCCGCAAGGTAAAGCAAGTGCTCCACCTTCTTCACCGTCTCACGCTCGAAGCCAAGGGCGATGATCTCGGCCACCGACATCTCCTTTTCCACCAGACATTCCAGAATCGCGTCCAGCACCTCGTAGGGTGGCAGGCTGTCCTGGTCGGTCTGGTTGGCGCGCAGTTCGGCGCTGGGGGGTTTCTCGATGATGCGGTGCGGGATCACGACGCCTGCCGGCCCCTTCATCCAGGGTCGGTGGTTTTCGTTGCGCCAGCGCGCGGTCAGGAACATGCGGGTCTTGTACATGTCCTTGACCGGGTTGTAGCCGCCGTTCATGTCGCCGTAGATCGTGCAGTAGCCCACCGCTATTTCCGACTTGTTGCCGGTGGTCAGCAACATCTCGCCGAACTTGTTCGACAGCGCCATGAGCAACAGCCCACGCAGCCGGGACTGGATGTTTTCCTCGGTGATGCCGGGCTCCGTGCCGGCGAAGAGCGGGGCCAGCGCCTCTCCCACGGCGGCTTGCGCGCCGGTGATCGGCACCGTGTCCAGCCGGCAACCCAAAGCCTTCGCCGCCGCCGCCGCATCCTCCAGCGAATGGGCACTGGTGAATTCGCTGGGCAGCATGACGCAGCGCACGTTTTCCGGCCCCAGCGCATCCACTGCCATGGCCGCGACGATGGCGCTGTCGATCCCGCCCGACAAGCCCAGCAGCGCCTTGCGGAACCCGGTCTTGCGCATGTAGTCGCCCAGGCCCATGACGCAGGCGCGATAATCCGCCTCGCCGATCGGCGGGATCTCGGCGATCTCGCCCGGATCGGCGCGCCAGCCTTCGGGGGTGCGGCGAAAGACGACCGTGATCTCGCATTCGTCGAACTGCGGCAGCTGCGCCATCAGCCGTCCGCCGGGGTTCAGCACCATTGAAGACCCGTCGAACACCTGATCATCCTGCCCGCCCACCATGTTCAGATAGACCAGCGGCAGGCCGGTCTCGACCACGCGGGCCACCATCAGGTTCAGCCGCAGGTTCGGCTTGCCACGATGATAGGGCGACCCATTGGGCACCAGCAGGATCTCTGCCCCTGTCTCTGCCAGGGTCTCGGCCACGTCGGGGTGCCAGGCATCCTCGCAGATCGGGGTGCCGATGCGCAGACCATTCACCACATAGGGCCCGTGCACGTCGGCCGAGGCGAAGACCCGCTTTTCGTCGAACACCGAGTCATTCGGCAGATGATGCTTCAGGACGCGCGCCTGCACCTTGCCGCCGTGAAGCACATAATAGCCGTTGTAAAGCTTTCCGCCCGCCCGCACCGGCCCGCCGATGCCCAGCGCCGGGCCATCGGCACAGTCGGCGGCAAGCCGTTCGACCGCCGCGATTGCCGCCGTCACGAACGCCGGCTTCAGGATCAGGTCCTGGGTCTGGTAGCCGGTCACGAACATCTCGGTCAGCGCGACCATGTCGGCGCCGTCGGCGCGCCCCGTATCCCATGCGGC
The DNA here is from genome assembly GCF_004959785.1 of Tabrizicola sp. YIM 78059. Classification (NCBI taxonomy): domain Bacteria; kingdom Pseudomonadati; phylum Pseudomonadota; class Alphaproteobacteria; order Rhodobacterales; family Paracoccaceae; genus Tabrizicola; species Tabrizicola sp. YIM 78059. Next base: position 237,551 of record NZ_SJZH01000004.1, read on the forward strand.
CTTCGCCCGCGCCGCATTTCCGGCGATGTCCCCCACCACCGGATTCAACTGCGCAAGTCTCAGTCGGAAGGTATCGGTCATCGCGGGCCCCCATCGGTCACATTCCTTCTACCAGACTGATGGCCAAGGGAAAGCCGAACCGCCCCAAGCTTGTCACACCGCAGCTGCCCCCTTACCTTCGCAGCCTGACCCTGGGGGGATTCGCCCATGCGCCTGCCGATTGCCGCCTTTCTTGCCCTGATCGCGCTGCCCGCCCTTGCGCAGGATGGCGAGATCATCACCAAGCAGTATGACGACGGCTCGGTCTACGAGGGCACGTTCCTCAATGGCCGCCAGCACGGCACCGGCACCTACCGGCTGCCCTCGGGCTTCGAATATACCGGCGACTGGATCGAGGGCGAGATCACCGGCCAGGGCGTCGCGCGCTATCCCAACGGCTCGGTCTACGAGGGCAGCTTCCTGAACGGCCAGCCCGACGGCAAGGGCAAGATCACCGCCCCGGATGGCCGCACCTATGAAGGTGACTGGGTCAATGGCCAGATGACCGGGCAGGGTGTGGCGACCTATGCCAACGGGTCGGTCTATACGGGCACCTTCACCCGCGGCCAGCACAACGGGCGGGGCACGTTGACCAACCCCTCGGGCTATACCTACGAAGGCCAGTGGGTCATGGGCGTCAAGGAAGGCACTGGCAGGATCACCTACCCGGACGGCACGGTCTACGAAGGCACGCTGGTGCAGGGCCAGCGGTCCGGCCACGGGAAGCTGACCATGCCGGATGGCCTGGTCTATGAGGGCGACTGGGCCGATGGGCAGATCAACGGCCAAGGCAAGCTGACCCAGCCAAACGGCGACGTCTACGAAGGGGCCTTCGTCAACGGTCAGCGCCAGGGCCAGGGCCGGATGGTGCACAAGAACGGGGACATCTATTCGGGCAGCTGGTTGGCCGACCGCCGCCATGGCAAGGGCACCTTCACCGCCGCAGACGGTTTCACCTACGAAGGCACCTGGGTCGAAGGGCGGATGGAGGGCACCGGGACCATCACCTATCCTGACGGATCGGTCTATGTCGGCGCGATGCAGGCCGACCAGCCGCATGGCCAGGGCGCGATCACCTATCCCGACGGGTCCACCTACCAGGGCGAATGGCAGCGCGGGATGATCACCGGCCAGGGACGCGCCACGTATGCGGATGGCCGCGTCTACGAAGGCAGCTTCGTCAATGCCCTGCCGCATGGCACCGGTACGATGACGCAGCCGGACGGTTACCGCTACGAAGGCGACTGGGTGGACGGGCAGCGCGAAGGAATCGGCGCTGCGGTCTACCCTGACGGCAGCCTTTACAAGGGCACGTTCAGGGCGGGCCTGCGCCACGGCGAGGGCGAGTTCTCTACCCCGGACGGCTTTCGCTATGTCGGCGAATGGGTCGCCGGCCAGATCGAAGGGCAGGGAACGGCGACGTATCCTTCAGGCGACGTCTATGTTGGCCAGTTCCGCGCCGGAATCCGTGAAGGACAAGGCAAGCTGACCTATGCCAGCGGCCAGGTCGCCGAAGGTATCTGGCAGAACGGCATCCTGACCGCCCCGCCCGAGACGCCCGCAGACGCCGCGCCTGCGGATGTCCCCTCGAACGATGGCGCCCCGACCGGGACACAGACGGACAACCCGCCCCCTGCGACCGAATCTCCTGTCACGTCCACGCCCTGACCTGCACTTGCCCAAGCGGCGTCTGATGGCCCGGACCGTTCCCGGAACCCTGACCCGTCACACCCGTTTCGGGCCTTGCGTTCGCCCTGCCCTGCCCCATTCTGACCCCCATGCACCCCCCCACTTCACACCCCGATACCCTGGCGCTGGCCGAAATCGTTGCCCATCTTGCCCCCCATCGGCTGGAGGTGCTGGGCGGCTTCGGCGTGCAGACTGATGAACCAGGCCTTCCCCCCGGAACGCGCACGCTTCTGCTTCTCGGACCGTCCGAACCCGGCTTCTGGGCGCACCTGACTGCCCAGCCGGAATGGCAGGACGGAACACCCGACCCGGTGGACCGGTGGTCACGCCGTGTCATCGGCAAGCTCGCCTGTGACCTGGGGGCCAAGGCCCTGTTTCCCTTTGGCGGGCCGCCCTGGCACCCGTTCTACAGCTGGGCCCTGCGCTCGGGCAGGGTGTGGGAAAGCCCCGTGCGCCTTCTGGTCCATGCCACCCAGGGGCTGATGGTCAGTTTTCGCGGCGCCTTGGCACTGAAGCACGCGGTCGGGCTTCCCCCTGCCGTCCCGCGGCCCTGCGACAACTGTTCCGCCCCCTGCACCACGGCCTGCCCGCCTGGCGCGCTGACCACGGCGAGCTACGACCTGCCATCATGCCACGCCTTCCTCGACCGGCCCGAGGGCCGGGACTGCATGTCCGGCGGCTGTCTGGTGCGCCGCGCTTGCCCGCTGTCGCAGACCTATGCAAGACTGCCGGAACAGTCGGCCTATCACATGGGGCAGTTCCACAGATGAAGCGGTTGATCCTGACGCGGCACGCGAAATCCTCATGGGACGACCCGCTCATGCCCGACCATGACAGACCGCTGAACGAAAGGGGCAAGGCGGCTGCCGCCGATCTGGGCCAATGGCTGGCCAGCCGGGGCTATGTGCCAGACGAGGTGCTTTGCTCTGACGCGGTCCGCACGCGCAAGACGTTCTCCGGGATTGCACCCGCCCTGCCCGGTGCCCCGGTGCTGGAGCTGAAGCCGGCTCTCTACCACGCCGGCCCGGATGTGATGATGGCGGTCCTGCGCCACGCAAAGGGTGACACCGTGATGATGATCGGGCACAACCCCGGCATCGCAGAGTTCGCCGCGCGACTGGTCGCCCATCCGCCCCACAGCGCCGATTTCGCCCGATACCCGACCGGCGCGACGCTGGTCGTCGATTTCGACGTGGCTGACTGGTCCCAGGTCACCTTCGGCAGTGGAACGGCGGTCGATTTCATCGTCCCGCGCGAGATCGCGGCCTGATCTGTCCCGGGTGTCAGCCCCCGCGCACCGTGTCGATCATCAGCTGCACATTGTCGGGGCTGGCATCCGGCGTGATGCCGTGACCCAGGTTGAAGATGTGCGGCCCCTTCGAGAAGGCCTTGACCACATGCCGGGTGGCCGCGACCAGGGCGGCACCCCCGGTCACCATGTGTTCGGGGGCAAGGTTGCCCTGCACGCAGCCGTCGATCTGCACGTTCGCCGCCGCCCATTCCGGGCTGACGGAATTGTCAAGCGCCACACAGTCGGCCCCGGTACGATGTGCAAAGCCGATATAGCCCTGCCCAGCCTCGCGCGGGAAAGCGATAACGGGAATGCCGGGATGGCGGGCCTTCAGTGCGGCTATGATGCGCGCCACGGGGGCCTCGGCGAAATCGCGGAAGTCCTGGCCTTTCAGGCTGCCAGCCCAGCTGTCGAACAGTTTCACCACCTCGGCCCCGGCCTCGATCTGGGCCGAGAGATATTCGACGGTTGCGTCGGCGATCCGGTCGATCAGCGCCTGGAAGGTGGCGCGGTCCGTATCCTTCAGCCGGTGCGCGGCGGCCTGGTCCTTCGAGCCCCTGCCCGCGATCATGTAGGTCGCCACCGTCCATGGCGCCCCGGCAAAGCCGATCAGCGTCGTCTCTTTCGGCAGTTCGCGCGCCAGGATGCGGACGGTTTCATAGACAGGTGCCAGCGTCTCGTGGATCGCCTCTGCCGGCTTCAGGTTGGCGATCTGGCCGGGGGTGGTGGTCGTTTCCATTCGCGGCCCCTCGCCCGTCTCGAACCAGAGCTTCGGGCCCAGCGCCTGCGGCAAAAGCAGGATGTCGGCGAACAGGATCGCCGCATCGAAGCCAAAGCGGCGGATCGGTTGCAACGTCACCTCGGCCGCCAGTTCGGGCGTGTAGCACAGCGTCAGGAAGTCGCCGGCCTTGGCCCGCGTTTCGCGGTATTCCGGCAGATAGCGCCCCGCCTGGCGCATCATCCAGATCGGCGGGGTGGGCAGCACTTCACCGCCGAGAGCGCGCAGGATCGTCTTGGTCATCGCTGGTCCTTTCGTGACGGTCCATGGGTCCGATGCCGGGGCGGGCTTGTCAAGAGTTGTCACCCCGGCCTGACACGGCTATGCCTTGGCCCATGCGCGATGATCTGCCCACCCCCGCCCGCCCCCTGAAGATCGGAACCCGAGGCTCGCCCTTGGCACTATGGCAGGCGCATGAGACCCGGCGCTGTCTGATGGCGGCCTTTGCACTGCCAGAGGCGGCCTTCGAGATCGTGGTGATCAAGGTCACGGGCGACCAGATCCAGGACAAGGCGCTGCGCGAGATCGGCGGCAAGGGTCTGTTCACCCGCGAGATCGAAGAGGCTCTGCTGGACGGCACCATCGACATCGCGGTGCATTCGATGAAGGACATGCCGACCGTCCAGCCCGAGGGCCTGATCCTGGATTGCTACCTGCCGCGCGCCGACGTGCGCGATGCCTTCGTCTCGCCGCGCTACGGCTCCATCGCCGAACTGCCGCAGGGGGCGACCGTCGGCTCGTCTTCTCTGCGGCGGCGGGCACAGCTGGCGCTGCGGCGGCCGGACCTGCAGCTGGTGGAGTTCCGCGGCAACGTGCAGACCCGGATGCGCAAGCTGGAAGACGGTGTGGCGGATGCGACCTTCCTGGCCATGGCGGGGCTGACGCGACTGGGAATGCTGGAAGTGGCGCGTTCGGCCATCGCACCGGAAGAAATGCTGCCAGCTGTCGCCCAGGGTGCGATAGGTGTCGAACGGCGTCTGGCCGACGACCGGGTGGCAGCGATGCTGGCAGCAATCCACGATCGAGCCACCGGGCTGCGGCTGTCGGCGGAACGCAGCTTTCTTGCCCGGCTTGACGGATCCTGCGAAACACCGATTGCCGGGCTGGCGGTGATCGAGGGGGCCGAAATCTGGCTGCGGGGCGAAATCCTGCGGCCGGATGGGGCGGCCTCGGTGACGGGTGAAAGGCGCGGACCGGTGGCGCAAGGGGACGGCATCGGCAAGAGCCTGGCCGAGGATCTGCTGAACCGCGCCGGGCCGGGATTCTTCGGCTAGGGGCCGGTCACGCCGCCCGTGCGGGGGGCTTCGCCGGGTCGGCCCGTCTTACAAATCTTTTGCAAAAGGATTACATTCGGCGCCGCAGCAACCGGATGGACCCGAACCTTGAGTGACATCGACCTGGACAGGGCGGTCAGCGCGGCCCTCTCTGCTCCGCTTCGCCGGGTGCGACGGCTGGACCTGCCGGATGGTCGCCGTTTCTGGCTGAAGCGGGTAGAGCGGTTGTCGGGCCTGTTGCGTCTGCAGAAGGGCGATCCGGGCAAGGCCTTCGCGGCCGAGCGCGAAGGCCTGCGGGTGCTGGACGCGGCTGGTCTGCCGGTGGCCGGCATCGTGGCCGAGGGGCCGGGCTGGATTCTGATGCCGGATGCAGGGCCCTCCCTGCCCGAGGTGGTAGCGGATGCCGCACGGGATGACGCAGCACGGCTGGCTGCCTTTCGCCAAGCCGGGCGGGCGTTGGGCGATCTGCACTGGGCCGGTCAGGTCCATGGACGCCCGGCAGTGCGCGACATCTGCTGGGATGGACGCACCGCCCGCTTCATCGACCTTGAACGGTTCCGGCCTGGGCGGCGAGGCGGCCTGTGGCAGGCCATGGATCTGGTGATGTTCGTGCAGACCTGCTTCACGCTATGGCCCGACGATACGCGCTGGCTGGACGCGGCGCTGGGGGCTTATGCCGTCAACGCCCCACCAGAAGCCCTGGCCCAGGCTGCACGGCTCGCCCGGTGGCTGACGCCGCTTGGCTTCCTTGCGGGGGCGCTGGCCCGTCTGAAGCCGGGCAACCGGGAACTGCGCGCGGTGGGGCTGACCCTTTCACGGCTGCGCCGCACCTAGAGGGCCGTCTTCGCCGCGAATGCTAATCCTGTGCGCGCAGCGTCCGGGCCGGGCGCGCTGACAGCGGGCGCAACGAAAACATCAGACCTGCAACCAGCGTCGCAACGACCCCGCCCAGCACGATGCCGATGGCCGACAGCGGTTCGAACCGATAGGCACTGTCCATCACGAAGGTCATGACGCCCCAACCGGCAAGACCGCCGGCAAGGACCGCCACCGCACCCGCCGCACCGCCCATCAGCGCCGAACGCAGCGCAAAACTGGCAAGGATCTTGCGCCGGGTCGCGCCTATGGTCTTCAGTATGGCCGCTTCGTAGATCCGCGCCCGTTCACCCGCCGCAGCCGCGCCGATCAGCACGACAAAGCCGGTGAGCAAGGTTCCCGCAGCTGCCCAGGCCGTCGCTGTGGCGATGGCCGACAAAGCCTCGGTCACGCGGTCCACTGCCTCGCGGATGCGGATCGCGGTGATGTTGGGCCAGGTCTTGGTCACCTCGCGCAGGATCGCCGCCTCGGCCTCGGGCGGGGCATAGACGGTGGCGATATGGGTATGCGGCGCCCCGGCCAGCGCCGAGGGGTTCAGCGTCATCACGAAACCCATGCCCGCGTTCGAGAAATCGACCTCGCGGAACGAGGTGACCGTCGCGGTGAGGTCGCGGCCAAGGATGTTGACCGTCATCGTGTCGCCAAGCTTCAGGCCGATCTCCTCGGCCTCTTCGGCGGCAAAGCTGATCTGCGGCTCGCCCGCATAATCCTCGGGCCAGAAGCTGCCGGCGGTGATGCGGGTCTTTTCGCCGGGCGCCGCAGCATAGGTGATGCCACGGTCGCCGCGTACCACCCAGTGGTCGCCCGCGACCTGTCGCGCCGGGCGACCGTTGATCTGGGTGATGACCCCGCGCAGCATCGGGGCGGTCTCAACCTCCAAGACGGCCGGGTTGGCGCGGACCATCGTCAGGAACGGGTCGATCTGGTCGGGCTGGATGTCGATGAAGAAGAAGGCGGGGGCGCGGGTCGGCAGGTCGGTGGCGATGGCCGAGCGCAGGTTCCAGTCGATCTGGCCCACGGCGGCCAGAACCGAAAGGCCAAGGCCCAGCGACAGCACCACCGGCGTCGCATCCGACCTCGGCGCACCGATCGCGGCAAGGGCGGCGCGGGTTGCGGGGCGACCATGGGTCAGGCGGGTTCTGGCCAGTCGCCGCGCGGCCTTGCGCAACACAAGCGCGGCCAGCGCCAGGATCGCCAGCGCGCCGACGATGCCGCCGGCGGCGCCCAGGGCAAGTTCGGGAATGCCCGACAGCCAGGTCGCACTGCCGACCAGCATCAGCGCCAGCGCTGCAAGGGCCGCCAGATAGCGTTTGCGAGGCCAGGCACGGGTGCCGTCGCCGCCGCGATACAGTGCGGCAGGCCGGATGCTTTCGGTGCGGGCCAGCGGCAGAAGGGTGAAGATCAGGGCCGACAGTGCGCCATAGAACGCGGCCTCGCCCAGCGCCAAGGGGGCAAGCCGGATATCGGCCGGGAAAGGCAGGGATGCCTCGATCAGCGGTGCCGCAAGCACCGGAGCCAAGGCGCCCAGCGCCACCCCGATCAGGATGCCAAGGCCCGCCAGCAGCGCAGTCTGCCACAGGTAGGTGCGGAAGATCAGCCCGCCCTCGGCACCCAAGGTCTTCAGCGTGGCGATGGTCTCGGTCTTGCCATCCAGATAGCTGCGGATTGCGGCCGAGATACCGACACCGCCCACCGCCAGCCCGGCCAGCCCCACGAGCACCAGAAAGCTGCCGATCCGGTCGACAAAGGTCTCGATCCCAGGTGCGGCGCGGCGACTGTCTGTCCAGCGCATGCCCTTGTCGCGGAAGGTGGTTTCCGCCTCGCGCTTCAGCGCGGCCAGATCGGCGCCGGGCGGCAGCAGCAGGCGATAGCGTGTCTCATACATCGAGCCCGAGGCCAGAAGGCCCGAATTCGCCAGGTCCGCGCTGCGCACCACCGTACGCGGCCCCAGGGTAATCCCGGTCGAGGCGCTGTCAGGTTCGCGGGTCAGCGCCGCGGTCAGGCGGAACTCCTGCGTGCCCAGCCGGAACCTGTCGCCGATCGCAAGGTCCAGCCGGTCGATCAGCACCGGGTCCATGATCGCGCCGGGCAGGCCGTCCTGCGAGGCCAGAGCCTGAGCCACTAGGATCGGCGGGTCGAGAACAGCCGCACCGGTCAGCGGCCAGGCCCCATCCACCGCCTTGACCTGGGTCAGCGCCTGGTCGCCCTCGGTCAGGACCATCGAGCGGAAGTCGTAGACCTCGGAGACCGTGGTTGCCACCCGCTGCATCCAGGCGCGTTCCTCGGTGTCCGCGACGCGGTAGGTGAAGCGCATCTCGGCGTCGCCGCCCAGAATCACGGCGCCCTGGTCGGTCAGCCCCTGCTGGATGCCCGCACGCAGGGTTCCCACGGCGGCGATGGCCGCGACGCCAAGGGCAAGGCAGGCAAGAAATACGCGAAAGCCTCGCAGGCCGCCGCGCAGTTCCCGTCGGGCGATGGTCAGGGCAAGGGTCATTCCGCAGCCTTCGCCATGGCGTCGGGCGCAAGCCGGCCATCGACCAGCCGGATCACCCGGTCGCAGCGCGCCGCCAGCTCCGGGGCATGGGTCACCAGCACCAGCGTTGCCCCGTGCCGGTCACGCAGGCCGAACAGCAGGTTCATGATCGCCTGCCCGTTCACCCCGTCCAGATTGCCGGTCGGCTCATCCGCCAGCAGGATCGCGGGGCGCGGTACGGCGGCACGGGCCAGAGCGACGCGCTGCTGCTCTCCGCCGGACATCTGGCTGGGATAGTGGTGCATGCGGGTGCCCAGACCCACTGCTGCCAGTTCCGCCTCGGCCCGCGCGAAGGGATCGGCCGCGCCCGCCAGTTCAAGGGGCAGGGCCACATTCTCCAGCGCCGTCATCGTCGGAATGAGGTGGAAGGATTGAAACACCACCCCCATATTCCCCCTGCGGAACCGGGCGAGCGCGTCTTCGTCCATCGCGGTCAGGTCCTGCCCCAAGGCCAGCACCCTGCCGCCGGTGGCGCGTTCCAGCCCGCCCATGAGCATGAGGAGCGACGACTTGCCCGAACCCGACGGCCCGATGAGCCCCACCGTTTCCCCCCGGTCCACCCGCAGGCTTATCCCCTTCAGGATCTCGACCGGCCCGGCATTTCCGGCCAGCGTAAGCCGGGCATCGGTCAGGTCGAGGACGGGGTCGGTCATCGGGCAGATCCTTCGGATAGGTTCAGCACTGGGATATGGCGCGCTCCGCAGGGTCCGCAATGCTGCGGTGGCGATATTTGCACTGTCAAGTTCAGCCTGGGCCGAACCGGTCACGATCGTGGCACTGGGCGACAGTCTTACGGCCGGCTATGGTCTGGCGGATCAGTCGCAGGGTCTGGTGCCGCAGCTGGAGGGCTGGCTGAAGGCGCGCGGGCATGACGTGGTGGTGCAGAATGCCGGAGTTTCCGGGGATACCACTGCGGGTGGGCTGGCGCGGATCGACTGGACGCTGGGGCCGGATGCCGACGCGCTGGTGGTAACGCTGGGCGGCAACGACCTGTTGCGCGGGATCGACCCGGCCGAAGCGCGGCGCAATCTGGAGGGCATCCTGAAGGAAGCACAGGCGCGCGACCTGCCGGTCCTGCTGGTCGGCATGAAGGCCGGGGCAAATTTCGGGCCGGACTACAAGGCGGCGTTCGACGGAATCTATGGTGATCTGGCGGCAGACTACGACGCGGTTCTGGCCGAGGATTTCTTTGCCGGTCTGCGTGCTGCGGGGGCCGATCCGTCCGATCCCGCCTCGCTGGCAGCCTTCATGCAGCCTGACGGCATCCACCCCAACCCCGAGGGCGTGAAGCTGATCGTCGAGGGGCTGGGGCCGAAGGTAGAGGAATTGCTGGCGCGGGTCGCCGGCTAGCGGCTGCCCGTCCGTGACTTCGTCACACGTCGCGCGGGGTCACCCGACGACAACACCTAGTCGAACCGGGTGCCGCCCGCTATCGCGTCATGCAAAGCTTGGTCTTGTCGCTGGCCCAGCAGGCGCCCACCAGCACAACGGGGCCGATCAGGATATCGGCCGGTTGGCCCGCTGTGCCGCCGTTCCAGTAGGCTGTGCCCAGCCCCCCCGCCGGTCGAGGCGACGCGGGCAGCAATCGACCCATCCGGCGAGGAGATGGCGAAGGCCTTTGACGGCTCTCTTTCGGACCCCAGACAGGGGCCGACCAGAACATCATGGCGGTCCATCTGGAAGATGCATTCCGCGTTGGTCTCGGCCAGCGCCGGTACGGCCAGGCTTGCCCCCAGCACCGCCAGAGACAGAAGCCGCATGATCAGTGGCCCAGGATCTGGCTGAGGAACAGCTTCGTCCGCTCGCTCTGCGGGTTGTTGAAGAACTCTTTCGGCTCGTTCTGCTCGACGATCTGGCCCTGGTCCATGAAGATGACCCGGTTCGCCACCGCCTGGGCAAAGCCCATCTCATGCGTGACGCAGAGCATGGTCATCCCCTCTTCCGCAAGCTCGATCATCGTGTCCAGGACTTCCTTGATCATCTCGGGGTCAAGCGCGCTGGTCGGCTCGTCGAACAGCATGATCCGCGGCCGCATGCACAGGCTGCGCGCGATGGCCACGCGCTGCTGCTGACCGCCGGACAACTGGCCGGGATACTTGTGCGCCTGTTCCGGGATCTTCACCTTGCGCAGGAAGTGCATCGCCGTTTCCTCGGCTTCCTTCTTCGGCACCTTGCGCACCCAGATCGGCGCCAGCGTGCAGTTTTCCAGGATCGTCAGGTGCGGGAACAGGTTGAAGTGCTGGAACACCATGCCGACCTCGGAGCGCACCTTGTCGATGTTCTTCAGGTCGTTGGTCAGTTCCGTCCCGTCCACGATGATCTGGCCCTGCTGGTGTTCCTCCAGCCGGTTGATGCAGCGGATCAGCGTGGACTTGCCCGACCCCGAGGGGCCGCAGATCACGATGCGTTCACCCCGGTTCACCGTCATGTTTATGTCGCGCAGGACGTGGAACTGCCCGTACCACTTGTTCATGCCCCGGATCTGGATCGCGACCTCGTCCGAGACCTGCATTTTCGATGCTTCTGCCATGATGTGCCCCTAGCGGTGGTCGGTCTTGAGCTTCTGTTCGAGATACATCGAATATCGCGACATGCCGAAGCAGAAGACGAAGAAAATGGCACCGACAAAGATGTAGGGCTCCCAGTAGATGCCCTTCCAGTTGATGTCGGCGCGGACGATTTGCGTCACGCCCTTCAGCGGGTCCATCAGTCCGACGAAGGCGACCAGCGTGGTGTCCTTGAACAGGCCTATGAAGGTGGACACGATCGAGGGGATCGAGATCTTCAATGCCTGCGGCAGAATGATCAGCCGCTGCGCCCGCCAGTAGTCGAGGCCCAGCGCATCCGCCGCCTCATACTGACCGCGCGGCAGGGCGGCGAGACCGCCCCGGATCACCTCGGCCAGATAGGCGGCGGCGAAGAAGGTCACCAGGATGATGACGCGCAGGATGATGTCGAAGTTCGTCCCCGGCGGCAGGAAGTACTGCAACAGAAGCGAGGCGGTGAACAGAAGCGTGATCAGCGGCACGCCGCGGATGAACTCGATGAAGCCCACCGACAGGGTCTTGACGATCAGCATGTCCGACTGGCGGCCAAGGGCGAGAAGGATGCCGATGGGCAAGGAGAAGCTGATGCCGGTGACCCCGATCACGATGGCCAGCAAGAACCCCCCGAACCGGTCGGAGTTGATGGCATCGATGCCGAAGGGAAGCGCAGATTGCAGGAAGCTGGCAATCGGAACATCGAGGTAGAGCCACCAAAGCACCGCTGCCACGACCCCGGCCCCCGCCGCCGGCGCGAGGCCGATCAACGGCGAAGCCAGGCGGAAAACCGCATAAAGCACGGCGAAGCCCGCCATTGCCACGATGGGCGACCAGATCGACCCGCCCCAGAGCAGCCAGTAGCACAGCGGCGGATAGATCAGGGTGAACCACAGGACCTTGCCGGGCGCGATCTGGCTGACCGCGACCAGCACGACGGCCAAGGCCAGCGACAGCACCAGCGCCACGACCGGGGTCTCGGCCAGCCATAGCGTCACCGCCAGGAAGACCGTGACCGAGCCCAGAACGATCAGCAGGTTCCGCTTCTCGCCCGAGAACAGCACCGGCGCAAGCGCCGCGAACAGCAGGCCGAAAGCCAGCACCGGCCGCCAGTATTCCGACGGCGGGTAGAAGCCGAAGATGAACTGGTGCCAGCGTTCGCGGATCATCGCCCAGCAGGCGCCCGTCGCGCCCTCGCCGGCCCTTGCCGCCACGATCTCGCGGCACTCACCCAGCGATGAGGCATTCCAGACCGAATTCAGCCACCAGGGCAGCGAGGCCGAGACCAGCCACCAGACGATCAGCACGCCCAGCACGGTCAGCGCGATGTTCAGAGGCGAAGAGAACAGGTTCTCGCGCGCCCATTTCACGACCCCCCGTTCACCGACCGGCGGCGGAAGGGGGGGAAGCATTTCTTTCCGGGTGAAGCTTACCGACATGGCTCAGCGCGCCTTCAGCTGGACGGACTTGTTGTAGATGTTCATGACCGCCGAGATCATCAGGCTGATCGACAGGTAGATCAGCATCATCAAGAGCATGCACTCCAGCTCGCGTCCTGTCTGGTTCAGGGTGATCCCGCCCAGCGTTCCGCGAAGGTCAAGGTAGCTGACGGCGATGCCCAGCGAGGTGTTCTTGGTCAGGTTCAGGAACTGGCTGATCAAGGGCGGAATGATGACCCGCAGCGCCTGCGGCAGGATGATCAGGCTCATGGTGCGGTTCGGGCGCAGGCCGAGGGCGAAGGCGGCCTCGGTCTGGCCCCGGCTGATCGCCAGGATGCCTGCCCGCACGATCTCGGCAATGAAGGCCGCGGTATAGAGGGACAGCGCGATCAGAAGCGCAGTGAAGCTGTGCGCCACCAGGATGCCGCCCTGGAAGTTGAAGCCCTTAAGCTCCGGGATCTCCAGATGCAGGCCAAGGGCGAACTTCAGCGCGATCACCGGGCCGAACAGGATCAGAAGCGACTTCCACCATGTCACGGGGCGGTCGCCCGTCGCCTCCTGCACCGCCTTGGCATGGGCCAGCAACCGGCGGTTGGCCCAGACCGAGGCGATGATGACCACGATGAAGGCCAGAAGGTTCAGGCTGACCGGCAGGAAACCGATCTGGATCGACCCGAGGCTGCGGTCGAACAGCGGCGCGGGAATGTTGGTGCCCCGGTTGGTGACGGCCACGGTGTCGAACAGGATCATCGAGGCCTTGGGCTCCTCGCCCGCCGCGATCATCTCGTCCGTGACGCGGAAATCGCGTGGCTGGGGCGTCGTCTCGGACAGGATGACGTAGGACAACAGGATCCACAGCAGCAGGGGCACGTTGCGGAACACCTCGACATAGACCGTCATCAGCCGCCCGATCAGCCAGTTGTTCGACAGTCGCAGCACGCCGATGATGACGCCCAGGATCGTGGCGAAGACACAGCCCCAGAAGGCCACGACCAGCGTGTTGACCAGCCCGACGAGCAACGCACGGAAATGGGTGTCGTCATTGGTGTAGGGGATCAGCTGCTGGCCGATATCGTAGCCGGCACGCTGCCACAGGAAGGCGAAGTTGAATTCCTTGCCCCGGACCGCAAGATTTTCGACCGTGTTGTTCAGCAGCCAGGCGACAGCCATGGCGAAAAGCAGAAGCACGACGATCTGAATCGTGTACGACCGGTAGCGCGTGTCATAGACGAGCATCGATAGCCGAAAGGTTTCCTTCGGCGCGTCCGTGGCCATTGCCATGGCTTCCCCCTGTTGCCCGCAGACGGCCCCGGTTCGTCCGGTGGCGGCGGGGTCTTCGGCCCCTGGTCTGTCGGGTTGTCGTTTGCAGCAAGGTGGGGGCGCCGGTCAGGCGCCCCCGGGGTCCGGGATCAACGGAACGGGGCCGCGTATTGCAGGCCGCCCTGGGTCCACAGCGCGTTCAGGCCGCGGGCCAGGTTGATCGTGGTGCCTTCGCCGATGTTGCGGGCAAAGACCTCGCCATAGTTGCCGACCGCTGCGATGGCGTTCTTGAACGCATCGTTCGACAGGCCGAACTTGGCGCCCATGTCACCGGTCACGCCCAGCAGGCGCTTCACTTCCTCGTCCGAGGTCGAGGCCGCAACCTCATTGACGTTGGCCGAGGTGATGCCCTTCTCTTCAGCGATCAGCAGCGCGAAATAGGTCCAGCGGACCACATCGCCCCAGTTGTTGTCGCCGTGGCGGACGACCGGTCCCAGCGGTTCCTTAGAGATGACTTCCGGCAGGATCACATGGTTTTCCGCATCCGGCATGGTCGCACGGCTGGCAGCCAGGCCCGAGACGTCGGTGGTGTAGGCATCGCAGGCGCCGGCCAGATACTGACGCTGCGCTTCGGAATCGTCCTGCACCGTGACGGGCTGATAGCTGATGTTGTTCTGTTTGAAGAAATCGGCCAGGTTCAGTTCGGTCGTGGTGCCGGTCTGGATGCAGACGGTCGCGCCATCCAGTTCCTTGGCCGAGGAAACGCCCAGATCCTTCTTCACCATGAAGCCCTGGCCGTCATAGTAGTTCACGGCCACGAAGTCGAAGGCCAGTTCGCTGTCGCGGGTCGCCGTCCAGGTCGAGTTGCGGACCAGAAGATCGACTTCGCCTGACTGCAGCGCAGTAAAGCGGGTTTCGCCGGTGGTCGGGACGAACTTGACCTTCGAGGCATCGCCCAGCACCGCCGCCGCCACGGCGCGGCACAGGTCCACGTCGAAGCCGGCCCAGTTGCCGTTCGCATCCGGCGCGCCAAAGCCGGTCAGGCCGGTGTTCGACCCGCAGATCAGCTCGCCACGCGCCTTCACGTCTTCAAGGGTGCCGGCCATGGCAAGGCCCGCAGCCATCGTGGTAGCCGCGAGCGTGCCGAAGAACACGGATTTTTTCATTCTTACCTCTTCCTGAGTAAGCGACCGTTCGCGGGCCGCGTTTTATGGTGCCCCACGATCCCTCGCGGCGGCGAAACTGTTGGAGGTGAGCCTCTCCCAGTGCCGGCCAGTTTCATAGAAAGCGGTTTGAAAGGTCAAGCGGCTCGGGTCAGAAACAGGAAAAACGCATGATTTCGGTGGCTTGCGCGGGCCATTCGACCTGTGCAAACCGGCCTGCCCAGGATTTGGGCAAACTTGTTACCCGCACAATCCGAAGAATCGCTCGGCGCGCAGGAAGTCGGCCTTCTTCTGCGCGGCGATTTCAGCTGCCTCTTCGTCCTCGCCCCACTCGGCGATCTGCCAATCCTCGTCGATCCGGGAAAGCGTCCAGGCCTCTTCCGCCGCCAGACGCCCGCGGGCAAGGGCAAGCGCGATGACCAGCGAGCCCGAGAGTGCGACAAGGTCATGGAATGCCGCCAGCTGGAACGGCGTCAGGGCCCTGACCGCCCGGTGCAAGGCGGCAAGGCTTGCATCGGCCTGCGGCCGGTGCATCACCCCGGCAGTCGCAACCAGCGGGGCGGCAAGCTCGTCGGCGGCCCAGCCTAGCAGGGGATCCCAGCATTCGGCCTGTCGCGCGGCAAGGCCCGCGGGCCGCTCGGCGCGATAGCAGATCAGGTCCGACCCGCCGTATTCCGCCAGCATGGCCGCCACCGCATCGAACTGCGGCGCGACCTTGTCGATTGCCGAGTTGGCCATCCGGGTAAAAGGCATCCGCGCAGGTTCGACCTTGCCCTCCACCGCCTGCCATTCGGCACCGATCTCGCGCGCCAGCGCCTCGGTCGGCAAGACCAGCGGCGCCTTGAGCGGCGTGCGCACCGGCCTGCCGTCCAGATGCACGGTGAAGCCACCGTCGGCCGACGCGACGCCGACAGCAGTCCAGAAGCGGCGCGGGGTCCAGACGCTCACCTGATCACCTCGAACGGGTCGGCGGGGACATCGTCCTCTTTCCAGTCCAGAAGTTTCCAGGTGCGCGCCATGTGGTCGGGCAACGGCGCGGTGAAGGTCATCAGCTTCTTCGTGACCGGATGTTCGATGGTAAGACTGCGCGCATGCAGGTGCAGCTTCTTCGACAACTCTCCCCCGACCCCGGCACCCCAGCCGTCACCCAGGTTCTCGGACTGGCTGCCACCGTATTTCGTGTCGCCAAGAATCGGATGGCCGATCTCGGCCATGTGGGCACGCAGCTGGTGGGTGCGGCCCGTGACCGGCTCCAGCGCCATCCACGAAAGGCGGTTCCCAAGGAACCAGAGCGTGAAATAGTCGGTATGGGCGCGCTTGGCCTCGGGGTGGTCGGCCATCTTCGCCGGATGGACGCAGAGCATCTTCTCGCCCTCGCCCCCCCTGCCCCGGCCTGGCGCCTTTTCAAGCGCGAACTTGATCGAGCCCTGCCGGGGGTTCGGAACGCCGGCGACGACGGCCCAGTAGATCTTGCGCGCATTGCGGTGACGCAGCGCCTCGGACAGGGCGCGGGCCACCCGATCGGTCCGGGCAAGCATGAGGATACCCGAGGTGTCCTTGTCCAGCCGGTGAACCAGCTTCGGCTTTTCCTTGTAACCGAATTTCAGCGCCTCGGCCAAAGCGTCCACATGCCGCTCGCCCTGCCCGCTGCCGCCTTGCGACGGCAGGCCCGGGGGCTTGTTCAGGACGATCAGATGCTCGTCCCTGTAAAGGACCGCGGCCTGGATCATCTTCGCATCCGCCGCGCTGATACCCTGCGGGCGCGGGTCCGGCGGCGGTCCGGCGGGCGGCAGCGGGGGCACGCGCACGACCTGGCCCGGCGCCACGCGGTCCGAGGCCTTGACCCGCCCCTTGTCCACCCGCAATTGCCCGGTGCGGCACATCTTCTCGACCGCGCCTTGCGTCAGATGTGGAAAGCGGCGGCGCAACCACTTGTCCAGGCGCTGCGCGCCCTCGTCCTCGGTCACGGTCAGGAACTGGACGCTCATGCCAGCGCCCTCGCCACGGCAAGGCCGGCGACGATGGCCGACAATGACAGGACGACCGACACCACAACATAGGCCAGGGCAAGTTCGTGCTGGCCGCGTTCCCACAGGCTAAGGGTGTCCAGCGAGAAGGCTGAAAAGGTTGTGAACCCCCCAAGAATGCCGGTCATCAGAAAGGGCGCGAACTGATTGCCGCCCTTGCGCGCAAGCACGACGACCAGAACCCCCATCAGGAAAGAGCCGATGACGTTCACGATGACCGTGGCATAGGGAAAGCCTGGCCCGATCCAGCGCATCGTGCCGACGTTGGTCAGATAGCGCAAGCTTGCGCCGATGGCGCCGCCAAGGGCGACCTGGATCAGGTTGTGGAACATGCGCCCCCTTTGCGTCGCGGCGGCCGGATTGTCAATCTGGCAAGGAAGTTCCGAAAAATTCCTGCGCCACGGCTGAAACGCCGATAAATGGCGCGCGGTGCGGCGATTGGCGCTATCCCTGCTGCCGTTTTGCCCGCAGCTTTGCGAAATAGTCCACGCGCTTCTTCAGCTCGCGCTCGAAACCGCGTTCGGGCGGCAGATACCAGACCGGCCGCTTCATGCCTTCGGGGAAGTAGTTCTGGCCAGAGAAACCATCCTCGGCATCATGGTCATAGGCATAGCCCGCGCCATAGCCCTGATCCTTCATCATGCGGGTCGGCGCATTCAGGATGTGCTTCGGCGGCATCAGGCTGCCGGTGTCCCGTGCCGCCGCGCGGGCGGCCTTGTAGGCGACATAGACCGCGTTCGACTTGGGAGCCAGCGCCAGATAGACCACCGCCTGCGCCAGCGCGAGTTCGCCTTCCGGGCTGCCCAGCCGCTCATAGGTCTGCCAGCTGTCCAGACACACCGCCTGTGCCTGTGGGTCAGCCAGCCCGATGTCCTCAACCGCCATGCGGGTGATGCGGCGGGCAAGGAAGCGGGGATCCTCGCCCCCCTCCAGCATGCGCGCGAACCAGTACAACGCGGCATCCGGGTCGCTGCCGCGGACCGATTTGTGCAGGGCCGAGATCAGGTTGTAATGTTCGTCGCCCGACTTGTCGTATTTCGCCGCCCGCCGCATCAGTCGTTGCGCCAGCTGCTCACGGTCAAGCGGCATGTCCACCTTCCAGGCAGCGACCTGTTCGATCAGGTTCAGCAGCGCCCGCCCGTCGCCATCGGCCATTTCCAGCAAAGCCTCGCGCGCATCGCCCCTCAACGGCAGGGGGTGTCCAAGCTCTTTCTCGGCCCGTTGTGCCAGGCGCTCCAGATCGGACAGGGAAAGACGTTCCAGCACGATCACCTGAGCGCGGGACAGAAGCGCCGCATTCAGCTCGAAGCTGGGGTTTTCCGTGGTGGCCCCGACAAGCAGGATCGTGCCGTCTTCCATATGTGGCAGGAAGCTGTCCTGCTGCGCCTTGTTGAACCGATGGATCTCGTCCACGAACAGAAGGGTGCCCTGGCCATTCTGGCGGCGCAGCTTCGCGGCCTCGAACACCTTGCGCAGCTCTGGCACCCCGGTGAAGATCGCGCTGATCTGGACGAAATGCAGGTCGGTTTCATCGGCCAGCAGGCGGGCGATGGTCGTCTTGCCCACCCCGGGCGGCCCCCAGAGGATGAGTGAGGACAGTGATCCTGCGGCCAGCATCGCCCCCAGGGGACCGTCACGGGACAGAACCTTTTCCTGTCCGATCACCTCGGCCAACGCCTTCGGCCGCAAGCGATCGGCCAGCGGGCGCGGGCCACTGTCAGGACGGGTGGAGGGCATGTCGAAAAGGTCGGCCATCCCGCCACCTTACCCGGGCGCGAAGCCGGACTAAAGCCGGAAGCGCAGGCGCAGGGGCTGGCCCTGGCGGATCAGGTCAATCTGCCAGCGGCGCGTGGCTTCGCGGGCCAGATCCAGCGCATCGGCAGGGGTGGTGACCCCATACCCGTTGATCCCGACCAGGATGTCGCCCGGCTGCAGGCCGACCTCGCGGGCAAAATCGCGGACCCCAAGCACCACCACCCCGGTCGCATCCAGCGGCAGGTTCATTTCGGCGATCACGGCCGGGTTGATCCGCGCCAGCGTTGCCCCGCGCAGGATCACATCCTCGGTCACGGTCAGCGTATCCCGCGGCGGATCTTCGGGCGCAGGCGCGAGGGTCACCTCGGCCTCGACCTGCGCGCCGTCATGGACATAGGTTACCGGCTGCGGACCGGGGCCCAGCACGGCAAGACGATACATGAACTCCTGCGGCGTGTTCACCGGCGCCCGGCCGAGCGACAGCACGACATCACCGTCCATCAGACCTGCCGCGGCAAAGGGACTTTGCGGGTGAAGCCGGGTAATCATCACTCCAAGCGGCCGGTCCAGCCCCAGGGCCTCGGCCAGCGAGCCATCGACCTCTTGCGCCTGCATGCCCGCCCAGGGGCGGGTGAACCGCTTAGCTCCCGCCTTGGCCTGGGCCACCACCACCGCGACCAGGTTTGACGGCACGGCAAAGCCGATCCCGTTCGACCCGCCGTCCTTGGTCAGGATAGCGGTGTTGATCCCCACCAGCCGCCCCGCCATGTCGACCAGTGCGCCGCCGGAATTGCCGGGGTTGATCGGCGCATCGGTCTGCACGAAATAGCCGGTGCCGTCGCCCACCTGCAGGGCCGACCGCGCCAGCCCCGAGATGATGCCGGAACTGACTGTCTGGCCCACGCCGAAGGGATTGCCGATCGCCAGCACCAGATCGCCGACCTGAAGCGCGTCGCTGTCGCCGATGGCCAGCGCCGGCAGCAGCTCGTCGGCCTGCACCTTCAGCACGGCCAGATCGCTTTGCGGATCGTCCAGCAGCACCTGTGCCGCGTATTCCCGGCGGTCGGCCAGCACCACGCGGATGTCGGTAGCGTCTGCCACGACATGATGGTTCGAAACCACGATGCCGTCGGCCGAGACGATGACACCCGAACCCAGCGAGTTTTCCACTCGTGCCGGCCCTCCCATGCCCTGGAAGAACTGGTCGAAGAAGGGGTCACCTGCAAAGGGATTGCTGCGGTCCTGCACCAGCTGGCGGGCGTAGATGTTCACCACGGCCGGCGCGCTTGATCGCGCAACGGGCGCAAAGGACAGGGCAATCCCGGCACGATCCGTTGGCACCACCGTCTCGGTGGCGCCGGGAACGGCGATCGCCAGGGTCAGAAGCAGGGCTGACAGCATGCGGATCATGGCACGGACCTTCCAGTCACGACAGCGCGCTTCTGCACCCTTTCGGGGCTGCAGGGCTTGGGTTTTGCAGCGCTCCGCCGGCGGCGCGGCAGACACGGGCGGTGCAAGCGCATGACACGTCCTAGTGCAGCTTCGTGGCCATGCTGATCGTCACGCAGACCGACCGGGTTCCGCCCGCATCGAAAACCGGACCGCAGGGTATGCAGTCAAGGCCAACCCGGCGCGCAAGACGCGGCGAATGTTCCGGGATGATACCCAGAAGCGTCGTGGCCCCCAACGCACGGGCCGAGATCACCATCTCGTGGATCAGCTGCATCTGAACCCGCAGACGATCGGCCGCGGGCACATCGTTCGACACGAAGACGCGGCTGGATTCCCAGATGTGCGGATCGACGGGTGCTTCGAAATTCATCAGATCCCGCGGGATGGTTTCAAGCAGCCCACGCTGCGCATCCCGGATCATGTAGGTATATATGCCGCATTTGTGGGTGGTCGGCGTCAGCCGGACCCCGGCCAGAACCTCGCCATCCTTGTGGACGCAAACCCAGCGGCTGGCCGGCGTGTCATACTGGTCGAACTCCATCCCGTTCGCTTCGGGAAGATCCCACCGGTTGTTCTGGATGAAGGTCCGGTGCCTTGCCCGGAACATGTTGGCGAACAGCTCGCCGTGGTTGTGCAGGTTGTCGTAGGACAACGTGATCGCTTGCATTTCCGTCTCTCCTTCTTCTGGTTCAAGAACCCTTCGAAGGGGACGGCACCCGTCACAGCAGCCGATATTCCCGTGCCTTCCGGATCGCCTCCGATGTGGTGCGGGCCTCCAGACGGACCTTCGCCGACTGAAGCCGCGCCTTGAAGGCACTTTCCGTAATGCCAAGCTTTTCCGCCGCCGCTGCGTGCCTGTCCCCGTTGGCAAGACATTGCAGCGCCTCGATCTGCGCTTTCGTCAGTTCGGAGGGCGGCTTTGCCTCGATATGCAGCTTGATCGTCAACTCTTTCAGACGTGCAAGTTCATCGTCGTCGAACTCCCGATCCGACCGGCTGATGCCGACGATCGAACGCGAGGTGATCGGTCCGTAGGAAGATACAGCGCCGAACTTCAGGCCATGCGCGGCAGCCTTCTTCATCACGCCGAAAGGATCGGGAAGCGGGATCGAGCTCCATCGCGTGGTGCCCTCGACGCCCACGCCCCAGAACACAAGGGGGTCGCGGAGATAGTAGGAGTGGCTGTTGTAATGTTCGACCCAGGCAGGGGGATAGGAGCTCTTGTAGATCAGCGGAGTTGCAAAACGGATGTGCAGCCCGACCGTGTAGCCCATCGGGGCAAGCTGATCGAGCTGCTCAAGCAGCATGGTGATGGCCTTCCGCTCGGACATGTCGCGCCACGAATCCAACTCGCACGATTCTACCGTGAATTGATCTTGTCCCCTTGCAGCTTCAGTTCAAGCTGTATTGCAGGATTGCGGTCAAAAAGGGGCGAATTTCATGAGCTTGCAGCAAAAAGGCCCGCATCGCTGCGGGCCTTTCGGGTGGATTCGGGCTGCGGGGCTATCAGCTCTCGGCAGCCTCTTCCCGGGCGCGATCGGCTGCACCCTTGGCCGTGGTGTCGCGATCGACGAACTCGATGATCGCCATCGGCGCCATGTCGCCATAGCGGAAGCCAGCCTTCAGGATGCGGACATACCCCCCCTGACGGTCCTTGTAGCGGGGCGCCAGAACGTCAAACAGACGGGAAACGTGCATGTCCTGCTTCAGCTGTGCCGCAGCCTGCCTGCGGGCATGCAGATCGCCGCGCTTGGCCAGCGTGATCAGCTTCTCGATGATCGGACGAAGCTCCTTGGCCTTGGGCAGGGTGGTCTTGATCTGCTCGTGCTCGATCAGCGAGCCGGCCATGTTGGCGAACAGCGCCTTGCGATGTTCGTGGGTGCGGTTCAGGCGGCGATAGCCGCGGGCGTGACGCATGACGGTCTCCTATGGTCGCGTTTTGCTTTGTGTTGCCGCCCGTGCGTTGCGGGCGGCGTCGTTGGGGCGGCTAGCCCAGGGTTTCCCCGGCTTCCCGGGCATTCATCGTAGGGTGCGCTACCGCGCACCCATGCCTTAGAACTGGTCCTCGAAGCGCTTGGCCAGATCCTCGATGTTCTCCGGCGGCCAGTCCTCGACATCCATGCCAAGGTGCAGGCCCATGCTGGACAGCACTTCCTTGATCTCGTTCAGCGACTTGCGGCCGAAGTTCGGGGTGCGCAGCATCTCGGCTTCGGTCTTCTGGATCAGGTCGCCGATATAGACGATGTTGTCGTTCTTCAGACAGTTGGCCGAGCGCACCGAAAGCTCCAGCTCGTCCACCTTCTTCAGCAGCAGCGGGTTGAACTCCAAGCCGCTGTCGATCTCGCCAGCCTTGGCGGATTCCGGCTCCTCGAAGTTGACGAAGATCGACAGCTGATCCTGCAGGATGCGTGCGGCGTAGGCCACCGCGTCCTCAGGCGTCAGCGAACCGTCGGTTTCAACCTTCATCGTCAGCTTGTCATAGTCCAGCACCTGGCCCTCGCGGGTGGGTGTGACCTCGTAGCTGACCTTCTTGACCGGCGAATAGATCGCGTCGATCGGAATCAGGCCGATCGGTGCATCTTCCGGGCGGTTCTTGTCGGCTGCGACATAGCCCTTGCCGGTGTTGACCGTCAGTTCCATGAAGACGTCGGCGCCGTCGTCCAGGTGGCAGATGACGTGATCCTTGTTCAGGATCTCGATGCCGTTCGATTCCGAGATGTCGCCAGCCGTCACCACGCCCGGACCCTTGGCCGAGATCGTCAGCCGCTTCGGCCCCTCGACCTCCATCTTCAGGCTGACGCCCTTGAGGTTCAGCACTATGTCTGTCACGTCCTCGCGCACGCCCGCCACGCTGGAAAACTCGTGCAGGACGTTGTCGATTTGCACGCTGGTGATGGCCGCGCCCTGCAGCGACGACATGAGCACACGGCGCAACGCGTTGCCCAGCGTCAGGCCGAACCCGCGCTCCAGCGGCTCGGCGATGACGGTGGCGGTGCGCGCGGCATCGGCCCCCGGCTTCACGACAAGCTGCGTCGGCTTGATGAGTTCCTGCCAGTTCTTGTGGATCATTCTGAAGCCCCTATTCCTGTCCGTGGCCAATGTCCGAAAGCCGGCGGACGCCCGAGGATCGTAAACGACGAAAACCGGGCCGCGAGGAGATGGCTCCCCGCGGCCCGGCAGAAAACAATGTCTCAGACGCGGCGACGCTTCGGCGGGCGGCAGCCGTTGTGCGCCAGCGGGGTCACGTCGCGGATCGAGGTGATCTGGAAGCCCACGGCCGCAAGCGCCCGCAGCGCTGATTCACGGCCCGAACCCGGGCCCTGCACTTCGACCTCAAGCGTGCGGACGCCGTGTTCCTGCGCCTTGCGACCCGCATCCTCGGCAGCCATCTGGGCGGCGTAGGGCGTCGACTTCCGGCTCCCCTTGAAGCCCATGGTGCCCGACGACGACCACGAGATCGCGTTGCCCTGCACGTCCGAGATCAGGATCTTGGTGTTGTTGAACGAAGAGTTCACATGCGCCACGCCGGCGGCGATGTTCTTGCGCTCTTTCTTCTTGCCGCGGACGACCTTGGTATCGCGTGCCATCTTTCAGCCCCCTTATTTCTTCTTGCCGGCAATGGCCTTCGCGGGGCCTTTGCGGGTGCGGGCGTTGGTGTGGGTGCGCTGGCCGCGGACCGGCAGGCCCTTGCGGTGACGCAGTCCGCGGTAGCAGCCGAGGTCCATCAGACGCTTGATATTCATGCTGACCTCACGGCGCAGATCGCCCTCGACGGTCAGGTTGGCGTCGATGTATTCGCGGATCGCCAGCACCTCGGCGTCGGTCAGCTGATTCACCCGGCGGGCGCGGTCGATGTTCAGCGCCTCGCAGATGGTTTCGGCCGTGTGCGGCCCGATCCCGGTGATGTAGGTAAGCGCGATCGGAACCCGTTTCGCGGTCGGAATGTTGACGCCAGCAATACGTGCCACGCGTATCGTCCTTTTCTGTTGCGGTTCCGTAATGCCAGAACCTTTTTTCACAACTCCGCCAGGGGCGTTGCCCCGACGATCCGAACTTCCAATCAGGAAGGCCCGCAAGGCGATTCCACCGCGGGACGCCGTGCATTAGGGGCTTTTGCCCGGCCCGTCAAGGGCACGGATGACATTCTTCAGGTTTTGTCAAGAACCCGGTCGATGGCATCGGCAACCTGGCCCACATCGGCCAGCCCATCAACGGCAGACAGCAGCCCCTTGGCGTAATAGTAACCGATCAGGGGCGACGTCTTCTTGTAATATTCCATCAGTCGGGTCTTGAGGGTTTCCTCGTTGTCATCCGCCCGGCGCTTCAGGTTCGTGCTGCCGCAGACGTCGCAGGTTCCTGCAACCTTCGTCGGGCGGGTGACATCATGATAGACCGCACCGCAGTTGCCACAGGTGAAGCGTCCGGTGACCCTCGCCACCAAAGCCGCATCATCCACCTGCATCTCGATCACGGCATCAAGCTTCTGCCCCATCCGTTGAAGGAGCTCACCCAGCGCATCGGCCTGTCGGAGCGTGCGCGGAAACCCGTCGAAGATGAAACCGCCTCTCGCGCCCTCGTGCAGCTTCGCCTCGATCAGGCCGATCACGATCTCGTCCGTCACCAGCTCGCCCCGGGCCATGATGCCTTCGACTCGCTTGCCCAGCTCGGTGCCCTTGGCAATCGCTTCCTTCAGCATGTCGCCAGTCGAAAGCTGCACCATGCCGCGCGTCTGTTCCAGCCGCTTTGCCTGCGTTCCCTTGCCCGCGCCGGGCGGCCCCAGAAGGATGATGTTCGCCATAGGATCAGCGCCGTGCAGGAGCCTTGGGCGCGCCAGTCTTCTTCTTGCCGCGCAGCTGCGATTTCTCGATCAGGGCCTCATACTGGTGCGCCAGCAGATGCGACTGGACCTGCTGGATCGTGTCCATCGTGACCGAGACCACGATCAGCACCGAAGTACCGCCGAAATAGAAGGGGATCCCCAGTTCGGCAATCAGCACCTCGGGCAGGAGGCAGACCGCAGCCAGATAGGCCGACCCCAGCACGAGGATGCGGTTCACCACATATTCCAGGTAGTCCTCGGTCTTCTTGCCCGGCCGGATACCCGGGATCGACGCGTTCTGATTCTTCAGGTTCTCGGCCACATCGTCCACCTTGAACGCCACGTTGAAGGTGTAGAAATAGGCGAAGAAGATGATCATCACCGCCAGGAACAGAAGATGCAGCGGCTGGCCGTAGCCCAGATTCGCCGCCAGCCAAGACAGAACCGGATTTGTCCCCCCGCCAGAGAAGGTGCTGACGGTCGTCGGCAGCAGCAGGATCGACGAGGCGAAGATCGCCGGAATCACCCCAGCGGGGTTCACCTTGATCGGCAGGTGCGACGACCCACCTTCGTAGACCTTCATCCCAACCTGGCGGCGCGGGTAAAGGATGCTGATCTTGCGCAGCGCGCGTTCCATGAAGACGACGAAGGTGATGACGGCGACAACCATCACAAGGATCCCCAGAATCACCGGGGTTGACAGCGCGCCCGACCGCCCCTGCGCAAGGAACTGGGCAATGGCTGCGGGGATTTCCGCAACGATACCGACAAAGATGATCAGAGAAATCCCGTTGCCGATACCGCGTGCGGTGATCTGTTCGCCCAGCCACATCAGGAACATCGTGCCGCCGACCAACGTGATGACACAGGCGGCAACAAAGAACGGACCCGGAGAATGGGCCAGCCCGCCTGCCTGGATCGACATGGCAATGCCATAGCCCTGAAGGATCGCCAGCGCCACCGTGCCGTAGCGGGTGTACTGGTTCAGCTTCTTCCGACCCTGTTCGCCCTCCTTGCGCAGCTGCTGCCAGGGCGCATACATCGTGGCCAGAAGCTGCACGATGATCGAGGCGCTGATGTAGGGCATGATCCCCAGCGCGAAGATCCCCATCCGGGCCAGTGCGCCACCGGTGAACAGGTTCAGCATCCCCCCGACTGTCTGCGACGCCTGGGACATGAACTCCCGCAGGGCCTGGCCGTCGATTCCCGGCACCGGAATATAAGTGCCAAGCCGGTAGACGATCAGCAGGCCGATGGTGAAGAAGATGCGTTGGCGCAGGTCGGTTGCCTTGCCCAGCGCACTCCAGCTGAGGTTGGCGGCCATTTGCTCTGCAGCAGATGCCATGTCGGGTCTCTTTCAGGGCAAGCGCCGCCAGACCGTTCTCCGGTTGGCGGCGCGGGAAAACTGGAAGCTGATGTAAGCGACCTTCCGGCCGCTCACAATGGCTATTTGATCGCCTCCGCGCCCGGGGCCCTATTCGGCCGCAGCCGCAACCGGCGCCAGAAGCGTGACGCTGCCGCCCGCCTTTTCCACCGCTGCCACCGCCGAGGCCGAAGCGCCGGTCACGACCAGCTTGACCTTGGACGTGATCTCGCCCTTGGCCAGCACGCGGATGCCGTCGCGCTTGTTCGACGTGACACCGGCCGCGACCAACGCGTCCTCGGTGATATCGGCCTTGGCGTCCAGCTTGCCGGCGGCGATGAACTTCTCGATCATCCCGAGGTTCACGACCGCGTAGTGCAGCTTGTTCGGCTTGTTGAAGCCGCGCTTCGGCAGGCGGCGATAGAGCGGCATCTGGCCGCCTTCGTAGCCCCCCAGAGCAACGCCCGACCGGGACTTCTGGCCCTTGATCCCGCGCCCGGCGGTCTTACCCTTGCCCGAGCCCGGACCACGCGCCACGCGCTTCTTCTTCTTGGCCGCGCCTTCGTTGTCGGCGAGTTCATGCAGTTTCATGTCGCAATCTCCTTGGCCGGAATATCCCTACCTGCGACGGATGGGGACAACACGGCTTTTCTTGTTGATTCCAGTGGCACCAGCAGGCCACCGCGGGCCGATACACGACCCCGGGCCACTTGGCAAGGCTATGGGGCCTCGATGGCAGCCGGATAGCTGCCCGAGGCATCGTGCCTTTCCTGGCCGGTCAGCGCCGGGGTGAAGACACAGATGATCCTGAGGTCGGTGTCGGCCCGCAACAGATGCGCCTCGTGCTTGTCCAATACATAGACCGTGCCGGGACCGAGCGGCCAGCTCTGCCCGGTGGCCACATTGGTCACAGCCCCCTGCCCCTCGATCACGTAGTTGGTCTCGACGTGGTGCTTGTATTCCAGATGTTGCTCGGTCCCGGCCTTGCAGACCGTGTCGTGCAGCGAATAGCCAAGCCCGTCAGACGCCAGCAGGATGCGGCGGCTTTCGAAGGCATCGCCCTTCACGTGTGCCGGCGTGTCAAGGATGGAGGAGAGGGTGCGGACGATCATGGCGGCTCCATTAAGTAAGTGGCTGGCCGTCAAAGCCTAGCCGGCAAGGAACGACCGGGCCAATCCATGCTTTGCGCCAAAGTGTGGTCTTGCGGCCAACGGCAAAACGCCCCCGCGTTTCCGCGAGGGCGTTCTGTGCTCCAGCAGTCGGCGGGCAGATTGCCCACCCTACGGCCGACGGTCGCTTACCCGCGCTCTTCGATGATCTGGACCAGGTGGCTGATCGAGTTCACCATGCCGCGCACCGAGGGGGTGTCCTCCAGCTCGCGGGTGCGGTTCAGCTTGTTCAGGCCGAGGCCCTTGAGCGTCGCGGTCTGCACGGCCGGACGGCGGGCGGCCGAGCGGATCTGCTTCACGACGATGGTTTTCTTCTTGTCAGCCATGCTCAGGCCTCCACGGTATCAGTTTCGGGCTTCCGAAGGATCTCGGCCACCTTCTTGCCACGACGCGACGCAACCGAACGGGGCGAAGCTTCGCGCTTGAGCCCGTCGATGGTGGCGCGGATCATGTTGTAGGGGTTCTGGCTGCCGATCGACTTGGCGACGACATCCTGCACGCCAAGCATCTCGAACACGGCGCGCATCGGACCGCCGGCGATGATCCCGGTACCGGCGACAGCGGAACGCATCACCACCTTGCCCGCGCCGTGGCGGCCTTCCATGTCGTGATGCAGCGTGCGGCTGTCCTTCAGCGGCACGCGGATCATGCTGCGCTTGGCCTGCTCGGTCGCCTTGCGGATCGCTTCCGGCACTTCCTTGGCCTTGCCCTTGCCAAAGCCGACACGGCCGCGCTGGTCGCCAACGACCACCAGGGCCGCAAAGCCGAAGCGCTTGCCACCCTTGACGGTTTTCGAGACGCGGTTGATCGCGACCAGACGGTCGGCGAATTCCGGGGTTTCTTCGGGCCGGTTGTCGCGACGGTCGTCACGACGCTCCCGGCGGTTCTCACGTTCTGCCATCTGGCAATTCCTTCGTGGTGGCGCACTTCGCGCCGTTGCAGCCAATCCTGGTGCCCCCGGTCTGGCCGGGAACCCGGATCATCGGGGCGGCACGGATGCCGCCCGCCTTGTTCAATCTGCCCGCCTGCGCGGACGGGATCAGAACTTCAGGCCGCCTTCGCGGGCGGCATCGGCAAGCGCCTTGATCTTGCCGTGGAACAGGAAGCCGCCACGGTCGAAGTAGCACTCTTCCACACCGGCCTTCTTTGCCCGCTCGGCAATCGCCGCGCCGACCTTGGCCGACGCTTCCAGGTTGTTGTTGCCGACGACGCCAAGTTCCTTCTCCAGGCTCGACGCCGAAGCAATGGTCACACCCTTCACGTCGTCGATCAGCTGGACGCTGATGTTCTTCGAAGAACGGTGCACCGACAGGCGCAGGCGGCCATGCGAGGTCGCCTTGATCTTGTTCCGGACGCGCAGGCGGCGCTTGAGGAACAGCTCTCTCTTTTTCAAAGCCATTTTCGCCACCCTTACTTCTTCTTGCCTTCCTTGCGGAAGATGTACTCGTCCTTGTAGCGGATGCCTTTGCCCTTGTAGGGCTCCGGCCGCTTCCACTCGCGGATGTTAGCGGCGACCTGGCCGACCAGTTGCTGGTCGATGCCTTCCACGATGATCTCGGTCGGCTTCGAGGAAGTGACGGTCACCCCCTTCGGCACTTCGAAATTCACTTCGTGGCTGTAACCGAGCGACAGTTTCAGGATGTTACCCTGAACGGCGGCACGGTAGCCGACGCCCTGGATTTCCATCTCTTTCCTGAAGCCGTTCGAGACACCGGTCACCAGGTTCTCGATCATCGAGCGGGTCATCCCCCACTGCTGACGCGCACGCTTGGACAGGCCACGCGGGGTGACCTTCACCTCATCGCCCTCGATGGTGATGGTGACATCGTCGCCCGCAGTAAAGGAACGGGTGCCCTTCGGGCCCTTCACCTCGATGGTCTGGCCGCTGATCGAGGCAGAGGTGCCTTTGACCAGCGTAACCGGTTTTCTGCCGATACGGGACATGCAACCCTCCTCAGAACACGGTGCAAAGCACTTCGCCGCCGACATTGGCTGCGCGTGCGTTTGCATCCGAAAGAACGCCCTTGGGGGTCGAGACGATAGCGACGCCCAGTCCGTTCCGGACCGAGGGAAGCTCGCTGACACCCATGTAGACACGACGGCCGGGCTTGGACACGCGCTTCAGTTCGCGGATCACGGGCTCGCCTTCGTAGTATTTCAGGCTGATGACGAATTCGCCCTGGCCATTGGCCGTGTCGTTCTTTTCGTAGCCACGGATGTAGCCTTCGGACAGCAGCACTTCCAGCACGCGACCGCGCAGCGTCGAGGCGGGGGTCGTCACGGTGGACTTGCCGCGCATCTGGGCGTTGCGGATACGGGTCAGCATATCGCCGAGAGGATCGTTCATGGACATCTGATGCCTCCCTTACCAGCTTGACTTGACCATGCCGGGAATCCGGCCGAACGAGGCCAGGTCGCGCAGCATGATGCGGCTGAGTTTGAGCTTGCGGTAATACGCATGCGGACGGCCCGTCAGCTGGCAGCGGTTGTGGATCCGCGTCGCAGACGAGTTGCGGGGCATCTCGGCCAGTTTCAGAGTCGCCTTGAAACGCTCTTCCATCGGCTTCGACTGATCGTTGATCACCGCTTTCAGCGCGGCGCGCTTGGCAGCATGCTGCTTCACCAGCTTCGCCCGCTTCACTTCGCGGTTCACCATGGATTTCTTTGCCATATCTCAGGTTCCTCGCGGCTTACGACGTGAAGGGCATGTTGAAATGCTTCAACAACGCCTTGGCTTCCGCGTCGGTTTTCGCGGTGGTGCAGATGATGATGTCCATCCCCAGAACCTCATCGACCTTGTCGAAGTTGATCTCGGGGAACACGATGTGCTCTTTCAGGCCCATGGCATAGTTGCCGCGACCATCGAAGCTGTTGCCCTTGACGCCGCGGAAGTCGCGGACGCGGGGCAGCGCCACGTTGATGAGCCGGTCGAGGAATTCGTACATCCGGTCGCCGCGCAGCGTGACCTTGCAGCCGATCGGCATGTCCTCGCGGACCCGGAAGCCGGCGATCGACTTCTTGGCCTTGGTGACCACGGCCTTCTGACCGGCGATCTGCGACAGCTCTTCGGCGGCCTGCTTCACCTTCTTGGTGTCCTTGACCGCCTCACCGACCCCCATATTCAGGACGATCTTGTCCAGCTTCGGGATCTGCATGTCGTTCTTGTAGCCGAATTCCGACTTCATCGCCGCGCGGATCTTGTCCGCATAGACGGCCTTCAGGCGGGGCGTGTATTTCGCTGCATCCAGCATCAGATCACCTCCCCGGTTGTCTTGGCATAACGGACCTTCTTGTCACCTTCCATGCGGAAGCCGACGCGGGTCGGTTTGCCGTTCTTGTCCACGATCGCCAGGTTCGACAGGTCGATCGGCATCGCCTTCGGCAGCCGGCCGCCCTGCGACGCCGCCGATTGCTTCGTGTGCCGGATGGCGATGTTCACACCTTCCACGATGGCCTTGTTTTCCTTCGGGAAGACAGCCGAAATCTCGCCGGTCTTGCCTTTGTCCTTGCCGGTAAGCACGACGACCGTGTCACCCTTCTTCAGCTTGGCAGCCATCAGAGCACCTCCGGAGCCAGCGAGATGATCTTCATGAAGTTCTTGGCCCGCAGCTCGCGCACGACCGGCCCGAAGATGCGGGTGCCGACCGGTTCGCCCTGGTTGTTCAGGATGACGGCGGCGTTGCGATCGAAACGGATCGAGGTGCCGTCTTCACGGCGGACTTCCTTGGCGGTGCGCACGACGACGGCCTTGCGGACGTCGCCCTTCTTCACGCGGCCCTTCGGAATCGCCTCCTTGACCGACACCACGATGATGTCGCCCACGGAAGCATAACGGCGGTGCGAACCGCCAAGAACCTTGATGCACTGCACCCGGCGCGCGCCGGAGTTGTCAGCGACATCCAGATTCGTCTGCATCTGGATCATTTTTTCAGTCTCCCGACCTTCAGGGACGCGCCCTGGGGTTTCGTTCGGGACCGGAGCGACTTACGCGGTAGCGTCGGTCACCACGGTCCAGCGTTTCGTCTTCGAGATCGGCGCGCATTCCTCGATGCGGACCACGTCGCCGACCTTGAACTTGTTCTCCGGGTCATGCGCCCGGTATTTCTTCGACTTGCGGACGGTCTTCTGCAGCAGCGGGTGCTTGAAGCGGCGTTCCACGAGAACGGTGATCGTCTGCTCGTTCTTGTCCGAGGTGACGACGCCTTGCAGGATGCGTTTCGGCATGGCTTTACCCCTTACTTCGCAGCTTCAGCGGCTTTTTGGTTGAGAACGGTCTTGATGCGGGCAACGTCGCGGCGGACGGCACGCATGCGGGCAGTGTTCTCAAGCTGGTTGGTCGCTTGCTGGAAGCGCAGGTTGAAGGCTTCCTTCTTCAGCTGGATCAGGCTGTCGCGCAGCTGGTCCGGCGTCTTCGAACGCAGTTCTTCGGCTTTCATGCCGGTCTTTCCTTTTCACAATCGCCAGTCAGCCCCTGGGTCAGGGTAACTGATCGCCTGGCGGATCAATGACAATCCGCGACGCCCGAGTCGCCCCCGGGAATCGCAGATGCGCCCGTATAGGGGGGAAGTCGGCAGGGGGCAAGGGCAATCGTAGGGTGTGCTCCAGCACACCGGCGGACGGTGCGCTGGAGCACACCTTACAATCCCGCCTTCACGCCCACCCATAGTTGAAGCTGACCGAGATCCGCTCCTCCTCGGACATGTTCATCGGCACCTCGTGGCGCAGCCAGCTTTCCCAGAGGAGAACCTCGCCCACCGCGGGCTTCACATAGACGAACCGCTGCAATTCCTGCGGTGCGGTTTTCAGCGGCACGGGGGCCAGCATCATCATCTGCAGGCGCGGATCCTCCAGCTTCAGCGCAGAGGTCCCCTCCGGCATCGCGACATAGGTCGTGCCCGAGATCACCGAATGCGGGTGGATGTGGCTGGCGTGGGTGCCGCCTTCGGGCAGGATGTTGATCCAGAGGGAGTTGCATTTCAGCTTGCGGTCGCCCAGGTCGAAGCCGAGGTCCGCGCAGAAGGCGGCGACGTGGCGGTCGAGCGCCTTTTCCAGATCGGCGAAGATCGGCATCCGCCACGCCAGATCATTCAGCGAGGCATAGGACGTATAGCCGGGATAGCCGTTCGCCTCGCACCACTCCTGGCCCGCCTCGTCATCCTCGGCGATGGTTTCGCAGGTGATGCGCAACTCGTCGTAATCAACCTTCTTCTTGGCGAGTTCGTTCAGTTTCGCGCGGTAGAGGCGGGTGACGAAAAGGGAGGTGATGTCCGGCATACTGTCCTCGCGGGTGCCCCCCTCCCTCATCCCCCCGCACGAGGGGAGGAGAGGCGCGGGGTGGCCGTTCGATGAAAAAGCCCCCGCCGTTTCCAGCGGGGGCCATGATCGCAGGGTGCGCTACAGCGCACCGATCCTTACCAGTCTTCCTTCGCGACGACGCGGGTCTTGACCGGCAGCTTCATCGCGCCGAGACGCAGCGCCTCGCGTGCTGTCTCCTCGTTCACGCCGTCGATCTCGAACATGATCCGGCCCGGCTTGACCTTGCAGGCCCAATAGTCGGTCGAACCCTTGCCCGAACCCATCCGGACCTCGACGGGCTTCGCCGACACCGGAACGTCCGGGAAGATCCGGATCCAGACCCGGCCCTGGCGCTTCATGTGGCGGGTAATCGCGCGGCGGGCCGCCTCGATCTGCCGCGCGGTGACGCGCTCGGGCTCGGTTGCCTTGAGGGCGAAGGAGCCGAAGTTGATCAGGAACCCACCCTTGGCTTCGCCATGGATGCGGCCCTTGTGCATCTTGCGATACTTGGTGCGCTTGGGTTGCAGCATCTTCTCTACTCCTTACGCCCGTTCGCGGCGCGGACCGCGCGGAGCCGGACCGTCGGCGGATTCGGCCAGACGACGGTCATGCGCCTGCGGATCGTGTTCCAGGATCTCGCCCTTGAAGATCCAGACCTTGACGCCGATGACGCCATAGGGGGTCTGGGCTTCGCTCAGCGCATAGTCGATGTCGGCGCGCAGGGTATGCAGCGGCACGCGGCCTTCGCGATACCATTCGGTCCGGGCAATCTCGGCCCCGCCGAGGCGGCCCGACACGTTGACCCGGATGCCAAGCGCGCCCATCCGCATCGCGTTCTGCACGCCGCGCTTCATCGCGCGGCGGAAGGAGACGCGGCGTTCCATCTGCTGAGCGATCGATTCGGCCACCAGCTGGGCGTCGAGCTCCGGCTTGCGGACCTCGACGATGTTCAGGTGCAGCTCCGACTTGGTGAACTGCGACAGCTTCTTGCGCAGCGTCTCGATGTCAGCACCCTTCTTGCCGATGATCACGCCCGGACGCGCGCTGTGAATGGTCACACGGCACTTCTTGTGCGGACGCTCGATGATCACGCGGCTGATGCCCGCCTGCTTGAGCTCCTGATGGATGAAATCGCGCATCTTCAGGTCTTCCAGCAGCAAATTGCCGTAGTCTTTCGACTCGGCGAACCAGCGGCTGTCCCAGGTGCGGTTGACCTGCAGGCGCATCCCGATCGGGTTAACCTTCTGTCCCATTACGCGGTCTCCCCGGCTTGACGGACCTTGATGGTGATTTCCGAGAACGGCTTCATGATCTTGCCGAACCGGCCACGCGCCCGCGGACGGCCCCGCTTCATCACCAGGTTCTTGCCGACCCAGGCTTCCGCCACGATCAGATTGTCCACGTCGAGGTTGTGGTTGTTCTCTGCGTTGGCGATCGCCGACTGCAGACACTTCTTCACGTCACCCGCGATGCGGCGCTTGGAGAAGGTGAGGTCAGCCAGTGCCTTGTCTACCTTCTTGCCGCGGATCATGCCGGCAACCAGGTTCAGTTTCTGCGGCGACGTGCGCAGCATGCGCAGCACGGCCATCGCTTCGTTGTCCGCCACGCGGCGGGGGTTCTTTTCCGCACCCATGGCTTACTTCCTCTTCGCTTTCTTGTCGGCGGCGTGACCATAGTAGGTCCGCGTCGGCGAATATTCGCCGAATTTCTGGCCGATCATTTCCTCGGTGACGAGCACGGGAATGTGCTTCTTGCCGTTGTAAACGCCGAAGGTCAGACCGACGAACTGCGGCAGGATGGTGGAGCGGCGCGACCAGATCTTGATCACCTCGCCCTTGCCCGATGCCTTCGCCTTCTCTGCCTTCTTCAGCAGATAGCCGTCGACGAACGGGCCTTTCCAGACGGAACGTGCCATGGATTAACGCCCTTTCTTCCTGGCGTGACGCGACCGGACGATGAGCTTGTCCGAAGCCTTCGGCTTGCGCGTCTTGTTGCCCTTGGTGCCCTTGCCCCAGGGAGTGACCGGGTGACGACCGCCCGAGGTCCGGCCTTCGCCGCCGCCATGCGGGTGGTCGATCGGGTTCATCGCGACACCGCGGACCGTCGGGCGAATGCCCTTGTGGCGCATGCGCCCTGCTTTCCCGAAATTCTGGTTCGAGTTGTCGGGGTTCGACACGGCACCAATGGTGGCCATGCATTCCTGACGGACCATGCGCAGTTCACCCGAAGACAGGCGGATCTGGGCATAGGCTCCGTCGCGGCCGACGAACTGCGCATAGGTGCCCGCCGCACGGGCCAGCTGACCACCCTTGCCGGGCTTCAGCTCGACGTTGTGAACGATCGTCCCGATCGGCATGCCGCTGAACGGCATCGCGTTGCCCGGCTTGACGTCGGTCTTGGCGCCGGCGATGACCTGGTCGCCAACGGCCAGACGCTGTGGCGCCAGGATATAGGACAGCTCGCCATCGGCATACTTGACCAAGGCGATGAACGCGGTGCGATTGGGATCGTATTCGATACGCTCAACCGTCGCGGGGACGTCGAACTTGCGACGCTTGAAATCGACCACGCGGTAAAGGCGCTTGGCCCCCCCGCCCTGGTGACGCATGGTGACCCGTCCGAGGTTGTTCCGGCCGCCGGTGCCGATCAGCCCTTCGGTAAGGGCTTTGACCGGACGGCCTTTCCACAGCTCCGAACGGTCGATCAGAACCAGCCCGCGCTGGCCAGGCGTCGTCGGTTTATACGACTTGAGTGCCATGTTTCCTGTCTTCCGTTTGCTTGCACGGGTGTCGCCACCCGGCGGTGAAGGGCTCCGAAGATCCCCGATTTAGCGAAACATGACGGCCCCGGTCTTCCCGGGGCCGCCGTGAGTCGCGCGCCTATTATCAGAGGCCGGTGGTGACGTCGATAGTCTGACCGTCTTCCAGCGTGACATAGGCCTTCTTGCGATCGCTCCGCTCGCCGGGACGGCCGCGGAAGCGCTTGACCTTGCCCTTGGTGATGGTGGTGTTCACCGCCTTCACCTTGACCCCGAAAACGGCTTCGACCGCTTCCTTGATCTGGGGCTTGGTCGCGTCCATGGCGACCTGAAACACCACGGCACCTGCCTCGGAGGCCATGGTGGCCTTTTCGGTGATGACCGGCTTCTGGATCAGGTCGTAGTGCTCCGGCTTCAGGGCCGCAGCGGTCTTGGGTGCCTTGCTCATTTCAGACGCGCCTCCAGGGCTTCGACACCGGCCTTGGTGATGACCAGCGTATCACGCTTCAGGATGTCGTAGACGTTCGCGCCGATGGTCGGCAGGACGTCCACGCCCTCCAGGTTGCGGGCGGCCAGAGCGAAGTTCGCATCGACCGAAGCGCCGTCGATGATCAGGACGCGCTTCCAGCCGAGTTCCGCCTTCATCTTGGCCAGTTGGGCGGTCTTGGCCTCGGCCAGGGTAGCCGCGTCCAGAATCACCAGCTCACCCGCCTTGGCCTTGGCCGACAGTGCGTGCCGCAGCCCGAGGGCGCGAACCTTCTTCGGCAGGTCATGGGCGTGGCTGCGCGGGGTCGGGCCCTTGTAGACGCCACCATGACGGAAGATCGGCGCCTTCTTCGACCCGTGGCGTGCGCCCCCGGTGCCCTTCTGGCGATAGATCTTCTTCGTCGAGTAGGAGACGTCCGACTTGCCCAGCGTCGAATGCGTGCCGGCCTGGGCCTTGGCCCGCTGCCAGCGCACCACGCGGTGCAGGATGTCGGCGCGCGGCTCGAGGCCGAACAGCGCCTCGTCCAGCTCGATCGAGCCGGCCTTCTTGCCGTCCAGCTTGATCACATCAAGTTTCATGCTTCACCCCCTTCGGCGGCAACTTCGGCGGCCGGAGCAGCGGCAGCGGTGCGGATCGCGGCCGGACGCGGCGCGTCCTTCAGCGCGGGCTTCTTGACGGCGTCCTTGATCGTGACCCAGCCACCCTTGGACCCGGGCACAGCGCCCTTGATCATGATCAGACCGCGCTCGGCATCGGTGCGCACCACCTGCAGGTTCTGCGTGGTCACGCGAACCGCACCCAGATGGCCAGCCATCTTCTTGCCCTTGAACACCTTGCCGGGGTCCTGGCACTGGCCGGTCGAACCGTGCGAGCGATGGCTGATCGACACGCCGTGACTGGCGCGCAGACCGCCGAAGTTGTGCCGCTTCATCGCGCCGGCAAAGCCCTTCCCGATCGAGGTGCCGGCCACATCGACGTACTGACCGGCGAGATAATGGTCGGCGGTGATTTCCGCCCCCACATCGATCAGGCAATCCGGCGAGACGCGGAATTCCGCGATCTTGCGCTTCGGCGCCACATTGGCCTTGGCGAAATGCCCGCGCTGCGCGGCACTCGTCCGCTTGGCCTTGGCAACGCCCGCGCCCAGCTGGACGGCGGTATAGCCGTCCTTTTCGACGGTGCGCTGCGCCACGACCTGCAGGCTGTCCAGTTGCAGGACCGTCACCGGAACCTGCTTGCCATCCTCGAGGAACAGCCGGGTCATTCCCAGCTTCTTTGCGATCACTCCAGAGCGCATCGATCTGCCCTCCTCAAACCTTGATCTCGACATCCACGCCGGCGGCGAGGTCGAGCTTCATCAGCGCGTCCACCGTCTGCGGGGTGGGATCGACGATGTCGAGAAGACGCTTGTGCGTGCGGATCTCCCACTGGTCACGCGACTTCTTGTCGATGTGCGGACCACGGAGAACCGTGAACTTCTCGATCTTGTTCGGCAGGGGAATCGGGCCGCGCACCTGGGCGCCCGTCCGCTTGGCGGTGTTCACGATCTCCTGGGTGCTGGCATCCAGCACGCGGTAGTCGAACGCTTTCAAGCGGATGCGGATGGTCTGACCTTGCATCACTGTTTTCCTTTTAGAACATCGGCCTGAGCAATGGCACCCACCCGAGAGGTTCTGTTTCGTTGGTCGGAGGGCGGGCTTCTACAGCCCGCCCGTTCCTATTGCAAGCCGCGATCTAGGCGATGATTTTCGAAACGACGCCTGCGCCGACGGTGCGGCCGCCTTCGCGGA
>NZ_SJZH01000040.1:0-3176 GCF_004959785.1 Tabrizicola sp. YIM 78059
GGCGGGCGGCGAGCTTCGCGAGGTCGGCGATCATCGAGGTGACCAGATCGCGGAAGTCGAGTTTACCGGTCTTCACGAAGTCGCCGATGGCGTTCTCCGCACTCTGGAACGCCCCGACCAGCGCGCTGCCGATATCCCCGCCGATCTCGCGCGCCTTGGCGGCGTAGTCGGCGAGTGCGGCGGTGACGGCCTGCCAGCCGGTCAGGGCTTTCTCGGCTCCGGCGGCGGTGTCGGCTCCTGCCTGCCGCCCGGCCGCACCGGCGCGACCCGCCGCTCCGCCGGTATCGTCCAGTTCTTCGCCCAGCGCCCCGGCCGCAGCAGCGGCATCCGCCAGCGCAGTCTCAGCGTCGACCCCCGTGCCGGTCACCGCATCCTTCAGCGCCTGCCAGCTGGCGAGCGGCCGACCGGCAGCGTCAGCCAACATCCCCGCCGCTTCGCGATAGCCGTCGGCTCGCGCGCGGGCGTCCTCGGCCATTGCGCCGAGGCCGAGGTCGGGTGGCTCGAGGTAGGTGCGTGCCAGCGCTGCAGAAAAGGCATCTGCCGCCGCAGCCCCTGCGGCCGTTGCCGCCCCCTCGAACGGGTTGCCGATACGCCCCAGTTCCACCGGGTCAAGGATGCCGATCCGCACCCCGCCTTCGCCGGTCGCCCATTCCGGCAGAAGCGCCAGCGCCGCGTTCAGCGTCTCGATGAAGCTGTTGATGCGGGTCACGACGCCATTCAGCATCGCCTCGACGCCCGAGATCAGACCGTTCGCCGCCTGAAAGGCAAAGTCGCCGATGGCACCGGGCAGGCTGCCCCAGATGGCGACGGCGGCGTCATAGGCGCCCTGGAAGATCGCGGCCGTCCGGTCGCCGAAGCTGACGACGCCCGCGATGGTACCTTCCAGCGCCGAGAGACTGGCCGCATTCAATCCCTCCCACCCGGCCGCCATGCGGGCGAGGGCCGCGTCCAGCATGAGACCGATGCGAAACCAGACCTCGCGGGCCAGATCGCCGAGCAGCCGGAACGCCTCGCCCACGCCGCCGACCCGGGCGACGAGTTGCGAGAACTGATAGACCAGCTCGCCCGCCCCGACGATCAGCGCGCCGATGCCGGTGCGGATCAGCGCGCCGCGCAGGAACACCAAGGCGGTGGCAAGGCCGCGCACCGACAGGGCCGCTGCCGCCATGCCAGCCACCCAGCGCCCGGCCATGACGACGGCGAAGGTCGCGGCATAGGTGGCCAGCCGCCCGAGATTGTCGAAGAGCGCGCTGATCGCCTGCCCGATGGGGCCGGTCGCCCGCGCCATGTCGGCGAGCTTGGTAGCGACACCCTCCAGTGCCGGGGCGACGGCGACGGTCAGGCGGTTCACGAGGCCGGTCCAGATCAGGCTCAGCCGCGCGATGGCATCGCCCGTCCGCTCGATCTGCGCCGCATCCGCCGCGCTGACCGCCACCCCGAAGTCCTGCACGTCGCGGGCAGCATCGCGCAGCGTGGCGCTGTCGATCCGCAGGAAGGCCAGCGCCGCCCGGTCGCCGAAGAGGTCGGAGGCCACGGCCGCCCGCTCGGCCTCGGGCACGAAACGGGTCAGCGCGTCCTGAATGGCGACGATACGCTGGTCGAGCGGCAGCGCCTGCAGTTCCGCCGCCGTCAGGTTCAGCCGCCGGAGCGCGCCGACGGCCGCGCCCGAACCGCTGGCGGCTTCGGACAGGCGCGTGGTCAGCTTCTTCGTCGCCTGCTCGATCTCGCCCATCGAGACGCCCGCCAGCTCCCCGGCTTGAGCCAGGGTCTGGATGCTCTCGACGGTCGTCCGCATCGACTGCGCGAGCTTCGCCTGCGCGTCGATGTTGGCGAGCCCCGAGCGGATCATCGCCACCCCGGCCGCCGCCGCAGCCGCAGCGACAGCCGCCAGAGCGATCCCGGCCCGGCGCGCGAAGCTCGCCAGCCGCGTGTTGGCGAGTTCCATCTCGGTGGACAGGCGGCCGAAGCCCTTCGCCCCGGCCTCGCCGATGCCTTCCAGTTCGGCGCGCACCTGGCGCCCGCCCACGGCGGCAAGCCGGACGGAGACGCGTTTCTCAGGCATCGGATCGGGGCTCCGGGTGGAATGGGGTCAGTCGCGGTTCGCCGCGATCTGCTCGTTGACGCGGCGGACCATCACCGCCTCGAGGGCGGGCAACAGTTCGGCGATGGCGGGCGGGGAAATGCCGAGAGCGTTCCCCAGCGCAAGCGCCGCGCCCATGTCCCAGCCGATCACCGCGCCGGGGATGACGCGCATCTGACCGCCGAGGCGCTGCGCCAGGTCCCAGACCTGCGCGCCTTCGAGCGTCAGCGGCCGGTTCAGCCGTGCGGGGCAGTCGGGACAGGTCGTGCCGCAGGCCGCGCAGTAGCCTTCGCCCCCACTGAGCGACCAGTCGGCAAGGGCGCAGAGCCGTTTTTTTCCGCGTCCAGCAGGAGGCCCTTGGCGACGTAAGAAGTCTGGAACGCCTCGAAGGCGGGCCAGAGGTCGAGAAGCGCGTCGATGGCCTCGGGACTCGGCTCGATGGGATTGCCGTCTGCATCGCCGATCCCCTCCCACGCGAGGATCGCGCGCCGCGCCAGCGCCTTGGCCATGGAAAGCGCGGCTTCCTCGGTCGCGGCCCCCTCGGGCAGGTCGGCAATCGCGGGATCGCCCCGCGCGGAGACCATCAGCGCGGTGGTCAGCGGGCGGAGCTTCACGCGCANAAAGCGCGGCTTCCTCGGTCGCGGCCCCCTCGGGCAGGTCGGCAATCGCGGGATCGCCCCGCGCGGAGACCATCAGCGCGGTGGTCAGCGGGCGGAGCTTCACGCGCACACCGGGGATGAGGTCGCACCACTGCGGCGCGTTCGAAAGGTCGAGTGTCAGCATGACGGGCCTTCTCAATAGGTTGCGACGGTGTTGACGAGGACGGCGGTGCACATCCGGGCGGGGCTGACGGCCTTGGCTGCCTGCCAGTCGAAGGTGGCCTGGATGCCCTGCGGGCCAGGGATCTCGATGCGCGGGCGCGGCAGGTAGACGGCGTGGGCCGTGAAGGTGAAGCTGGCGTTGGCGCCGAGGCTCCACGCGAAGACCAGTTCGCAAGGCGTGCCGTCGATGGCCTGCGTGATCAGCGCGGTGTCGGCGAAACGCACCTCAACCCGTCCGGTCAGCGCGGCCATGCCGGGGTCGGCCCCCTCGATGC
>NZ_SJZH01000041.1:0-2605 GCF_004959785.1 Tabrizicola sp. YIM 78059
GACCAGACTTCACAACCAGCCAGCCCGTCGGAAACA
Source organism: Tabrizicola sp. YIM 78059 (assembly GCF_004959785.1). NCBI lineage: Bacteria > Pseudomonadati > Pseudomonadota > Alphaproteobacteria > Rhodobacterales > Paracoccaceae > Tabrizicola > Tabrizicola sp. YIM 78059. The sequence goes on from NZ_SJZH01000041.1 coordinate 37, forward strand.
TCACATGCCCCTGCCCCGGTGCCGGCACGGCAGCGATCGCCGGTTTCTCGGCATCATCGAACAGAGGGACGACCGCCGCCACTGGCTGGACATCGAATCCCAGGATGCGCGTCTTGCTACGGGTGGGGCGCCGACGTTCCGGTTCTGCCGCGGCAAGCGATGCCGGAGCGGGGTGCGGATCCCCGTCCTCGATATCCCAGATATTGACCGCCGGCCCCGACACACCTTCGGGCAGCGGCACCTTGGCCTTTACTACACGGCTGGGGCGCGCTGCGGGCGGTTCGGACGTTTCAGCCTCGGGCTGCGACGCGGGTGGTGTCGGGGCAGCGGCGGCAAGAGCCTCGCGCAGCCGCTTCACCTCAAGCTCGGCCAGGGACGTCATGACCGGATCGGGCCCGGATCCGGCCGGAGCCACCTGCTTGACCGGCTCTGCCGCAGTCTTGCTGAAGAATGAGCGAAGGAACTTCACGTCTGTCTCTCCACGTCCTGTTGGATCTGCTTCAAGGCCATTCAGCCCAGCCCCGGCAGCTGGAACGACCCGGTCGCCATCTGCCCTTTACGCTGGATTGCAAAGCCGTGTGTTGTACTGTCTCTTCCTGCTTCGCGGGAAAGTATGTCGGCCAGCGCCGTTGCGGTGCCCAGAATTTCGCCGGTCGCATCATAGACCAGCAGCACGTCACCCACCGCGAGATCCGTGGCCGCCCCAGCCGCCACGGCGGCGACGACCGTCTGAATGCCAGTCGGGGTCATGGTCATCTCGAAGGAAAGACCGTTCGGAAGGTCCAGCCGATCGACCACGGGCAGGGTCAGGATCTTTCTGACGACATCGCCACCCGGCGCAGCAACATAGCCGAGGATGACATTCCAATCGGCGACTTTCGACAGATCGGCACCTGCCGACATCATCGCCGCGATGTCGGAACCGTCCTGCACCGGAACACCGTTCACTTCCACGATGCGCAGGCCGGGTTCGGCCCATTCCGGCGACCACGGCAGCCGCGCGACAATGCGTCCGGGATCGGCAGGATCGACCTGGAAGGGCATGCGCAACCCGCGGACCAGGCCACGTCTCGCAGCCTCGTCAGGCGCGACGAAGGGTGCCGCCACGGCGGTCTGCATCACCGAACCGGGCCAGACATGCTGCGTGATCTCACTGGTCGCCGACAGCACCCCGGCAACCAGCAGAACGGCCGCCGCCGAAGACAGCAGCGGATCACGCGCGGCACGAAGCCGCACGGGGCGGGCCGTCGCCAAAGGCGCAACCGGCACGGCGGGGACATCGGACGGTGCCGCCGGGCAGGCCGGCGCAAGGGCAACCATGGCCGGGCCGGACTGCGCCACCTCCGCCGCCGTCATGGTCGGGCGCACGGCGGCACCCTGTTGCTCGCCCTTGGGCAGCAAGGCCGGACGTGGCGTCGTGCCGGCCCGCAGCATCGACTGCCATTCCGCCACCGACTGGAACCGGTCGCGGGGAAAGATTGACATCGCCTTGTCCAGGGCCTTCAGGAAGGCAGTCGGATAGCCGTTGATCCGGCCGGCAAGAGGAACCTGGGGGTCACCCTGACGGTTCGCGATCGACGACAGCCGGTCCTGCGAGGTCATCGGCGTCGCTCCCGAGACCAGATGGCAGAAGCTTGCCGCCAGCGCGTAAAGATCGCTGCACGGTGCCTGGATGCTGCCGGCGATGTAGAATTCCTGAGGCGAATAGCCGTCCTTGACCACACGCAGCCCCGACAGCGCGCGACTTTTCCGCGTCACGTCCTTGCGCGAGGCGCCGAAGTCGATCAGCACGGGCCTGCCGGTCGCACGGTCAAGCAGGATGTTGTCGGGCGAGATGTCCCGATGCAGCACCCCCTGCGCGTGAACGTAGGCCAGCGCATCGAGGATCTGGTCGAGGATCGCCATGATCTGCTGCGGCTTCAGGGCCGGCGCTGTGCCCTCTACCGTTTCCAGAAGGTCGGGGCCATCGACATAGTCCATCGCCATATAGGCGGTATCGTTGTCCTCGAAGACCTGATGCACCCGGACGATGTTCGGATGTTCAAGCCGGGACAGGGTATATGCCTCCTGCAGGAAAAGCCTGACGATCGACCGGAACTCTTCCTCGCGCTGGCGGGTCCGCGGTCCGACGGCCTGACCGCTGCGGCGGCAGAAAGAGGAGGGGAAGCATTCCTTGATCAGGATGCGCCGGTCGAGCGAATCCCTTGCAAGATAGGTGATTCCGAAGCCCCCGGCATTCAGGAAGGAGTCGATGGTGAACTGGCCGAGAAGGAGCTTCGTCCCCGGCTTCAATTCGTCGGCAAAGGTCTCTGGCCCGACGTCTTCCAAGTTCTGCGCAACCAAGGACATGCAACGAACCCCCATGCCGCGCCCCCGCACCTTGTGCATGGGACATCGGCAGTCATCCCTTCCCGATAGCGAAGGAGTTGGGCCAAATCGTGATGCCAATTCGTTCGTTTTCTGCCACAATCCCGCGAACGCCGCGGGGCAATTGCGCGAACGGAGCGCGCCTCGCCCAACGGGAAGGCGGATTTCGATTGTGCCCCGCAGGGTGGTGTAAGAGCGTCGC
>NZ_SJZH01000042.1:0-2471 GCF_004959785.1 Tabrizicola sp. YIM 78059
CCTCGAACGCCTCGGGTCGATCACCTCGATCCCGCTCTTGGAGATCCGCACATGAAGTCCCTGAACCCTGCGCTGCAGGCGCATCTGGACGAAGGCACGACGACGCTGGCCTGGTGCTGGCGGATCACCCGGGCCGATGGCGTGACCTTCGGCTTCACCGATCACGACCGGACGCTCACCTTCGACGGCACCGAGTTCGAGCCGGAAAGCGGGCTGACAGCCTCCGAGGTCCGGTCGGGGTCCGACCTGTCCGTGGACGCGCAGGACGCGCAAGGCGTGCTGTCGTCGGACCGCATCACCGAGACCGACATCCTCGACGGCCGCTGGGACAACGCGGCGGTCGAGGTCTGGCGGGTGAACTGGGCCAGCCCGGCGCAGCGCGTGCTGTTGCGTCGCGGGGCCATCGGCCAGATTCGGCGCGGGCGGCTCGCCTTCGTGGCGGAGGTCCGATCGTTGGCCCATATCCTCGGCCAGACCGTGGGGCGGACGTTTCAGGCTACGTGCGACGCGGCCTTGGGCGATGCGCGCTGCGGCGTGAACCTCGAGACTCCGGCCTTCAAGGGGACCGGCGCCGTGATCGATATGCTCCGCGACCGGGCCTTCACCGCTTCCGGCCTCAGTGCCTTCGCGGCGGGGTGGTTCGCCTTCGGCCTGGTCGAATGGTCGACCGGCGCGAGTGCGGGGCGGCGGGTCGAGGTGCTTTCGCACGACCTCGTCGACGGGTTGGCGATCCTGACCCTGCTGGAAGCCCCGGTGCGGCCGATCACGGCGACGGATGCTTTCGTGGTCCGGGCGGGCTGCGACAAGCGGATCGCAACCTGCGGGACGAAGTTCACCAATGTTGCAAACTTCCGGGGATTCCCGCATATCCCCGGCCAGGATGCCGTTCTCCGCTACGCCACCAAAGATGGCGGCCACGAGGGGGCTGTGCTGTGAAGGCCGCCGATCCTGCCCGCGTCATCTCCGCTGCCCGGTCCTGGCTCGGCACACCCTATCACGATCAGGCCAGCCTGCGCGGGGTCGGCTGTGATTGCCTCGGCCTCGCGCGCGGGGTCTGGCGCGAGGTCGTCGGGCCGGAGCCTTTTCCGATTCCGCCCTACAGCCGGGATTGGGGCGAGACTGGGCCGTGCGAGGTGCTGGCCGAAGGGGCGCGACGGATGATGCCGGAACTCGCCCCATCCGAGGCCGCGCCCGGCGCGTTGATCCTGTTCCGTATGATGCCACGCGCCATCGCCAAGCATGTCGGCATCCTGACCGGACCCGGCACCTTCCTTCACGCCTATGAGCGGCTGGGCGTGATCGAGGAACCGCTGACACCGACATGGCGGCGGCGCATCGCCTTCGCCTTCCTCTTTCCTGCACGCTGACTCCCCAACCCTTCGAACGCTGAGATTTCGTCATGGCCACGCTCGTCCTCGGTGCCGTCGGTTCCGCCATCGGCGGTGCCTTTGGCGGCGCGATCCTCGGCTTCTCTGGCGCTGCCATCGGTGGCTTCATCGGCTCGACCATCGGTTCGGTGGTGGACAGCTGGATCGTGTCATCGCTGGCCCCGGCGCAGAAGATCGAGGGCCAGCGCCTCGACAGCTTGCGCATCACCTCGGCCACTGAAGGCGCGATCATCCCACGCCTCTACGGCCGCATGCGCATCGGCGGCAACATCATCTGGGCCACGGATTTCCGCGAGGAGATGAAGACCACCACCCAAGGCGGCGGCAAGGGTGGCGGGGGAGGCAAGGTCCGGACGGCGGAATACCTCTACTACGCCAGCTTCGCGGTTGCGCTCTGCGAAGGCCCGATCACCGGCATCGGCCGCATCTGGGCCGATGGCAAGCCGCTCGACATGACCGGCATCACCTGGCGCTGGTATCCGGGGAACGAGACCCAGACGCCTGACCCGTTCATCGCCGCCAAGATGGGGGCGGCCAGCACCCCGGCATATCGCGGCACCGCCTACGTCGTCTTCGAGGAACTGCCGCTCGCCACCTACGGCAACCGCCTGCCGCAACTATCCTTCGAGGTGTTCCGGCCCTTGGCAGACCCTGACACCGCCGAGGGGCTGGTCAAGGCGGTGACGATGATCCCCGCCTCGGGCGAGTTCACCTATGCGACCGAAGCTGTCCGCAAGACCGTGGGTGCGACGACGACAGTCTTCGGCCAGACCATCGGCGGCACCACCTCGGCCGAGAACCTGAACGCGCTGCCCGACGAGACCGACGTCGTCGTGGCGCTGGACCGGCTGCAGGCCATGGCCCCAGCCGTCGAGAGCGTCAGCCTTGTCGTCGCCTGGTTCGGCAATGACCTGCGCGCGGGCAACTGCACGATCAAGCCTGGCGTCGAGGTTGCGACCAAGGTCACCAGCCCGAAGGTCTGGACGGTCAACGGCGTGGCGCGAGCGAATGCGCATCTGGTCAGCCGTGATGTCGAGGATCGCCCGGTCTATGGCGGCACGCCTGCGGATTTCGCGGTGGTGC
>NZ_SJZH01000043.1:0-2348 GCF_004959785.1 Tabrizicola sp. YIM 78059
GGTCTATCTCGGCCTCGCCGTGCACAAGGACGAGGTCCATCCCGGCGAGCATGCGGCCATCATCGACCAGAAGCTGTGGGACGAGGCGCATGCCGTCATGGCCAATAACCGCGTCGCCCGCGCGGCGGTGGCGCGGGCGGCGCAACCGGCGCTCCTGCGCGGGCTTATCTTCACCGAGACCGGTGCCGCCATGACGCCCCACCACACCAGGCGGAAAGGCAAGCGGTACTGCTACTACACGTCGATGGACGTGATCCGGAAGCGCCCCGCAGCCGAGCTGCGCGGGCCCCAGCGGCTGCCGGGGGCGATGGTCGAGGAGGCCGTCATCGGCGAAATCCGCCGGATGCTGCGCACGCCCGAGGTGGCGGCGCGCACCGCGCGGGCCGTCCGGAAGGACCGTCCCGACCTCGATGAGACCACCGTTGTCGCCGCGCTGGCGCAGTTCGACGATCTCTGGAAGGCACTGATCCCGGCCGAGCAGGCACGCATCGTCCAGCTGCTGGTCGCGCGCATCACGGTAAGCGAGGCGGGCCTCGCCGTCGACCTGCGCCACGACGGCCTCGGCGCCATCGCCGCGCTGATGGCCCCGTTGAAGAAGGAGGTGGCCTGATGCCCGCGCCCGACACCCTGCGCGTCCACATCCCGCTAGAACTCCGCCGCCGCGGCGGTCGCCCCCGGATCCTCCCGCCGAAGCATGTCGAGGCCGCCATGGGGCGCGGGCAGGATCCCCACCTGCTGCGCGCCATCGGCCGCGCATGGGGTTGGCGGCAGCGGCTGGAGCGGGGCGACGTCGCCACGCTCGCCGATCTCGCCGCCGACGAGGGCCTGTCCGACCGCTACGTCAGCCGCCTCCTGCGCCTCGCGAGGCTGGCGCCCGAGGTGCTCGAGCGGCTGGTCGTCCACCGCGAACCCTCGACGATCAGCATCGTCGATCTCTGCGCTGTGGCTGCCCTGCCATGGGACGAACAGCCGGGGCGGGTGTTCGACTGACCGTCAGTGAAAGCTCGCCTGAAACGTCGTCGCCGTCAGCGAGACATGCGCGTCCAGCGGCGGGTGCAGCTCGAAGGCCTTCGGCTCGCGCGAAAAGTTCCAGAGCCGGAACAGGCACCATTCCGCGCGCCGCTCCTCGGCCACGGCCAGTTCGTTGCGGGTGATGTGGAAGGGCGTGCGCTCCCAGCCGTTCGTCGTCTTCACCTCGATCAGGCGCACCCGGCCGTCCGGGGCAAAGCTGGCGATGTCGTAGCCCGCGCCGTCGCCGTCCTCCTCCGACACCCAGCGCACCTTGCGCGCCAGGTCGTCGCGGCCCGCCGCCCGCAGCGCCGACCGCTCATGCGCCAGAACGCGCTCCTCACCCGCGCGGCCAAGGGCCCGGTTGCGCGCGTCCCGGCCCGCCACGTCGAACTTGGCCGCGATGTGCAGCATCTGCTCCAGCTCCTGCGGCGGCGGCTGGTTCGACAGGGTCGGCGGCGGCCCGATCCAGATCTGTGCCGCTTCGCGCAGGCCCGCAGCGGGTTGCAGCCCCGGCTGGCGCCCTAGCCAGGCCGGGTTCAGCGCCAGCCAGCGCGCCACGGCATCGACCAGCGTCATCTGGAAATTGAACGCGGGCTTGTAGCCGGGGATCCAGTCCTCGCCGAGGCCCTTGAGCACCGCGCTGATGTTCTGGTGCTTGAACTCGACGGACCCCTCGGATCGGTCGTTCAGCAGCGGGAGGAGTGCGCGGCGGTGTTCAGCCTTGCTGTAGCGGCGCCCGGAGATGTCGTCGGCCAGCATCGCGAAGTAGTCCGCGACGATCAGGTCGTTCTCTTCATCCGTCCAGGGCCCGTTCGACATGCCGCCAGGCTAGGAGCGCGAAGTCCTTTTGTCATCAACGCTTTCGGTCTGACCCCGAGCAAGCCACCGCCACCGCTACGCGCCATTCAGCCAGCGCACCCAGCGGCTGCGCCTACCGCCCGTCGCGGCTCTGTTCCCTTTGAGAGCGATGGACACAGGGGCCGAAGTTTTGGCGGAGTTGAAAGTCAGGCCATTGGAAAGACGACGAAAAATCCGACCGAACCGAATTTGGCGAGGTTCGCCCGAACAGAGACGGAGCGCCGTTCAGAGCCCGAAACGGGCCTGGCGCGCAGTCTCGGAGGTTCGCATGGGGGACGCAAAGCCCTTTGAAAACACGACTATTTCCGCGCCGCGATGGGCGCCTGTCCGTGTTCGCAACAGGGATGATGGCGGAGGGGGTGGGCCGCACGTCCAACCTTCTTTTGTGGATGCCGCTCGGTTTGCAAGGAATTTCTGATCGTCCGGACATGTGATCGAGTGCGGTCTTTTGTCAGGCCTGTTCGTGCGGCTGACTGGCG
>NZ_SJZH01000044.1:0-2287 GCF_004959785.1 Tabrizicola sp. YIM 78059
TGTTCTGGCTATGACGCGACAACGAGTCCTGACCCTAAGACGCCGTTGTGGCGGGCGGCGTTGCAGCTGGAGACGGATGGGATGGTGCGTGGCGCGACGCGGCATTGAGGATCCGATCCTCACGCCTCAGGCGCATCCGTCATTCTCCCACAGGCGGACCGTCCCTGCCTGAGCGCCAACCCTCCACAAGCGCCGCCCCGAGCGCGTTGATCACCAGCCGCCCGGCCGTGACCGAAGTGATCGCGTTCGGCAGATCGATCGAGGGCGCGACCTCGACGATGTCCATGCCTTTCAGTCCGCCTTCGGCCGCAAGGTGGCGCAGGATCCGCCGAACCTGGCCGAAGCCGAGGCCCCCGGGCACGGGCCCCAGTACGGCCGGCATTACCGAGGGATCGAACCCGTCCGCATCGACCGTCAGGTAGAAGGGTCCGCGCCCTGCAAGATGCTGCAGCACGGGCGCCAGCCCCTCGTCGTGGATCTGGTGGGCGGTGAAGATCGTCGCCCCGTGATCGCGCGCGGCCTGCACCTCCTCGGCCCGGGCGCTGCCGGTTCCGCGGATTCCGATCTGCGTGATCCCCGATACCCAGGGCAGTTCCGAGGCCCTGCGCATCGGGCTGGAATAGCCGCGCGATGCGCCGCGCACCTCGTCGCGCCAGTCGATGTGCGCATCGATCTGCACGATGTGAAGCGGACGGCCCAGAACCTCGAGCGCCGAGAGCACGGGAATGGTGACACCGTGATCGCCCCCGAGAACCGCCACGAACCGCGAGGTGACCAGAAGACGCTTCAAGGTGTCCACGCTCTGGTTGAAATGTGCATCGAAATCGTTGCCGGCCTCGACCAGATTGCCGGCATCCCGCCCGCCCGCAGGAAGGATGTGGGCAAGCGGCGCGCCGATGTCGAAATCCCAGTGCTGCGACCCGTCGCAGAACTGCCCGGACTGCCGGCGGATTGCCTCGGGAGCCCCGGCCTGGTCGTTGGGGCGCGCCTCGCCCGGATAGTGCTGGCTGAACGGCAGGCCGATCACCGCGGCATCGGCGGGCGTCCACAGTTCCGGGTCGGTTTCGATGGTCCAGTCGAGGAATGGTCGATTCGGCGCAGCCAGCGGCATGAAGGAAACTCCGTTCGGACCTTCATGATAGGTTTGCCGAAAGGGAATGGCCAACATGATCTTCCGCGCGGCATCCGGAACTGAATAACGCGTCGCAGAACGCTGCTTGGCCGACTGCGATATCCGGAGGAATGCACGACTGACTTCCCGGCTCTTCGCGCTCCTTTGACAACCCCTTGTTTCAACTTGAAATCCTCTGCCGCGGCCGGCGAACACGGAGCAAACCGCCTCAGGAGGTTCGCTCCCAATGCAAGACGACATCGCCTTCGCGCCGCCCGCCGAGAAGCTTTCCACAGATGAGCGGCTGACGGAGTTGGCCGCAATCCTCGCCAGCGCCATCGCACGGACCAACCCACGGGAAACGAACGAGAATTCTTCGCTCGACGGAGACAGTTCGCTGGACATTCTCGCCCTCAGACGCCGTCGTCGGAGACAGGTGCAAAACCGAGTTGGAGACGACGCATGAGGAAAAACACAAGGAATTCAGATGCAAAGGCTGCGCTCGCGCGCCAGGCAGAGGGGATCGACGTCCTGGCGGAACTGGCGGCGCTCAAGGCGATGACGGTGCCCGAGTTGCAGGGCAAGTGGCGGGCCATGTTCGGCGAGCCCGCGCCGAACGCCAGCCGGGAGAACCTGGAGCTGCGGATCGGCTACCGCATCCAGGAACTGGCCCATGGCGGCATCAAGCCCGCGACGCGGCGCACGCTGGACGCGCTGGCGGCCGAGGTCGCCTCGGGCGCGCCGGGGCCGCTGATCGCCGATCCGCGCCGCCCGATCCCCGGCACCAAACTGGTGCGCGAATGGGAGGGGGAGGAGAAGGTCGTCACCGTCCTGACCGACGGCTTCGAATGGCAGGGCCGGCGGTTCAAGTCGCTTTCGGCCGCCGTGCGGGCGATCACCGGCAGCCACTGGAACGGGTGGAAGTTCTTCGGGCTGGCCCATGGCGCTGAGGGTGAGGCGCGGCGGCCGAAGGCCGGCCATCGATCCGGTGGATTGATGGCAGCGACGAACGCCCGGAGCGCAAGCGGAGGGCCGAACCCATGAGCCGCGCCAAGCCAGAGCCCTTCCGCCGCCTGCGCTGCGCCATCTACACCCGCAAGTCGAGCGAGGAAGGGCTCGATATGGAGTTCAACAGCCTCGATGCGCAGCGCGAGGCCTGCGAGGCCTACATCGCCT
>NZ_SJZH01000045.1:0-1918 GCF_004959785.1 Tabrizicola sp. YIM 78059
AGGATCAGCAGGCCCCCGGCGGGTACGCGTTCGGGCAACACGTCGCCGCGCAGGGCTGTGGCGGGCAACGCCGAAAGCCGCGCATGCAGCGCGGCGAGGATGGTTTCGCGAGGGGTGGGCATTTCAATCCTTCTTGCGTTCTGACGCCGCCGCGCGAGCCAAGCTGTTGAACTGTATCGCAGTATCGCCGATCATCGCGACAACACCTTCATCTCCCCGTATCCGCGACCCGCCCGACGGTTCAACCGATGCGAACCGATAGGATTTCTGAATGACGCGCCTCGATCTCGAGCGACAACAGGTCTGGATCTATCTCGCCGCCATCCTGGCAGGGCTGGGCTTGGGCCTGGTGCTGCCGGGGGCGGCCGCGCATCTCGAAGCGGCGCTCTGGCCGCTTCTGGGCATCCTGATCTTCGTGACTTTCACGCAGGTTCCGCTGATCCATCTGCCGCAGGCGTTCCGCGACCGGCGCTTCATGGGGGCGATGCTCGCGGGCAACTTCGTGATCGTCCCGCTGATCGTGGCGGGTCTACTGATGGTCCTGCCAGCCGACCCGGCGGTCCGGTTGGGCGTTCTCCTGGTGCTGCTCGTCCCTTGCACGGACTGGTACATCACCTTCACGCATCTTTCCGGCGGCGATACCGGCCGGGCGATCGCCGCCACGCCGGTGAACCTGATCGTGCAGATGGCATTGCTGCCAGCTTACCTTTGGCTGTTCATGGGATCGGCCTTTCTCGAAATCTTCGCGGTCGGTCCCATCGCGACCGTGTTCCTGACGCTGATCGTCGTGCCGCTGGTGGCGGCATGGCTGCTCGAGCGTTGGGTCGAGGCNGGTCCTGTCATCCTTGGCGGTCCTGCCGCAGGTGGCGGGCGTGTTCGTCGGTTTCCTCCTGCTGGCCCTAATTGCAGGGCTGGCCATTGTACGCGCGTTTCGCCTGCCGCCGCGATCCGGCCGCGCGCTGGTGTTCAGCCTCGGCACGCGCAATTCCTTTGTCGTGCTGCCGCTGGCGCTGGCCTTGCCGCAGGAATGGCGGCTGGCCATCGTGGTCATCGTCTTCCAGTCGCTGGTCGAACTGCTCGGCGTGCTGGTCTACCTCAAGGCGGTGCCGCTTCTTCTGCCCGAGCGATAAGAGTGGAGGCCAGTCCCCAGGCGGGCTTCAACGACCGCGGCCAGATTTCGGATCGGGCAGCGCCGCGAGCCTTCGAGGCAGGTCGGAGCGGCCGTGCAGGACGTCGATGATGATCACCTGCTCGGCGTCCTCGATGAAGACGACGAAATGCTGGCCGCAGCGTGCGAACCGCAGATCCTCGGGCAGGTCCGGATCGATCAGGCGGCGGCAGTCCTGCGTCTGCGCGGTCCCGGCCGCGATCGCCCGGCACACCGCGATCAGATCCTCTTCATAGGCCTCGGCCTGACGCGGGCCGAAGGTCTCGAGCGTCCATCCTGCGATGTTGATCAGCGAGGCTTCCGCCTTTCGCGTCAGCCGCCAGGGCTTCGGCATCAGGAGGCATTGCGCGCTGCGGCGAAAGCCCGGCGGATCGCGTCCTCGCCCGACCCTTCGGCGAGCGCGCCCGATCGCGCCTCCTCGAGGCCCGCGTTCAGCCGGGCGCGCAGTTCGCCCAGTTCGGCTTCCTCGCGCTCGAGCAGCCGCAGGCCCGCCCGCAGCGCCTCGGAGGCATTCTGGTATCGCCCCGACGCGACCAGCCGGTCGACCAGTTCGGATTGCGTATCGGTCAGGACGACGTTGCGGGTGGCCATGGGGATCTCCTGCAGGGCATTGGCAATATATGCCAATGCTGCTCCGATGTCGACCTCCGTTCAGAAGCGGGTCTCCACCCAGTTCGCGACGATCAGCCCCGGCACCGCGTCGTGAGCCTGCGCCGCGTCCCGCGCCAGGTCCAGCCGCTTCGGCAGCTT
>NZ_SJZH01000046.1:0-1475 GCF_004959785.1 Tabrizicola sp. YIM 78059
CACGTCGCAGACACAAAATCAATGGGTCCTGACCCTAATGTAACTTTAACTCGAATCTGATACCGCTTTCGGGGAACGACTGGGAGGAAACGATGCGGCACGAAAGCAGGTTTGCGGCCTGGATCAGGTCAGGCGGCAACAGCGTCTTCGTCTTGCCGATGGGTCCGGTTCAAGCACCGGAAGTCAAATTCTCGGTGGTCCCGCACCGACTGCTGGATAGCATCATCGACGATGCGCTGGCAGCTGGCGTTGCCCGGCTGAATGGCTTTCTCCCCGAAGGTGTCAGCATTGACATCACATCGGTCGATCTGACCACGATCAGAGATCAACTGCGCGCCTCAGTCGCGGACCGGCTGAACGAGACGGGTGTTCCAGTCAATCCCAACGATACGGTCATCAACGCGATCCTCGCGCGATATGCCGAGAGGCTGAACGGCTATTTCCAGAGAGACGCGCTTCAACTTACAAGCTATATCTGGCGCAGTCAGGACGATGCCCGTGTTCGCGCGGCACATGCCGAGTACGACAATCGGGTCTTCGCATGGTCCAGTCCTCCTGCCGACGGCCACCCAGGCGAGGCATGGAACTGTCGATGCACAGCCGAACCGATCCTTGATCCTCAGGATCTTCCTGGGGGAGCGGTCTGCGACATCCTGAATGGCAATCGTCTCTCCGGTGTATTCCCTGATGCCGCTAGAGACCGTCTGGCTCAAGTTGCCCGGGAAATCGACCTGCAGATCGTGACGGCTCAGTTAAACAGTCCCGAACGTCTCGCGCATTTCTTCGGTCAGGTGCTTCAGGAAGTCGGGCCACGAATGCGGCTTGTCGAGAGCCTCGACTATCGTGCCGACCGCCTGGGATCGATCTTCAGCTATTTCAGGCGCAACCCGGATGAAGCCCTGCTCTACGGGAGAACTGCCGACCATCCCGCAGATCAGGAAGCGATCGCAAACCGAGCCTATGCCAACCGCAACGGTAACGGGAATGTAGAGAGCGGTGACGGATGGAGGTTTCGCGGGCGCGGCCTGAAACAGATCACCGGTCGCGCGGGTTACCGAGCCTTCACCGAAGATCACGCCCTGATGTTTGGCGAACAGGTTGATTTCGAGGCAGAACCGGACCTGCTGGGGACACCTCGCTACGCTGCACGTTCGGCTCTTTGGTTCTGGCGCGCAAATGGTCTCTTTGGGCTCGCGGACGCTGGGATCAACCGCGCCGCCGCAGACAGCATTACCGCAATCATCAATCCCGGCACCGACACCTACGGACAACGCTGGGAAAACGTTCGTCGGCTGAGCGAGTCGGAGGTCTTCGCAAACGTCTGTCGGTTCTCCGTCTCTCGCCCGCGCTTCGAGGACGCGGAATGAGAGCCGCCCTTCGTCTCCTCACTGCTGTCTTGCTTATGGGCGTCGCCAGTCGGTCCATTGGACAAACGCTCTTTGATGGCCCTTCGGTAGAAACGCCTGAGCTCCGGG
>NZ_SJZH01000047.1:0-1401 GCF_004959785.1 Tabrizicola sp. YIM 78059
GCCAGCGCAGCCGGTCGAACTTCAGCCACTGCATCGCACCGCAATGCGGGCACGGCACAAAGAACCGCCGCTGATCGCTCGCCTCGTATTCCCGTTCGATCCGGCTCAGCCCCCGGATGGTGGGCGTCGAGACCAGGAACACCTTGCGCCGATGGGCGAAGGTCAGGGATCGGGCCTCGGCCAGCGTGACCGGATCGCCTTCCTCGTCGGCCGAAGCCGGATAGGCGTCGACCTCGTCGAGGAAGATGTAGCGTGCAGGCGTCGAGCGCAGACCCACCGCCGAGTTCGCCCCCGTCATGATCAGGATGCCGCCTGCGAATTCCTTGGACAGCATCGTGTTGCCCGCATCGCGGGAGCGCGCGGGCTTCACCCGCTCCCGCAGCTCGGGGCTTTCGTCGATCAACGGGTCGATCCGCTGGCGAGAGTTGCGCTTGGCCAGCTCGACCGTGGGCTGGACGGCCAGCATCGGGCCGGGCGCCTGGTGGATCGCGAACCCGATCCAGTTGTTCCCGGCCTCGGTCGCGCCGACCTGCGCGGCCTTCATGAACACGACCCGCTGCGTGGGATCGCCGGGGCTCAGCCGGTCCATGATCTCGCGCATGTAGGGCGTGCGCACCGTCCGATACCGCCCCGGTTCTGCCGAGGCGCGCCCCGAGAGCATCCGGTGCCTGTCCGCCCATTCCGAGACGGTCAGGTCCGGATCGGGCCGAATTCCGCGCGACCACGACCGGAGCAAGGCCTCGGCGCCGTCGAACGCGAAGACCTCGTCATCCAAGTCGAGGCCGGATCTCCGCGAGGCTGGCGAGTTGGGCGCGGACATGGGTCTCCAGAACCTTCTGCATCAGCGCCGCCTCCACCCTGTTCCCGTCCCCGATCTCTGCCTGCAGTTCCGCCGCCATCATCGCGGCGACGCGCGCGGGCCAGGTCACCCAGGCCTCTCGCTCCTCGCGCGCAAGCCGGAACACCAGCCGTTCGGCGCGCATGCGATCGACGAGTTCGCCCTTCTGCTTCTGGAGCCGGAGCTTCCGCTCCTGCGCCTTCATGATCTCGTTGGCCGTCCTCGCCTTCATGTAGGTCGCGCCTTCGCCGACCTCCGGAACGGAGACGCCGCTCTCGCGGAGCGTCTCGCCCACGGCCGCGATGGCCGCTGCCGGCACGGGCTTCATGCCGCCGGAGCCGGCTGCGGCCTTCGGCCTGCTCTTCGACAGGTCGGTCGTCTCGGCCCGCCGGGCGTCGCTGGCCGCCGCGTCGATGCTGCCGTCGGGATGGAGGACCAGCCGCTCGGCCGTCTTCGCCTTCTGGATTGCGCCCCGCGACAGCCCGACATGCGCGGCGTACTGGCGCTCGCTCATGCCCTGCATCTGCGGCTCCGATTATCGTTCAGGATCATGCGCTTATCTC
>NZ_SJZH01000048.1:0-1384 GCF_004959785.1 Tabrizicola sp. YIM 78059
AGATGGGGTGGATGCCGCTCTCCCCTGACGGCATCGCGATGTGCCAAACTCGTGGTGTCGAAGCACAAGCTGTAGGAGAGGGCATCCATGGGAGAAGTTAGCATCATCGGCGTCGATCTGGCAAAGAACGTGTTCCAGGTTCATGGCGCGGCGGCTGACGGGTCGGTCGTGTTCCGCAAGAAGCTGTCGCGGCCGCAGTTTGCCCGGTTCATGGCGGACCAGCCGCCCTGCCTCGTGGCGATGGAGGCCTGCGCCAGCGCGCATCACTGGGCGCGGGAGATGGCACGGCACGGGCATGAGGTGCGGCTGATTGCGCCGCACTACGTCAAGCCATTCCTGAAGCGCCAGAAGAATGACGCGGCCGATGCCGAGGCGATCGTCGAGGCGGCCCTGCGACCAACCATGCGGTTCGTTGAACCGAAATCGGTCGACCAGCAGGCGCGGGCTGTCGCGTTCCGCACCCGCGAACAGCTCGTGAAGCAGCGCACCGAGGCCGTGAACGCGCTGCGGTCGCATCTCTACGAGTTCGGCCATATCGCCCCGGAAGGGATTGGCTACCTGCCGCGCTTGGCCAAGGTCGTCGACGATCCCGGTAGCGGCGTGCCGGACCTCGCGCGGGACATCTGCCGCATGCTCATCGATCAGATCGCTCAGCTAACTGCCCGGATTGATGCGCTGAAGGCGCGGATCGCGGCCATGTCGCAGGAAGCAGACCTGCCGCGCCAGCTGCAGACGATGCCAGGCGTCGGGCCGATCACCGCGCTCGCGGTCGAGACCTTCGCCCCGCCGATGGAGCAATTCCGGCGCGGACGCGATTTCGCCGCCTGGCTCGGCCTGGTGCCGCGGCAGCATTCCAGCGGCGGCAAGCAGAAGCTCGGGAAGACCTCGAAGATGGGGCAGCGCGACATCCGGCGATTGCTGGTGATCGGGGCCGCCGCTGTGATCCGCTGGGCCTCGCGCCGCGGTGCGCCGAAAGGCTCGTGGCTGGCACGGATGCTGGAACGCAAGCCGGTCCCGGTCGTGGCCACCGCGCTGGCGAACAAGATGGCGCGCGGCATCTGGGCGATGCTGACGCGCGGCGAAAGCTATCGCGGCCCGGTGCTGATCGGCGCCTGAACAGGCATCGACTGGCTTCCGGGCCACCGAGTTGTGAGGAAGACAAGATCCGAATGGGCAATTGATCGACATGATCCGGGTCGGGCAAACCAGAAACCTTCTCCGAGCCTCGAGCTCGCTCTTGGAGATGTGGCCCCGCTCCGCGCATCACCATCCCGGCCAGCGGCGCCAGTCAGCCGCACGAACAGGCCTGACAAAAGACCGCACTCGATCACATGTCCGGACGATCAGAAATTCCTTGCAAACCGAGCGGCATCCACAAAAGAAG
>NZ_SJZH01000049.1:0-1348 GCF_004959785.1 Tabrizicola sp. YIM 78059
TGAACCGCGCCGGGTTTGCCGGAGGCTGATTTCGGTTAGTTACGCGGCCATGGGTTCAGTTTCCAGAGTTGCGTGAAGTTGGCCTCAGCTTCGGCGGGATGTTCCCGATGGGCTTCAACAGGCGGCGGTTGTTGAACCAGTCGACCCATGCGAGGGTTGCGTATTCGACGGCCTCGAAGCTGCGCCACGGACCACGACGGTGGATGACCTCGGCCTTGAAGAGCCCGTTGATCGTCTCGGCCAGCGCATTGTCATAGCTGTCGCCGACGCTGCCGACCGAGGGTTCGATACCTGCTTCTGCGAGGCGTTCCGTGTAGCGGATGGACAGATACTGGCTGCCGCGGTCGCTGTGGTGAACCAGTCCCATGCCCTTTGCCGGGCGGCGTTCATGGACTGCCTGTTCGAGGGCATCGAGGACGAAACCCGCATGGGCCGAAGTGCTGACCCGCCAGCCCACGATGCGGCGGGCGTAGGCATCGATGACGAAGGCGACATAGACGAAGCCTCTCCAGGTGGCGACATAAGTGAAGTCGCTGACCCACAGCATGTTCGGTGCCGGAACACGGAACTGGCGGTTCACCTTGTCCAGCGGACACGGTGCCTTCTTGTCCGGAATCGTCGTCCGGTGCGGCTTTCCACGGATAATCCCTTGAATACCCATGCTCTTCATCAGCCGTGCCACCGTGCAGCGCGCGACATCAAAGCCCTCTCGGACAAGCTGTCGCCAGACCTTCCGGACACCATAGACCCGCCAGTTCTCCTCGAACACGCGAAGGATCTCGGGGCGCAGCGCGTCGTCCTGACGTGCCCGAGCCGACAGCCGGGACGGGTCGGCCCGCTTCGCCAGATGATCATAGCAGGTGGACGGGGCGATCGGCAGCATGTTGCAGATCGGCCTTCGCCATCGGGCTCGAACCGATGGCGCCGCGATGGCTCAGCCCCGTGCGCATTCCGATGCGCGTCGATGAAACCCACCATCACTTCGACCGGCGGTCGAGCTCCGCCATCGCAAAATACGCGCTGGCCTTGCGCAGAATCTCGTTGGCCTGGCGCAACTCGCGGTTCTCCCGCTCGAGCGCCTTCATCTTCTCGGCCATCTCGCTGGAGACACCGGCCCGCTTGCCGCTGTCGACCTCGGCCTTCTTGACCCAGTCGTTCAGCGTCTGGGGTGTGCAGCCGATCTTCGCCGCGATCGACATCACCGCCTGCCAGCGCGACGGATGTTGGGCCTCGTTGTCGAGAACCAGCCGCACCGCGCGCTCGCGCACCTCAGGGGAAAACTTGTTCGTGGTATTGCTCATGATGCTCCATCCTACTCAAGAGTTGGAGCCTCCGGAAAACCCGGCGC